>DASZJU010000030.1:0-9381 GCA_035947815.1 Reyranella sp.
CGACGGCACCCCTGATCATGGGCGTCGATATCGCCCGCCAGGGCGCCGACCAGAGCGTCATCCGCTTCCGCCGCGGCCTCGATGCGCGCTCGATCCCGGCCGTAGAGTTCCGCATCCCCGACCCCATGCAGATCGCCAGCCGGATCATGGAGCAGGTCAACTCGTACAATCCCGATGCGATGTTCGTCGACGGCACTGGCATCGGCTGGGGCGTGCACGACCGGTTGAACCAGCTCGGCTGCCCCAACCTCGTGGGCGTCGATTTCGGCGCCCGGGCGGACCGCCCCAAAGCGGACATCTATGTCCGCCGGATTCTCCGTCACAGATTGATGACACCAGATCATACATCGCCACCGATTTGCCGATCGTTTGCGGCCTGCACAGAACTGGCACTTTGGTGTTTCGAACCAGCCGGAGTATTGGCATATTCGATCCCGCCCGCACGGTGGAAGCTGTTCGTTCGGGCAGTTGCCTGGGATCTGAAGAGCGTCCTTCAGGCCGGCTGCACAGGGATTTCAATGCGAACTTCTCTGGCCGTGATCTCCTTTTCGCTCCTGCTCGCGCTCGCCGCGTCGGCGCATGCCGGACCCGAATTGGTGGTGACCACTATTGTCGTCAGCGACAGGCAGACCGAGTTCTCGCTGGACGGTAAAAGCTGGTCGCCGGCGGTCGCCACTTGGGTGCACCCTTCCTGGCCGGTGCTTCCGGGGGCGACCTGGATCTGGCGGGTGACCAAGGTGTCGAAGGACGAGGCGCACAATGGCTCGCCGGTCGTAACCTTTCGGCGGAAGTTCACACCGCCGGTGGGCAGAACTCGAGCCACGCTGAGGATTACCGCGGACAACGCCTATCAAGTCTCACTCAACGGCACGGTCGTCGGCTCAAGCGGAGAACTCGCGGCCGCCTCGAATGTTGCTGATGGGCATTGGCACACATTCGACGCCTATGCCGTCCCTCTCCAGCCAGGCGAGAACGTGATCATCGTGCGGGCGGTCAACTATCACTCGTCCGCGACCAGTGGCCAAGCCAATCCTGGCGGCGTTGTCTTCAGCCTTGCGGTAAGTGACGAAACAACTTTTTGTCTTCAATGCTAGCGGCATACTCGATACGCCCAGGCCGCGCTTCGCGGGTCTTGTTGTGCGTTACGAAATGCGGTGGGCACAGGAATTTAGCATCATTGCATTTGCATACCCATGTGCACGGTGGGCGAAAGCAACCCAAGTACGCTCACAATGGCAATGATCGCGAGGCCCAGGGCCAACTCGATACGCGTATTGCGATCGAGACGGTGCACGGCTTCTGTCTGTGGCAGCCCCGGCGTCAGCCGGAGGCGGTTGATACTCGCGATTGCCACCATGGCAACGAAAAGCGCGATCTTCGCCAGCAGCAGCCTTCCATAGTCCGTCTCCAGCAAGGCGGGCAGACTGCCGGCGAGCATCCACGTGTTGACGAGGCCGGTCGCGAGCAGCGTGCCCACGCTCAGCAGGCCGAGTGTCGAAAACCGCCGCGTTGCCATTTGCAGGGTCGAAGCGAGCGAGGGATCTGTCTGCCGGATAGCCAGCACGAATAGCAGCGAAAGCGGCAGCAGGCCGCCCAGCCAGGCTCCGGCGGCGACGAGATGAAGGACGTCGGCGATCAGATGGATGTCGCCGATGACTCCCGGCGAACCAGCGGCATGTCCCGACCATGCCAAAGAACCCATCAGGCACATCGCTGCGACGCTCGTCAGCCCATGCCCGAAACGCGCTCTGCCGTCGCTTGGTTTGCCAAGCCACAGGGTGCAGAACAGCAGGCCCGCCAAGAACGCCCGCGCCATCCACAGGTGCCCGAACTGGGTCTCGGTCAGCAGGACCCAGGCCACTCCACCGGAGCTGGCGACAGGCGGGCCTTGGCCGCCGATCTTCGCTGCCAGAGCCAGGAGCCAAGCCGCGCCCGAGAGGACCGCGAGCGCGAAGCCGGTCCATAGAATGGTCGCCAGCCTGGCCCGATACGCCCGCGCGCTCGCCGAGCCGCCGATCGCAGCCGTTCGAAACGCCGGTTCGGCAACGAAGTATTGAAAGAGCGCCGCGCCCGTCACCATCGCCGTGGAGGCGAAGTGAACGGCACGCGCCGCTGCGAGCAGAGCGATCATTGCTGGACTCGTGCTACCGGGAGAGGACCTATTCGTGCACCTTGAAGCTGAAAGCGCCTTCCGTCGTATGCGTGTCGACCGAGAGGACACGCCACTTCACTTGGTAGGTGCCCGGTTGATCGGCCCGCAACTGCACGCGCATTACCTTGCCTTCGATGTGCGGCTTGCCCTCGTCCACCCGCTGGCCGGAAGGGCCGGTGACCTCCATCGTGCTGAAGGCAGGTTCGAGGTTCTCGGTGAACGAGAGCGAAACCTCGTGGGGCGCGGCATTCACGGTGCTGTCGACCCGTGGATCGGCATGATCGAGCATGGCATGGGCGTGCGCGCTAACGCTCCCCACGACCAGGAGCAGCGCCAGACTTACGAGCATCGTTGGGATACGCATGTCGGTTCTCCTTGCAGCCACCGGGATATCTCAGCTCACCGAGCAAACACCACTTGCTGAGGCTTGCTACTTTTGCGGCATTCCTGCCGTTTAGTGCTCCTGCATCTTGATTCGCGTCCAAGCCGCATAGTCGCCGAGATCGTCAGCCATGGTCGTTATCTTCCTCGCGGCGTTCTTCCAGATTCCAACGCGCCGCACTGACGGTCGGCTCAAGACTCAGCCTGCCGACGATCTGCTCTAGCTGAGCGTCGCTGCGGCCCTCCGTGGTGACATGCGCGACGACCCGGACACAATCCGTGCTCTCGATGTTGCTGCTGTCGAGGCCGTGCAAGTGGAGGCCGCTCGACGACAATCCTTGCAGCAGGAGCGCCCGCGTCTGGGCTTCCGAGTTGCCACGGCATACCGCGCTAATCTTGTAGTTCGCTTCCAGTTCGGTGGAGGTCTGGGACTGACGGTTGATGAGCCGCACGAGCGGACGAAGCAGGAGATTGACGCCGACAATCAGGGCTGCCGCCAACGCGGCCCGCAGGTGCGCGCCAGAGCCGGCAAGGAGGCCGACGGCGGCTGAACACCATAACGTTGCGGCGGTGTTCAAGCCCCGTACGTTCAGGCCCTCGCGGAAGATGATCCCGGCGCCGAGAAATCCGATTCCGGATACGACCTGCGCCGCCACTCTGGTCGGACTGGCCTCGCCAGGAAAGAGGCTGGCGAACACAACGAAGCTCGCCGCGCCCAGTGCCACCAAGGTGTTTGTGCGGAGCCCGGCGAGGCGTTGCCGCCACTGTCTCTCGACGCCGATTGCGGCACCCAGGCAGAGAGCGACAGATAGGTTCAGCGCGACCTGATCAAGACCGGCAACCATTGGCTTCATGCCTCCGTCTTATCGACGATCGGCATCCCCATCGTCTTCTCCGTAGTATTGGATCACTGCCCGCATCGATCGCAGCCCGGCAAGCTGCGTTGTCGTCCGTCGTCAAACAGTCGTGGAGGCCGGAGGCCTCCGATCAACCGAGCATCGATCCAACGAAGAAGCTTCGCCGCGCGTCTGCGCTCAATCCACCGGCCGCGTTTGAGCGCGATGACAGTCGTTTCCGCCCGGCTCAGCAGCCAGAGTTCGAGCTTCGCGGCCATGGCGCGCCACACGACCCGTCATCCCTGGCTGGTCGCGAGCTGGATGATCCGAACCAGCACGAGGCCTCCGGCAACCACCAGATAGCCGCGCAGCACGAACATCCAGATGCGGGTGAGAGCGGTCATCGGCGCCGCCGCCAGCTCGGCGAGCGGCGGCATCCTCCAGGTCTCCTTGTCGGCGCGGTCGATCGCTGCGATCGGCGTGTGCCGGCGGCGCACGAAGAAGGAAGCGGCGGTGAGGATGGCGATCGCGGCACCTCCGCCCAGGATGCCGAGGATCGTCCTCTCGCCGATGTCCGGGTAGAGCACGGACGCCGTGAGGATCAACGACAACATGACCAGCACGGCGATCACGGCGCCGGTGAAGAGGTTGAGCCGGACCCCGTTGACCCAGGGGCCGAGCACCGACTTGTCGTTACAGAGCAGAAGCAGGAACACGGTGGCGCTCGGCAGCAGGACACCGGCCAAGGTCTGGACGGCGCTGGTCAGCAGGCCAAGCGGTGTGCCCGGGTTCAGCACCAGCGCCGCCGCCAGGACGATCAGGCCGCCGTAGATGGCGTAAAATGCCTTGGCGTCCTTGGGCTTGCGGTGCAGCGAATGGCGGAGCGACAGCACGTCGCCGAGTGCGTAGGCGGTCGAAAGCGATACCGCGATGGCGCCCATCACGCAGGCGTCGAGCAGAGCGATGGCAAAGAAGATGCCGGGTAGCCGCCCGGCATACTTCTCCAGTCCCGCTGCGACCGCGCCGGCGTCCTGGAAGTTGCCGAACTCCGGTCGACCGGCGAAGGTCGCCGCCGTGAACACCATCATGGCGATGGCGCCGACCATGACGACGGCGATGCCGATCCACAGATCGACGCGCTCGTAGCGGATGAAGCGCGGCGTGATGCGCTTGTCGATGACGTAGCTCTGCTGAAAGAAGAGCTGCCAGGGCGCCACCGTCGTGCCGACGATGGCGATGATCAGCAGCATCAGATCCGAGAGCTTGGCGCCTGCGGGGAATTGCGGCACGACCAGGTCGTGCGCGATCTGAGGCCACGGCGGGTGCACCCAGAGGGCGACCGGCACCAGCAGAAAGCTGCCAAAGACGAGCAGAAGCGCGAACCGTTCGAACCGCCGGAAGTCGCCGGTCCCGGCGGCCGCTATGATGATTCCCGCCGCGGCGATCACGCCGAGCTCCTTGGAGAGACCGAGGTAGCCCAGCGCCAGGGTGATGCCGATGAACTCGGTCACGATCGTGAGCGCGTTCAGCAGAAACAGGTCGATGACGCTGAAGGCCCCCCAGAACTTGCCGATGCGCTCGAAGATGAGCCGGGCATGGCCGACGCCGGTCACCGCACCCAGCCGCAGCACCATCTCCCGGTTGACGTAGAGGACCGGTATCAGCAGGACCAGCGTCCAGAGGAGAGACGTGCCGTAGGTCTGGGCGGCCTGCGTGTATGTCCCGAAGGCGCCGGCGTCATTGTCTCCGACCATGACGATGAGGCCAGGTCCCAGGATTGCAAACAGCGTCCGCGCACGCGCGCGCCAGGTCTCGCGAGGGGCGACATCGCCGTGCCGGATGGTTCCCAAGGCACCGCGTATGTCGCCGATATGGGCCTCGTCGAGGACAGCATCGCGGCTCGACACGGCGGCGGTTTCGGTAGCTGACATCGGTCTTTTCCGTTCGTTCGAAGTCTCTGATTGGGTTGGATCACTCGCGCCAATAGAGGACGATGTCCGGCTCCCAAATGCAGGACAGCCTGCCGTCGGCGTCTTGACGCCAACGACAGACGAGGCGTTGCCGCTCGGCCGGCAGGCGGTCGAGCGCAAACAGGCGCACGAAGTCGGTCGTGCCCCTATCGATCGCGCCCGGGCGCGAAACAGTGCCCGGCGCCACGGCAGAGCGGACGTTGAGGATTGCGGCAGTCATCTCCGCGCCTCCTTGTTCTCAGATCGGTTGGTCCGACCCGGGAGGCGCGAGGACCAGGGGGCTAGAGCATCATTGCCCCCAGGGTCTCTCGAGTTCCCCGGGCTATGAACCCGGCCGCGCATGCGGTCGCGATACGACCGCGTTGTGCTTGCCGGGTGTTGCTAGGTCGCGGGTTCATCGAATCCCTTGCTGCAGGTTACTCTGGCGTGCCGGGCTCGAACAGGTTCGAGCGCCGACACACGGGCGATATATACCCCCCTCCAGGATAGGATCAAGACCAATGTCGCATAGCACGCAGGCAAAAAGAGAAGCGCAAGCTGCTGATGAGACTGAGGCGCATCCGTGCGAGCTCGATGCTGTCGCTCTCAGGCGGCAGAAGAGTTGATCGAGATCATCCATTCTTATTTGACCTGATGAGACAGACGGCGACCCCACGAGGCGCCACGGCATGTATAGCCATTCCATGGACGACTTCCGCCACGAGCATCTCTTGGATGCTCGGCATGCCGACTCCCCCTGGGCGCGGAAGCATTTCTGTTTCCAAGGGTGAAGCGGTTATTTCGCTCGATCAGTTTTTAGTCTCAGACTGACCCAAATCCGACATGCCGTTCCCAAGGGCAAAGTGGACGGCTTGCTGGATCGGGCTGTTGGTCTCAGCCTGACCCGCAGCGGACATGGCGGAACAGCTTACTCGATCACTTCGTCGGCGCGGCGCCTTACGCTGCAGCGCCGCGTAACCAGCGCTAGGTCAGCGGCACCATGACATGCTCGGCGTAGGCCGGCCGCGTTTGCAGCCGTTCGTACCAGGCTTGCACGTTCTTTAGCTCGGGCCGCTCGATGGGAAGTGCGTGCCAGGAGTGAACCCAGCAGCCCACCGCGATATCGCCCATCGTGAAATGCCGGCCTGCGACATAGAGTTTGCCCGCGAGCTTCTCGTCGAGGCGCGCCCAGAGCTTTCCCGTGTCGGCCGCCGCCTTGCTGATCGCGACCATGTCGCGCTTCTCGGGCGGGGTGCGAATCATGCCCCAGAAGATGTTGCGCATTCCTGTGTGAATGGTGCTGAGCTGCCAGTCCATCCAGCGCTCGGCTTCGCTGCGCTCTCCCGGATCGTTCGGCCACAGGCTGCCTGCTGCATACTTGGCCGCCAGATAGCGCACGATGGTGTTGCTTTCCCAGATAATACGCCCGCCGTCTTCGATCGTCGGCACGACGCTGTTGGGATTCATATCGAGGTACCATTTCTGGTCGTTGCCACCGAAGGCGAGGCCCACATCCGTGCGCTCGTATTTCAGACCGCATTCGTCGGCGGCCCATAGCACCTTCATCACGTTGATCGAATTGGCGCGCCCCCAGATCTTCATCGCTATCCCCGTCTTTAGTCTCGGACGCGAAATGGGACGCTCCTGAATCAAAAGCCCTCTCCGCCCGCGTCATCGCGGGGGAGAGGGAGGGGACCCGCGCGAAGCGCGGGGACTCTGAACCCGCATACGCCCAATCAGTACATATGCTGGCCGCCGTTGATCGACAGCGTCGAGCCGGTGATGAAGCCCGCATCGTCGGCGATAAGGAACATCACGCCGCGGGCGATCTCCTCGGCCTTGCCCAGCCGGCCGACCGGGATCTTGGCCACGATCTTTTCCAGCACGTTGGCCGGCACGGCCGAGACCATGTCGGTCTCGGTGTAACCCGGTGCGATGGCGTTCACGGTGATGCCCTTGGAGGCGCCCTCCTGGGCCAGCGCCTTGGTGAAGCCGTGGATGCCCGATTTGGCGGCGGCGTAGTTCACCTGGCCATACTGACCGCCCTGGCCGTTGATCGAGCCGATATTGACGATGCGGCCGAAGCCGCGCGTATTCATGCCTTCCCACACCGCCTTCGACATGTTGAAGCAGGAGCCGAGATTGGTGTCGATCACCGAGTCCCACATATCGCGGGTCAGCTTGCGCATGGTCGAATCGCGGGTGATGCCGGCGTTGTTCACCAGCACCTCGATCGGGCCGAGATCCTTCTCGATCTGGGAGATGACCGTTTGGCAGACGGCGAAATCGCCGACGTCGAACTTGTAGACGGCGATGCCGGTCTCGGCCTTGAACTTCTTCGCCGCGTCATCGTTGCCGGCGTAGGTGGCCGCCACCTTGTAGCCCTTGTCCTTCAGCATGCGCGAAACAGCGGCGCCGATGCCGCGCGTTCCGCCCGTCACGACTGCAACACGTCCGGCCATTTTTTCCTCCCTTACGTTACGCCGACATACTCTAGCCGGTTCTGCGGGGTGGCGGGCAAGAGAGACGAATTGGCGGGCGGTGCCGGATAACGGTGAGTCCGACGCCGGTCATAGAACGGCAACCATGAAGCCCTTCACCGCTCTGCTCGGCACCGCCGCCGGGACCCACGCCGCCGACCAACTGGCGCTCGCAACCCTGCCGCTGACCGCGACCCTGGTTCTGGGCGCGGGACCCGGCGTGCTCGGCCTGCTGGTCGCCGCACAAAGTGCGGCCTGGCTGCTGCTCTCCTTGCCAGCCGGCGCCTGGGTCGACCGCATGCCGCGGCGCACCCTGCTGATCGTGGCGTTGGCGCTCGGCCTCGCGGCATCCGTCTTCGCCGTGGCGGCGGCGGCCGCGGGCATCGTGAGCCTGCTGGGCGTCGCCGCTTTCGTCGGCGCCTCGGGCACCGTGGTCTATGTGCTGACATCGATCTCGCTGCTGCCCAGCCTGGTGCCGCCGGCCGACCTGTCACGCGCCAATGCCCGTCTGGAGCTGGCGCGCGCCGTCGTGAGCCTGGCGGCGCCGTTCGTGGCGGGCCTGCTCGCCCAGCTCCTGTCGCCGACCTGGGGCTACGCCCTCGCCGCCTTCGGCGCCGCCCTGGCCTTGGCCTGCATTCTCGCTTTGCCGAAAGCCCCCGCACCGACGAGCGCTGCGCAGCGACCCTCTTTCCTCGCCGCCATCCAGGCCGGCGCCCGCTTCGTGGTGCGCCACGAGCTGCTGCGCGGCATCGGCCTCTGCGCGGTCTTCTGGAACTTCGCCTTTTTCGCCCTGCTCGCCGTCTGGGCACCGCTGGCGTTGGGCCCACTCGGCCTCGATCCGGCGCACATGGGTCTCGCCCAGTCGGCCTACGGCGCGGGTCTGATCCTGGGCGCGCTGGTGGCGCCCGTCTCGGCGCGGCGCCTGCCGCCGCTGATTACCCTGATTTTCGGCCCCGCCGTGTCGGTGATCGCCGCCGGCCTCTTCCTCGCAGCACCGTCGGGCAACGGCTTCGCCTATGCCGCCGCCGGACATTTCCTGGTGGGCTTCGGCCCGATGCTATGGCTGATCTGTCAGATCACGGTGCGCCAGCTGGTGACGCCGGCCCCGTTGATGGGCCGGGTCAACGCCACGATGCAGACCGCGATCTACGGCGTGCGGCCGCTGGGCGCGCTGGCCGGCGGTTTCGTGGCGGCCCACGCCGGGCTGCACGGCGCCCTGCTGCTGATCGCAGCCGCCTTCGCCTTGTCGACCCTGGTGATCGTGCTGTCGCCGCTGGCGCGCCTGCGCGTCCTGCCGGAGCCTGCGCCTAGCGGCGCTGTCCTGCCCGCTTGACCAAAAAGTCGGTTCGGCCGACGCTGTTCGCGGAGGTCGGTGCATGAAGAAGTTTCTGCTCGTTGTTGCGTTGTCCCTGCTGGCTGCCGCCTGTTCTTCCGCGACGCCCGGCGGGATGTCGCGCTGGATGGAGGCCTACGGTCCGAACTTCCCGGCGCCGAAGCCGGGCCAAGCCGCGCTCTACCTCGTGCGGGGTGACGCCGCTCCCGATGCGCCGCCCATCAGCCTCACCATGGGCCGACAGCCGTTG
>DASZJU010000031.1:0-20965 GCA_035947815.1 Reyranella sp.
CAGGTCGTCAAGGAGGAGCGCGGCAACAAGGGTGCGGCGCTCACCACCTACCTGTCGCTGGCCGGCCGCTACTGCGTGCTGATGCCCAACGCCGGCCGGGGCGGCGGGATCTCGCGCAAGATCTCCAATCCGGCCGACCGCAAGCGCATGAAGGAGATCCTGGGCGAGCTCGAGGTGCCGCAGGGCATGGGCGTGATCCTGCGCACCGCGGGGCTGGAGCGCAGCACGATCGACATCAAGCGCGACTATGAATACCTGTCCCGGCTGTGGGATTCGATCCGCGAGCTCACCATGCGCTCGACGGCGCCGGCGCTGATCTACGAGGAAGGCGACCTCATCAAGCGCTCGCTGCGCGACGTCTACGACACCGACATCGCCCAGGTGCTGGTCGAAGGCGAGGCGGGCTTCACCGCGGCGTCGGAGTTCATGCGCCAGCTGGTGCCGCACCAGGCCAGCAAGGTCGAGCTCTACAAGGAGCCGATCCCCCTCTTCCACCGCTACCAGGTGGAAAGCCAGTTCGACGCCATGCATTCGCCGGTCGTGCAGCTCAGGAGCGGCGGCTACATCGTCATCAACCCGACCGAGGCGCTGGTCGCCATCGACGTCAACTCGGGCCGCTCGACCAAGGAACGCAACATCGAGGAGACGGCGCTCCGCACCAACATCGAGGCGTCCGAAGAGGTCGCCCGCCAGGTCCGCCTGCGCGATCTGGCCGGCCTGATCGTGATCGACTTCATCGACATGGAGGAGACGCGCCACCAGCGCCAGGTCGAGCACAAGGTCAAGGACGCGATGCGCAACGACCGCGCCCGCATCCAGATCGGCCGCATCTCGGCCTTCGGGCTTTTAGAGATGTCGCGCCAGCGGCTGCGCCCCAGCCTGCTCGAGCATTCGACCGAGATCTGCCCGCACTGCGCCGGCACCGGCCGCATCCGCTCCATCGAATCGGCGGCGCTGCACGCGCTGCGCGCCATCGAGGAGGAAGGCGTGCGGCGGCGGGCCGGCGAGATCATGGTGAGCGTGCCGCCCAACGTCGCGCTCTACCTGCTCAACCAGAAGCGCCACACGCTGTCGGAGATCGAGAAGCGCTACGGCTTCGCGGTGTCGGTCGAGGCCGACGACGAATTGCACGCCGCCGACTGCGAGATCGAGCGGGTGCGCGGCGGCCGCGGCGATCGCGACCGGCCGGCCCAGGAACTGGCGCGCGCCAGCTACGACGAGGTGCTCGGCGAGGCCCGGCCGCTGGCCGACGAGCCCGAACCTCTCGACGTCCGCGAGCCCGTGCCGGCGGGTGAGCGCAGCGGCGAGCGCGGCGAGGACGAGGAAGGCAGCCGCCGTCGGCGGCGGCGGCGCCGGCGGCGCCCGCGTCGCGACGGCGAGGGCGAAGGCGACAGTGCCGATCGTCCGCAGGCCGCGGCCGGCGAGGACTATCCGGCCGACGAGCAGGCGCACGACCATGGCCCGAACGGCGCGGCTGCAGATGACCACGACGATCAGGACGACGAGCCGCGTGAGGGGCCGCGTGAGGGGCCAACCGAAGGCGAAGCCGTCCATGCCACGGGCGAGCGCAACGCCGATGGCGAACGCAATGGCGAGGGCCGCCGCCGCCGCGGACGCCGGGGCGGCCGGCGCCGGCGCCGCGAGAACGGCGAGGGTGCGCCGGGCGATCACGCGCCGCGCGATCCCGCAGCCGCGCATGAGCACAATGACCATGGGCACCATGACGGGCACCGCGAGGAGTACCGCGCCGCCGAGCCGAATGGCCGCGAAGCGCACGATGGCGAATCGTATGACGAAAGCGCACCCGCGCCGGCGGCGATCGACCACATGCCGGTGGAGCGCACACCCTACGATCCCGGCCCGCCGGTGAATGTCGAGGCGGCGCCGGCACCGCCGCCACCTGTCGTGGCTGCGGCGCCGCAGCCCGAACCGCCGCCTCCGCCACCGCCGGTGCCCGTCATCGAGGCGCCGCCGGAGAAGCCCAAGCGCGGCTGGTGGCGGCGCTAGAGTCCAGTGCGCTCATGACTTTTCCGGACCGCGGGCGTCCTGCCCGCTCATGACCATGAGCGGGCGGGACGCCCGCGGTCCAAATGAGCATGAAAGACACGCGACTGGATTGCTCGCCCAGACTCAACGCCCGAACATCACCAGCTCGAGAAGCTGGATGCCGCCCGCGCCGCCCAGCGGCACCAGCAGCGCGCGCACCAGGGGCTGCTGGAAGAACGGCGCAAAGGCGCCCTGCCGCAGGTCGCGGACCTGCTCGATCAGCCCCGGGAACTGCTCGGCCAGGCCGGCATAGTCGGGGCCGGCGCCTTTTAGCCACAGCAGGTCCGCCTCCATGCATCGCAGCGCCTTCGCGCGCGCCCCTTCGGCGCCGTAATTGAGCAGCGCCGCCATGGCCAGCGACCACAGCACGAAGCCGGCAAACATCACCAGGATGCTGTTGCCGATCTGCCAGTTGTCGAACAGGTGACTGCGCGCGACGATCATCAAGGCCAGCAGGATGAAGGGGAAGAATATCAGCGGCCCGATCACCGCGGTGTGCTCGCCCAAGAGCCGCGCGTCGATCCAATCGTCGAGCAGCGTGTTGCGGCCAACGGCGCCGGGACGACGGTCGACGGCGCGGGCGGCAATCCGGGTCGCCGCCTGGGCCTGCAGCTTGGGCCCCAGCTCGGCGGCGAAGCGTCGGACGGTCTTCTTCGGGTAGAGCGTGCGGCCGCTCTTCATCAGGATGATGAAGCGCCAGGTCAGGACCGTGGCGTCGGCCACCAGCACCATCATGAACAGCAACAGCAGGCCGCCGATGACCAGCGTCAGGAAAAACAGCGTCCGATCGGCGATGCCGCGCGCCGGGATCTCGGGCTGGGCGCCGCCGACCAGGGCGCTCACCAGGACGATCAGGCCGATCGTGATCAGCAGCCAAAAAGCGATGCGTCCCAGTCGCGGCCAACCGAACAGGCCCCGCCGGTATTCCAGCCACAGCGCGCTGCCATCGATCGCACCGTCGGCTTCGGGCACCTCGACCTTGGGCTGCCACAGCCAGATCGTGGCGTCGCGGCATGTCGCGAACGCGCGCGCGCGCCAGCTCAGCGGCGGCCCGGCAGCCGGCACGGGCGCGCCAGCCTTCACCGGAAAATACCGGGTCCCGACACCGTCGGCCTCGTGCGCCGTGTTGCACCAGGCGTAGTCGAGGAACCAGGCGAACAGCACGATGGCCAGGGTTCGCAGGAGTTGCGACGGCCACGCGCTGGCGCCGCTCAAGGCGGCGAAAGGCTCGTGCAGATCGGCGTCGCCGGGCTGCAGCGCCCGGCAAACCATCGACAGCACGAACACCGCCGCAGCAAACAGGACGACCTGGAGCATGAACCGCTCCCACCGCCGGCCCTGCGGCAGGCCGTCGACGCCGGTCGCGCTGCCGGCGCGGAACTCACGGACCCAGCGCGTGCCGGGATACAGGAAAGCCCAGAAGAATGCGGCCGTCGCCGCCGCGAACAGAAGCACGCCGAACGGCCCTACGCTGCCGGGCGCGCCCAGCTCGATCACCACGCCGGCCGCGAAACCCAGCGCCGCCGCCTGCACCATGGCGACGATGACGGTCGCGCGATGGGAGCAGGCCGGCGGCTGATTCCCCATGGCGGCGGGCACGTCCGCGCCGGTCGCCGACCACCAGCGCTGCGCCGCCTGCATGGCCGGACCGGGCTTGCCGACCACCATCACCACGCCCAGCATCAGGAAGACGACGCCCGCCAGGATGGCATAGGTGAAGCGCATCTCGGCCTGGCGCGTCGCCTCCGCCGTCTGGGCGGCAGCGCTGGCGTCCGGCGTCGCGGCGCCGTCAACCGTGGCCGTCGCCGCTCCCGTTGCGGCCGCCAGCTCGACCAGGCCGTCGCGGCCGATTTCGTACAGCAGCGGATGGGAGATCGCATAGCCGATCCGGCCTTCAAGCTCGGTGGTGTTCACCGACCGGCAGCCGCCGTCGTCGCCCTGACCTTCGGTGCGCATGCGGCTTGCGGCGTAGCGCGCGGCAAGGAACATCGCCGTCTGATACGAATCGCGAAACGGCGGGATCCCGCATTGCAGATCGTCGCCGAGCGCGAGCGGCAGGCTGGACGCGACGATCAGGTTGCGCGTGTAGCGGTTGACGACCGGGTGCAGCAGGCGGGAATCGAGATCGGTGGTGAAGACCATGCGGTCCTGGAACGAATCGCGCAGCGCCTGCAGGATCATCAGCTTGTCGGGCACGTCGTTACCGATGATGCCGATCGCCTGCACCTCGGTTTCGGCATGGCGCCAGTCGTTTTGCCCCAGCCGCTGGTCGACCAGGCGGCGCAGGTAGTCGCGCTGGTCGCGGCCCTCGGGCCACTCGACCGGCGGCGCATTGCCGGTGCTGCTGCGCGAATTGTCATTCGCCTTTGCATTGTCGTTGGCGCGCAGGTTGTCGTCGCTGCGCCGGGACTGCGTCGGCGCACCCTCGACCGTGACGCCATCGAGGCCGCGCAGATACTGGTAGGAGACCAGATCGATCTTGAGGTCCCGCTTCTTGCCGACGCAGGACAGCTTGGCCTGCAGCGCCTCGGCGAAGGTGCGGGCATAGATCGAGTCCCATTCGCCGACCAAGGCGACGCGCCGGCTCGCGCCGACCGCGTGCGCGTCGAGGCCGCGCCCGAGCAGCTCGCTCACCAGCCGATCGATCAGCAGGTCGTCGGTGCCGATGGTGCGCACGAAGAACTTCTGCTGCACGGTGGCCAGCGGTTGGCCGGCCGCATCGGGCACGCCCGAGTCGTGGAAGGCGTTCTGGACGTCGTCGAGCCGCTGCCTGAAGACCTGTTCCACCGGCAGGACGGTGCGCGAACACGCCTGCCCGTCGTTGGCCGCCCGCCCCGTCGCCAGCATTTGTTCATCGGGCGCGGTCGAGTTGGGGCTGATCAGGCGGAGCCTCGCCAGCATCTGCCAGTTTTCACGGAAGGCCTTGACCTTGTCGGCCTTGGCCTTGGTCGCATCAGCCTTGGCCTTGGCCGGGTCGACCTTGACTTCGGCCGCCTCGTCGCCTTGCGGGGCTGTTTCCTTCCCCAGCTGGCCGGCTTCCGCGCGCAAATCCACAAGGTCGACCTTCAGGGCATCGACCAGTCCTCCGCTATCGGCCGGACCGAGGATGCGCGGCCGCACGGCGTCGTCGGCAAGGCCCAGGTCCTTGAACAGGATCGCGAGCCTGCTCAGCCAGTGCCGGCCGAACAGGGTGTCATCGATCCACAGGACCACCACCCGGCGCGGCTGCTCGCCGGCCTCGCCGCTGCCGCCGGACCGTGCGGTGAATGTCTCGTAAACCATGTCCAGCACGGGCGACGGCGGAGGCTGGGCAACGTCCTTGGCCGATGTCGGCGCGGTGGCGTTGTCGGCCGACGCCACGCGGGTGGCCGCCGCTTGACCTTCGCCCTTGTCTGCCACGACGGTCGGGCAAGCGCTGAACGACTCGCAGCGCGGCACGCGTAGCAGGCTCATCCGCTCGCTGTTGTCGGGAACGTAGCCGGCGACGTTCAGGCCGGCGAGCACGGCATAGCGGTTGCGCCGTCGCGCTTCGGCGCTGCCGACGAATGTCCCGCCGGGCAACACCGCCGCGATCACGGTCAAACCCTCGTGGGCGATCTTCTTCGGGTCCGCGAACGTGGCGGGGGTATCCGGCTGCCCGTCCAGGCAGCGCGCAGCGGCGCTGGGCGTGCCGGCCGGCATGTTGGCGCAAAGATCCTTCAGCTTCGCGAGGTGGCGGCGCAGGGCTTCCAGCGGGTCTTCCCACAGGCGCGCTTCGACCGCCGGCTGTGACAACCGGATCTGCCGGCCGGCATCGTCTTCGGCCTGGCGCAGCAGATCGAAGCCGCGCGGCGCCAGGAAAGCGGTCGACAGGAACAGTGCCACGACCGCCAACCCGGCAACGGGAAAGGACGTTCCGCTATCGCCCGCCATTGGAACCCTCCAACGATGGCAATACTTCTGAAATTCCAGCCCGGCCGACCGAGAAGCTCTTCAGGCTTTCTCCAAGTCGTGCAACCGCTGCTAGAACCTACAACGCGCACGGCGGATGGGCGAGGGGTACCGTATTCAACCCCCTGTCGCTGGCCATGGATGTGGCAAAAGCCACATAATGCGGCCGCGCGTCCCCGTCCACCCCGTGCAGGCGGAGGCGGCCTCGCCGGCTCGAAACGCCTACTTTGGGTCGGTCCTGAAGACCGCGAGGTCGGCGCGGGTATCGGCGATGGAGAACCAGCGGTGCTGGTCGGCGCGGAACTGGCGCCAGTTCACCAGGATCTTCTTGAACTGCTCGCTCTGCGCGGCTTCCTCGTCGAGGACGGTCTCGAGCGCGGTGCGCAGCGCCTTGATCACCTCCTCCGGCAGCACCGAAAGCTGCGTGCCGGCAGCCACCAGGCGGGCGATCGCGGTGGCGTTTTTGGCGTCGTAGGACGCCAGCATCTCGGTCATCGCGTAGTTGCAGGCGTATCGCAGGATGGCCTGATAGCGCGGCGACAGCGTCGCCCAGGCGGCTTTGTTGATCATCAGCTGGTTGACCGCCTCGAGCTCCATGACGCCGGGCGTGTAGTAGTATTTCGCCACCTTGTTGAAGCCGAGCTTCTCGTCGTCATAGGGGCCGACCCATTCGCAGGCGTCGATCGTGCCGCGCTCCAGCGCCGGATAGATGTCGCCGCCGGCGATCTGCTGCGGCACCGCGCCCAACTTGGCCATGACCTTGCCGCCGAAACCCGCCGTGCGCATTTTCAGTCCGACGAAATCCGCCGGCGTTTTGAGCTCCTTGCGGAACCAGCCGAACATCTGGCCACCGGTCTGGCCCGCCGGCAGGGCGACGACGCCGAAGCTGTCATAAACCTCGTCCATCAGCTTGCGGCCGTCGCCGAACATCATCCAGGCATTTTGCATGCGGGGCGTCAGCCCGAAGGGCAGCGAGCCGTCGAAGATGAAGGACGGGTTCTTGCCGATATAGTAGCCGGTGTAGCTGTGGCCGCATTCGACGGTGGCATTGGCCACCGCGTCGAGCACCTGCAGGCCCGGGACGATCTCGCCGGCGCCAAACGGCTGCAATACGAACTTGCCGTCGGTCATCTCGCCGACGGTGCGGGCGATGGTGGTCGAGGCGCCCCACAGCGTATCCAGGCTCTTGGGGAAACTCGACGTCAGGCGCCATTTCACGTTCTCGCTGGTCTGCTGGCCGAAGGCCGGCGATGCGGCCAGCGCCGCGAGCGATGCGGCGGCCGGAGCGAATTGTCGGCGGGTCACGGACATGACGTTCCTCCTCGTTTGCTGCCTAATGTTTAGGACACACGCTCGCAGTCATGGTGTCGTGCGCCCGATGGGCGTCAAGGCCGGCCTCGATGCCCGGGTGCTGATCGACATCATCAACGCCTCGAGCGGTCGCAACAGCGCCACCCAGGACAAGTTCCCGCGCGCCGTGCTGCCCAGGACCTTCGATTTCGGCTTCGCCACCGGCCTTTCCTACAAGGATGTTCGCCTCTGCGTCGACGAAGCCGAGGCGCTCGGTGTGCCCATGGTGGTGGGCGAGATGCTCGCCATCACCAAGGCGCGGTTCGGCGCCGATTCCGACTTCACCGTCATCGCCAAGGTGCTGGAGGAATGGGCGGGCGTCGAAATCCGCGGGTGAAGGGGCTCACGCCTCGGCGCCGGCGAACAGGCTCTTCTTGATGATGGCGTGCACGCCCCAGTTTCCGTCGACCACCTGAGTCACGCCGAAATCGACGGCAATCGACATCAGGGAAATCGCCTCGTCCTCGGTCAACCCCTTGGTCATCATCAGGAACGCGCGCATCTTGCGGAACGCGTCCTTGAGCGCCAGGTCGACCGACGATTTCTCGTAAATCGTCTGCTGCGCGGTCGGCCCGAGCTCCTGGAGATAATTGGCAAAGCTGAAGCCGTGCAGCACCCACTCGTCCTGGGTTTCGAGCAGCGGGTAATTCAGTTCGGCGAGCGACGTCCCGCCGAGCGTGGCTTTCTTGTGGAGGATGAGCTGGAACGTCCCGGTCAGCGAGCATTCGATCGCGGTGCCGCAGAGTTCGGAATCTCCCTGGGAGGCGTGCGAATCGCCGATCGAGAACAGCCCGCCCTGAACCGCAATCGGGTAGAACATGGTGGCGCCTTTGCCGACCCGCCAATTGTCCATGTTGCCGCCGAAATAGGCGGGCGGAATGGAATCGACGTAGTCGGCCTCCTTCGGCGCCACGCCCATCACACCGAAATGCGGCCGGATCGGAATGCGCACGTTCTTCAGGATGCCGTGGTTCTCCTTGATCGTGCTGTGGTCGACCGGCACGCCGGGATAGTCGATGGTCTTGTGAACCACGCCGAACGGATCGGTCTGCGGGGTCCACTGGAAATTGTAGAGCGCCTTGGCCCAGTTGCGTTGTCCGGTGGCGTCGATCTCGTAGATCGTGACCACCTCGCGCGGCTTGGGCTCGGTGATCAGCTCCTTATAGTGGAAGCCCCACCACGCCGCCGCGTTGCTGCCGAAGGCCTTGCCGGGATAGTTGGGATTGGCCGACGGCCGCGGCTTCACATCCATGATGCGCACTTCGAGGATGTCGCCGGGCTCGGCGTTCCTGATGAAGACCGGACCGGTGCAGATGTGGACGCCGAAGCCCTCGCCCGATCCCCGTCCCAGCAACTTGCCGTCGACCGGACCGGCGCCGCGCCGGTCGACGCCTTTCTTGTCCTTGGTCCAGAGGAAGACGCTTTCCGCACCCGGGTCGCCCTTGACCATGCGCTCGGCGTCGTCGTTGGCGTGATGGGTCAGGGCCTCGATGGTGACGTAGTCGCCGCTGTCGACCTCGACAATGGGTTTCAGCAGCTTGCTGAAGTACCCCCAATGAACCGTGTCGGCCGTCGCCGGAACATAGTGATGATTGGGCCGGCCCTGCTGTCCGACGGCGGTCTGGGCGACCGCGGGGGAGATCAACGTTCCGCCGGCGACGAGTGCAGCCGCGCCGCCGGTCGCCACGAAGGCGCTCTTCATGAAGCTGCGCCGCTCGCTGTCGAGTTCGTCGAGCAGCTTCTTGCGGTGGAGTTCGAAATCAGGGCAATTCCGGTCGTCGCCTTTGCACATCGGACGGTCCTCCCCTGGCGTTGAGTGTCCTCGCTGAAAGGCGAGCAACCCGCGTGCCAATGGAGACTGCAAATATGCGTCTCTGACCAGCCAGGAAGGATCCCTTCCCTCTCCCCGCGTCTTCGAGGAGGGGGACCGCGGCGGAAAAATTCAGTCAGCCGCCTTGATGACCTCCAGGTCGGCGGTGAGGTGCTTGCCCTTGGTCTCCGGCCCCAGTGCCACGGCAATGATGACCAGCACCAGGAACACCGTCGTGCTCACCATCATGGGAAGCGCGAAGCCCATGTTCATCTCGACGGCGAAGTAGCTCAGCACCGGCGCCACCAGGCCGCCCCAGATCGCGCCCTGGTGATAGACGAAACCCGAGGCCGTCGCGCGCACCTCGGTGGGGAAGCGCTCACAAAGATAGCTCGGGTTCTGGCCATAGATCGAGCCGCCGAAGACGCCCTGCAGGATGAAGCCCAGGATGATCATCGTCGGATCCTGGGTCCACAGGTAGAGCGGCGTGACGAAGATGGCGAGGACACAGGGCACGATAATCGCCGGCCTGCGGCCCCACTTGTCGGCCACGCCGCCCCACATTGCGCTGCCGGCAAAGACCACGATGTTGGCCCAGAACAGCGGTGTCGCCACCATGAGCGGCGTCCACGACAGCTGCTTCTGGAGATAGGTCGAGAACAGCGCCCAGATCGAGTAGTAGACACAGAAGGCCGCCGCCATCCAGGCGCAGGCGGTGAGCGTGTTGAAGAGGTACTCGCGCCTGAAGATCACGAGCAGCGGCGCCTTCACTTCCGTCTTCTTCTCGATCTGCTGCCGCTTGTTCTCGGCCCACACTTCGGGCTCCTTGACATAGAAGCGGATCCACACGACGACGAGCGCCGGCAGGATGCCGATCCACAGCAGGCCGCGCCAACCGATCGAGTCGTAGAGGAAACCGTAGGCCGCCGCCGAGAGGGCGAAGCCCAACCCCCAAGAGCCCTGCAGGATGCCGCTCATGAAGCCGCGCGAGCGGGTAGGCCAGGACTCCATGGCGAGCGCCGCGCCGGCCGGCCATTCGGCGCCCATGCCGATGCCGAGCAGCGTGCGGAAGATCAGCAGGAACGTGAAGGTGGGCGAAAAGCCCGCGATGAAGTTGCAGATCGAGTACCACAGGATGGAGATCATCAGCGGCGTCTTGCGGCCCATCCGATCGCCCAGCCAGCCGGCGGCGGTGGCGCCGACCAGGCGCATCCACAGCGTCAGCGTGAAGATGACCGCGACCGCCGTCAGCGGCACGTCGAACTCCTTGGCGATCGGCAGCATGATCAGCAAGAAGATGGTGAAGTCGAACGCGTCGAGCGTCCAACCGAGCCAGGCGGCGATGTAGGCTTGCCACTGGTCCTTGGTGGGTTCCCTCCACCATGGCAGACCAGATTGAGACGCAGGAATGTTGGACGCGGACATCTGCTAAACCCCCCCGTTTTTTGGTACAGGTTTACGCTTAGATACTCCGGCACGTGGTACTGAGTTCGTCAGTTTGCGCCCGTTGCGCGCCGATGACAACCCGCGCGGCTGGGGAACGTGGCCGTCCGCTCAGGAAGCCGCGGACTCCAGTTCCAGGATGGTGCGGCCGATCTCGGCCATGCTGCCGCGCGACAGCGAGAACGACAGCACGGTGGCGCCGACCTCGATGGTGAGCACGCCTTCGTTCTGTTCCAGGCCGAGCGACACGCCATGCAACGGCAGCGGCGGCGCCTGGAAGGTCTCGCTGAACGCGGCGAAGCGGCCCCTGACGGCGGCCTTGCCGCCCAGGATCAGCAACAGGGTGACGAGATGCTGCAGGTCGACCGTGGGGAACGACAGGTCGACCTGGCCGTGCCGTTCGGTCTCGACGCGCAGCAGGATCGCGCTGCCGTCGGCCGAAACGTCGCCGGTAACGTAGGAGACCTGCTGAAACGCCTTGACGTCGATCTGCTGGACCACGACTACCTCACGCTGTTCGGGAGTCACGTTGCGTAGGTCTTGCGGTAGTTCTCGCCCATCACCTCGTCGAGACGGCGGCCGGGCGTGAAGCCCGCCAGGCCTTCGGGTCGTTCGACGCCCGCCGGCATGCGCGGGCAGATCTCGACCTCGCCCACCACCTGGCGCACCGGAAATCGCGCGGCATAGATCGGCAGGCCATAATCCTCCTCCTCGTCGGCCACGCCCTTGGAGCGGACCTTGGCGGAGGCCTGGTCGATCGCCATGCCGATTACCGTCGTGGCTTTCAGCTCCTGCACGGTGCTGGTGCGCAACGACGCGGCGCGGCCGGGATAGAAACGGTCGACCATACTGTCGAGCGCGCGTTCCTTCTCGGCAAGATCCTCGATCAGGTGCGCCGTGCCGAAGCACATGGCCGAGCGGTAATCGACCGAATGGTTGAAGCCACAACGCGCCAGCACGAGGCTGTCGAGATGCGTCACCGTCAGACAGACCGCCAGGCCGGGTTTCTGGCTGCGCAGCATGCGGCTGGCTGACGAGCCGTGCCAGTAGAGATGGTCGCCTTCCCGCCAGAACGCGGTCGGCGTGCAGTAGGGCTGGCCGTCGATGACATAGGCGATATGGCACAGCATGGCGGCGTCCAGCACCGCATAGACGCCGTCCTTGTCGTAGCGCCCGCGCTCGTGCAGGCGGCGGACCTTGTTGCGTTCGCTTACCGGAAATGCCGCTGTCACGACGCTCTTTTCCTTCGTTGTATTCGCCTATATACAACGACCTTCGCAAATCGGGTGGACCTTGCCAAGGGGCGTCCGCCGAGCCGAGGGGATCTCTCCATGCAGCACGAAAAGCAGTTTTACATCGACGGCAAGTGGGTCGATCCGGTGAAGCCCGCCTTCCTGGACGTTATCGATCCGTCGACCGAGGAGGCGTTCACCCAGATCGCCGTCGGCAGTGCAGCCGACGTCGACCGCGCCGTGGCGGCGGCCCGGGCGGCCTTCCCGGGCTTCGCCCGCACCACCCGCAAGGAACGGCTCGAGCTGCTGCGCGCGATCCTGGCGGAATACAACAAGCGCCGGAACGATGCCGGCGATGCGATCTCGCGCGAGATGGGAGCGCCCCTGCAGTTCGCCCGCGACATCCAGGCGGGCCGCGGCACCGCCCATCTCGAGCGCATGATCGAGGTGCTCGAGACCTATCCGTTCGAATCGGTCGAGGGCGGCACGCTGATCGTGCGCGAGCCGATCGGGGTGTGCGGCCTGATCACGCCGTGGAACTGGCCGATCAACCAGATCGCCTGCAAGGTCCTGCCGGCCATCGCCGCGGGCTGCACCATGGTGCTGAAGCCGTCGGAAGAGGCGCCGCTCGACGCCATCATCTGGTCGGAGGTCATGGCGGCCGCCGGCACGCCCAAGGGTGTCTACAACATGATCCAGGGCAGCGGCTCCGTCGTCGGCGAGGCGATGTCGTCGCATCCCGGTATCGACATGATGTCGTTCACCGGCTCGACCCGCGCCGGCATCCGCGTGGCGCAGGCGGCGGCCCTGACGGTGAAGCGCGTCGCCCAGGAGCTGGGCGGCAAGTCGGCCAACATCCTGCTGCCCGACGTCGACTTCCAGATGGCGGTCACCAAGGGCGTCAACAGCATGATGGTGAACTCGGGCCAGTCCTGCACGGCACCGACCCGCATGTTCGTGCCGGCCGATCGGCACGACGAGGTCAAGTCGATCGCCAAGGCGGCGGCCGAGCGCTTCGTCGTCGGCGATCCGCGCAGCCCGGAGACCCGGCTCGGCCCGGTGGTCAACGCCACGCAGTACGAGAAGATCCAGCGCCTCATCCAGGCGGGGATCGACGAGGGCGCCGAACTGGTGACTGGCGGCCCCGGCCGGCCGGAGCATCTCAACCGCGGCTACTACGTGCGGCCCACCGTGTTCGCCGGCGTGAGCAACGACATGACGATCGCGCGCGAGGAGATCTTCGGGCCGGTGATCGCCATCCTGCCCTACAAGAGCGAGGAAGAGGTCATTCGCCTGGCCAACGAGACGATCTACGGGCTGGCGGCGTACGTGCAGTCGGCCGACATCGGCCACGCCCGCGCGGTCGCCTCGCAGATGCGGGCCGGCAACGTGCACCTGAATTATCCCGCGGGCGATACGGCGGCGCCGTTCGGCGGCTACAAGCAGTCGGGCAACGGCCGCGAGTACGGCAAGTGGGGCCTCGAGGAATTCCTGGAGACGAAGGCCGTCATCGGCTACCAGGCCGCCTGACGAGAGCATCTGGCGCGACGCCACGTCCCACCGCATAATCGCTGCGATGGGACGTGGCACCGCCAAACGGGCCGTGAAGGCCGCCGGAAAGACGTCGTTGCACCTGCGACTCGACTTCGGCGACGAGCGCTCGATCGGGCCCGGCAAGATCCGGCTGCTCGAGCTTATCAACGAGACGGGATCGATCTCGGCGGCCGGCCGCGCGCTCGCGATGTCCTACCGCCAGGCGTGGCTCCTGGTCGACGAGCTCAACCGCATGTTCCGCGAGCCCGTGGTCACAGCCCAGACCGGTGGCGGCGGAGGGGGCGGCGCCGCGGTGACAGAGACCGGCAACGACATCGTGCGGCTCTACCGCGAGATGGAGCGGCGCGCCTACGGCGCCTCGACGCCCGAGATCCGCTCCCTCGCCCGCCTGCTGACGCCGCCCGCCTCGTCGAAAATCCACTGACGGCAATCACGCCTCCCCACGCAGTGGGGAGGTGGCCGAAGGCCGGAGGGGCCGTGATTCATGACCCCTCCGCCCGCTGCGCGGGCACCTCCCCTTGCGAAGCGAGGGGAGGAGAAGATTGGCGTCACGATCGCGGCGCCACGACGTAGCGGCCGCTCTCGGTGCGTTCGATCATCACCTCGACGCCATAGACTGCCGACAGGGTCGGCCCGGTCAGCGTCTCGTGCGGCGTCCCGTAGGCCACCAGGCGTCCTGCGGCGATCACTGCCACCCGCGTGGCAAGCTCGCGCGCCTGGTCGGGATCGTGGGTCGAGAACACCACGCCATAGCCTTGCGCCCTCAGCGCGCGCACGCGCTCCAGCACCAGCAGGCGATTGCCAAGATCGAGGCTGGCCGTCGGCTCGTCCATCACCAGCAACGGCGCATCCTGGGCGAGCGCGCGGGCGACCAGGCAGAGCTGGCGCTGCCCGCCCGAGATGCGATTGGCCTCGGCCGAAGCCAGGTCGGCGATGCCGAGATCGTCCAGCGCGGCCTGCGCCCGCTCATGATCGCGCGCGCCCGGCACCGAGAACGGCCCCAGATGCGCCGTGCGGCCCATCAGCACAAGGTCGAGGACGGTGTAGGCGAACTCCATCACCTGCGCCTGCGGGACATAGGCCATCGATTGCGCCAGTTCGCGGCGCGTGAGCCGATCGACGGGCCGACCGTCGAGCGTGACCTTGCCGCCGAGCGGTGGGATCAGCCCCAGCAAGGTCTTGAACAGCGTGGTCTTGCCGGCCCCGTTGGGCCCGAGCAGGCAAAGTACTTCGCCACGCTGCACGGCGAGGTCGATACCGGCCGCGACAGTGCGGCGTCCGTAGCCGATCGACAGCGCGGAAGCCTGCAGCACGGCTCAACTCCAGGAGCGCCGGCCGCGCGCCAGCAGCCAGACGAACACCGGCGCGCCCAACAGGGCGGTCAGCAAGCCGAGCGGAATTTCGATGCGCGCCGCCCCGCGCGCCACCGCGTCGATCAGCACCAGGAACGCCGCCCCCATCAACGTCGCTGCCGGCAGCACACGGTCGTAGCGCGGGCCGACCAGGAGCCGCGCCATATGCGGGATCACCAGCCCGATCCAGCCGATGACGCCCGACACCGAGACGGCCGTCGCCGTGACCAGCGTGGCCGCGCCGATCACGACGCCGCGCACGACCCTGACGTTGGCACCGAGCGCCTTGGCTTCGTCATCGCCCAGCGACAGCACACCGATCCACCAGCGCAGCAAAGCGAGCGGAACGAGGCCCAGGATGACCAGCGGCGCCACCGTCTGGAGATCACTCACTTTGATGCCGGAAAGGCTGCCCAGAAGCCAGAAGGTGATGGCGGGAAGCTGGTTGTAGGGATCGGCTAGGATCTTCACCAGCGAGATGCCGGCGCCGGCCAGTGCGCCGACGACGATGCCCGCCAGGACCAGCACGAGGATCTCGTTCTGGCTGCGCAAGGCGCGCGCCAGCGTATAGACGATGCCGACGGTCAGCAGGCCGGTGGCGAAGCCTAGTGCCTGGATGGCGATCACCGGCAAGGACAGCAGGATGCCGAGCACCGCGCCGAACCCGGCGCCCGCCGACACGCCCAGGATATCCGGCGACACCAGCGGATTGCGGAACAGCGTCTGGTAGCTCGTGCCGGCCGCCGCCAGTGCCGCGCCGACCAGCAGCGCCGCCAGCACGCGCGGCAGGCGAATCTGGAACAGGACCGTATCGATCGGCTCCGGCGCGGCATCGCCCGCAAGGCGCGCCGTGACCGCCGCGACGACGTCGCCCGGCGTCAACGGATAGGGACCCAGCATGCCCGCCAGCAGGACGGCCGCCAACAAGATGACGGTCAGCAGGATCAGAACGACGGCGCTGCGCTGCGCGCCGTCAGTGTGCGCCAGCACCACCGAGCAGCCGATCGAGTTGCGAATCCTCGAGCTTCGCGCCGTAGAACAGCGCGTAAAAAAAGCGCGTGTCAGTGCGCAGGTCGATGCCGGCTTCCGTCGGATAGAAGGTTTTGAGCAGCCAGCGTAGGCCGATCAGCCGGTTGATCGACGGCGGGGCATCGATCCAACCCCATGGCAGGCTGGGTGCCAGGTAGACCTTGTTCTCGGCCACCGCGCGCACCTGATCCCATCCGGACTTGGTCTTCACGTTGGCGAAGAACGCGCGGTCGAGCGTGACGATGGCATCGGGCTGCCAGGCGATGATCTGCTCGAGCGAGGCATTGGCCGTGTTGCCGCGCCCGCCCAGCCCCTCGGCGACATTGACGCCGCCCACGCGCTCGATGATCTCGGTGTTGATCGAGCCGCGACCGCCCGTCTCCAGCCCCTCGGGGCCGCGCGCCAGGTAGACGCGAGGCCGCTTGTCGGCCGGCACACGCGCCAACACCCCGTCGACCGTGGCGAAGGTCTTCTCGGCGTAGGCCGCGAGTTCGACGCCGCGCGCCGACCGGCCGATGATGTCGGCGGCGAGTTTCAGCGACGCCGACGTGGCGGCGAACGTGCCGTCGATCAGGACATAGGGAATGCCCGTCTGGTCCTGCACGCGGTTGGCCAGCGATACATATGTCCCGGTCACCGAGCCAAAATCGAGCACAAGGTCCGGCTTGGCCGCGATCAGGCGTTCGAGACTCACGGTGTCGCCGCGGCCGGTGAGCCGGCCGGTCTCCGGCAGATCGCGCGCCGGCGCCGTCAGGAATTCCTTCTCCGCCGGGGTCGGCAGACGGATCCAGCCAACCATCATGTCGGGCGCCAGCACATACATCAGCACCGATGCCGGCGGCCCGGCGACGAAGACGCGGCTGACGCGGTCCGGCAGGCTGATCTTGCGGTTCGCCGAATCGACGATCGTGCGACCCTGCGCCCCACCTTGCGACCGGGCCGGGCGCGCCAGCATGCCCGCGCCCAGGAGCGCCAGCAGAGACCGGCGGCTCGCCCCGCTCACGCCTCACCAACCTGGAAATCGCCGGCCTGGGCCGGCGCCAGCGGCTTGAACAAGGTGCGGTCGGGCTTGAGGTCGATCAGCGGCGTGCCATCGAGGCAATCCAGGCCGCGGACCAGCAGCATCGGTCCCTCGACCTTCACCAGTTGCACGATCGACGTGCCGATGGGATTGGGCCGCACCGGCGTGCGCAGCGAGAAGACGCCGCGGGCGTTGCCGTCGCTCTTCGGGGCCTGCAAGGCGAGATCGCGCCGCGACTCGTGCAGCCAGTAGAGCACTTCGAGGCGCGAGAACTCGGCGATGCTGTCCAATCCTTTGTCCCACGGCGCGAACAGCTCGATGCGGCACGACGGGCCGTCCAACCGACCCTGGCGTGGGCAGGTCAGGCGATCGCTCCACGGGGTGCGGATGCGGCCGATGAAATACACCTCGGCATCGGCGCGCGCCGGCAGGTCGACCGCCAGCTCGCCGGACCGGACCTCGTTCAGCCGGACCATCGATCGCTCAATCGTCGAGGCCGACCATCACGTCGGACGCCTTGATGATGGCGTAGGCCGTCTGGCCGACTTTCAGGCCGAGCTCATCGACGGCTTCATTGGTGATCGAGGCGGTGACGGTGGTGCCGTTCACATCGAGCCGGACATGCGCGGTGGTCGCGCCTTTCTTGACTTCGAGGATCTTGCCCTTGAGCCGGTTTCTGGCGCTGATCTTCATGGTGGTCCTTCCTGGATTTACAGCCGTTATATTGACCCGAATGCGTCGCCCCATTGGAGCAGGCCAAGGTCGTGATATCAACGGGCTGCGAACGGGACTATTCAACCCGAAATCTGGGGTCTTGCCGGCAAATCCGTCTTCTGACACCATCGTTATATTCCGACGAATATATCGACAGAAGACACCTGATGACTGTGACGCTTCGTTTCGATCCGTGGACGCTCCGCTCCAGGAGCGGTGCAGCCACCGCCTTGCACGGCAAGCCGATCATCTCGCTGCCGCCGCGGATGATCGAGCCTGAGCTCGACGAGCTGCAGTCCCGCGCCTCGCGCCGCACCAGGGTCTGGGAGCTTTCCAATCATGTACACTGCTCGATCGTCGGCACTTGCCTGTCGACCGGCGAATTGCGCCAGGTCCTGTCCAAGGCTGGGATGGCCGTCGACGGCGCCTCCGATCACGACCTGCACGGCCAGGGCGTGCTGCTTGCCAACCTGCGCGATGGGCGGGGCAAACTCCTGCACAAGGCGCTCGACAAGCGCCACCGCCTCGCCATTGGCCGCTTCGAGAAGGCCAAGACGATCGACGCGGTTCGCGCTCTGTGGCGTGACGCCGTCAAGCAGGGCGACATTCCGGGCGGCTATTGGGCGGCGCTCACTCATCCTGCCGCCAACGACGCACTGATCCGCGAGATCTTCGGCGAAGTTCATATGCTTTCCCATCTGGTGGGCGCGGCCAATCGGGCCGACATCCGCCGGCTGAGCGAGCTCGAAGCGGAGAATGCGGCCTTGCGCGAAAAGCTCATCCGCCAGCAGGACCATCTGCGCGACGGCATCACCGCGCGCGACGCCAGGATCCGCGAGTTGAGCAACCTCCTCGCCAGCCGTATTGCCGACCAGGCTGCGCAGCGGGAGGACGGCGCCTCCGACGAGGCGACGCTCAGCGCACTCATCGCCAGCCTCGAGCAGCGTCTGCGGTCGGAGACCAACCGCCGCGCCGCCGTCGAGGAGCGGCTGGCGCGGGCGAACGACGAGCTCAGCCGCGAGCGCGAACAACGCGGCGCGCTACAGCGGCGCGAACGCGCGCTAAGCGAAGAGCTGGAGGCGTTCGAGGCGGGCTTCGAGTTGGCGACGGAGGACGGCCCGCCGGCAGCGCCCTCCTCCCTCGCCGGCCTCACATTGCTCTATGTCGGCGGCCGCACCGATAAGCTCGGCCATTTGCGCGCGTCGAGCGAGCGGCTGGGCGCCCGCTTCCTGCACCACGACGGCGGCGTCGACGATCGCAGCGGACTTTTGGGCGGCCTGGTGAGCCGCGCCGATGTGGTGATGTTCCCGGTCGACTGCGTCAGCCACGACGCCGTCGGGACCGTGAAGCGGCTGTGCCGCCAGATGTCGAAGCCCTTCGTGCCGCTGCGCAGCACCGGCATGGGCTCGTTCGTGGCTGCCCTCAGTCGGACGACGCGTCCTTAGCCTTCATGAAGTCCGCGAAGGCATTCTTGTAGTCCTCGTGCCAGCGCGACAACGCTGGGCGGTTGTGGGTGATGTCTTCCGCCGCCCATTGGATGCGCTTGCGATCGGTCTCCCAGGTGACGTCGTTGTCCGGGCAGATGATGTAGAAGTCCCCCCGCCCCATGCGCTCGATCATCATGTCTATCACCTGCTCGGGCGACCAGGCGCCCGGCGGCTTCCCGGTGCGGCGCGGCCGCGTGATGCCGGTATAGGTGAAGCCCGGCACCAGCAGATGCGCGCTCACCTTGCAGCCGGGGACGCTGCGCAACTGGTGCGCCAGCGCCTCGGTGAGAACCTTCACGCCGGCCTTGCTGACATTGTAGGCGGTATCGCCGGGCGGCGTGGTGATGCCCTGCTTGGAGCCGGTGCTGATGATCGCGCCGGGCGTTCCCTGGTCGATCATCGCCTGGGTGAAGGTCTGCACGCCGTTGATGACGCCCCAGAGATTGACCTCGAGGACCGTGCGCCAGCGGTCGATGTGGTCCCACGGGCCGCCGCCCGGCGCGGTGCCGGCGTTGTTCATCAGCACCGCGACCTCGCCGAAGGACGCGTAGGCCTTGTCCTTCAGGCGCTGGAGATCGGCGAGCTTCGAGACGTCGGTCGGTTGAGTCACCACTGCTCCAGACGGCGCGCCGATGTCGGCCGCCGCCCGGTCGAGTGCTGCCGGGTCCAGATCGGCCAGGCAGACTTTCATGCCGAGCGCCGTGAAGCGCTTGGCGGCCGCCAGGCCGATGCCGCTCGCCGCCCCGGTGATGACCGCGACGCGGCCAGCCGCCAGGGCGGGATGGGTAGTCATCCTCGTCAGGCTGTCTTGATCCATACCGCCTTGACGTTGAGGTATTCCTCGACGTGCTGCAAGCCGCTCTCACGACCATAGCCGCTCATCTTGTAGCCGCCGAAGGGCACGGCCGGGTCCATCGCCTGGTAGCAATTGACCCACACCGAGCCGGCGCGGATGGCGCGCGCCAGCCGATGCGCCTTGCTGACGTCGCGCGTCCACACGCCGCTGCCCAGGCCGAAGGTCGTGGCATTGCCGCGCTGGATGACCTCGTCGACGTCGGTGAAGGGGATCGCCGAGATGACCGGTCCGAAGATCTCCTCCTGGGCGATGCGCATGTCGTCGCGCACATTGGCGAACACCGTGGGCGGCACGAAGTAGCCCTTGCCCATGTTGCCTTCGGTGAGACGGGCACCGCCGGATAGCGCTTTGGCGCCCTCCTTCTGGCCGACCGCGAGGTAGCCGGTCACGCGCTCGAGCTGCTCGGCGGAGACCAGTGGACCCACCTGCACTTCGGGATCGCGGCCGTCGCCGACCTTCAGGTTGCGGCCGTAGGCCGCCACCTTCTCGGTGAATTCGTCATAGACCTTGCGCTCGACGAAGAGCCGCGTGCCGGCGCTGCAGATCTGGCCCGAATTGGCGAACACCGCCATGCTGGCGCCGGGTACGGCGGCATCGAGATCGGCGTCGGCGAAGACGATGTCCGGCGATTTGCCGCCGAGCTCGAGCGACACGCGCTTGAGATTGCAGGCCGAGGCCTGGATGATCTTCTGGCCGGTGAGGTGCGAGCCGGTGAAGGCCACCTTGTCGACGTCGGGATGCGAGGAGAGCGCGGCGCCCGCGGTCTCGCCATAGCCCGGCACGACATTGACCACACCGGGCGGCACGCCCGCTTCGAGGCAGAGTTCGCCCAGCCGCAGCGAGGTGAGCGGCGCCTCTTCCGCCGGCTTCAGCACGACGGTGCATCCCGTGGCGAGCGCCGGGCCGATCTTCCAGATCGACGCGGTGAGCGGCCCGTTCCACGGAATGATCGCGCCGACGACGCCGACCGGCTCCTTCAGCGTGTAGGAGAAGATATCGCCCGGCAGGGAGTTGTTGATCGTCTCGCCATGCACGGAGGTCGCCATGCCGGCGTAGTAGCGCAGCATGCCGAGGGAGCGCTGGCGGTTGTTGCGCGTACGGCTGAGCGGTCCGCCCATGTCGAGCGTGTCGAGCAGCGCCA
>DASZJU010000032.1:0-3535 GCA_035947815.1 Reyranella sp.
TGCCCTCAAACCGCATGCGGGCAAAGGCCCGTTCGCCTTCGCTCACCAGGTCGAGGATCGTGCAGCGGTAGTCGGCCAGTGCGTCGGTCACCCGGTCGACGTATGTCGAATAAGCCGGGCGCGAACCCGCTCGCGGTAAAGAATGTAGAGGCCCGACCCGATGACCAGCGGCAGGCCATACCAAACCGCCGGTGATGGTTTGTCCTTGAACCACACATAGCCGTAGAGGACTGCCAGCACGATGGAGCTGTAGTCGAAGGGCGCCAGCACCGATGCGGGTGCAAGGCGAAGCGCCCGCGTGACCAGGATTTGCCCGATGCCGCCGATGAGGCCGAGCGAACTCAGCCAGAACCAACCGCCGAGGGATGGCCACTTCCACTCCGGGATGGCGCCGAGCAGCGAGGCCGCGCTGGCGAACAGGCAGAACCAGAAGATCGTCGCCGCATCGTGGTCGTAACGGCTGATCAGGCGCGTCAGCACCGTGGACAGGGAGTAGCAGAAAGTCGCGCCAAGAACGACCAAGGACAGCCAATGGACCGATATGTTCCAGGGTTCGAGCATGACCAGCACGCCGATAAAGCCGACGGCGACGGCGCTCCAGCGTCGCCAACCCACGATCTCGCCCAGGATCGGCGCGGCAAGCCCGACCATGAACAGTGGCGCGGCGTAGGAAATTGCGTAGGCATCGACCAACGGCATGCGCGGAAAGACGTAAAAGAAGCCCAGCAGGCTGCCGAAGCCGGTGACGATGCGCATCGCCTGAAGCAGCGGACGGCTGCTGCGAACGAGCCGGATGCCGCCTGCGTTGCGAAAGAGAAAGTAGAGCGGGATGAGGGCGAGGGTGCTGCGAAACAGCATCATCTGAAACGGCCCGTACGAATCGCCCAGCCACTTCACCAGGGCATCCATCGTCGAGAACAAGGCGAGGGCGGACAGCCGGGCGTAGATGCCGAGCAACGTGGGAGAAGTTGGGGCGGGCGACAAGGTGGGCTATTTGGCTTGTCCGGTGTCCTTCCGTAAAGTGCCCCTTCACGGGAGAGTGGGCGCAGGAGGGTGGACGTCGTATGCGCATGGGTTGGTTGTTCGGCCGCAACAATGTGCGTGCGCCGTGGATCGTTGCCCTGCTCGTCCTGGTGAACGCGCTGCTGCTGCGCGCACTCGATCCCACGGGATTGAACCGCCTGCGCGACGTTGCCTTCGACAGTTTCCAGCGCCTCAAGCCGCGGACTTACCATCCCGCCACGCCGGTCCGCATCGTCGACATAGACGAGGCCGCCCTGGCCGAATTCGGCCAATGGCCCTGGCCGCGCACCATCGTCGCGCGCCTGGTCGACAAGCTGACCGAAAAGGGCGCCGCCGTCATCGCCTTCGACGTGGTGTTCGCCGAGCCCGACCGCTCGTCGATCAGCCGCATGGTCAAGGACCTCGTCGCCTATACCGACCCCGAGACTGTGCAGAAGCTCGCGGCGGCGATCCAGGACAACGACAAGGTGCTGGCCGACGCCATCGCGCACTCGCGCGTGGTCCTGGGATTCGGCTTCGATCCGCACGGTGGCTCGCAGCCGCCCAAGCGCATGTTCGGCACGGCCTTCGCCGGCGACGATCCGAGCCAGTTCCTGCCGGTGCAGCAGGGCACCGTGAAGCCGCTCGCCATTCTCGAGGCCGCCGCCAAGGGCAACGGCAGCGTGAATACCGACGTCGAAGGCTCGGTGATCCGCCGGGTTCCGATGCTTTTCCGTGTCGCCGGCCAGGAAGGCCTGTTCCCGGCCCTGTCGATCGAGGCGCTGCGGGTTGCTCAGGGCGCCAGCACCTACGTCATCAAATCGTCCGGCGCGAGCAGCGAAATTTCTTTCGGCGCCAAGACCGGGATCGTCGCCATCAGGACCGGCGACATCGAAGCCCGCACCGACGCACGCGGCCGGTTGGCGCTCTACGACAGCGGTCATCGCGAGGAGCGCTTCGTATCGGCGCGCGCCGTGCTCAAGGATGAGGTGCCGCCGGACAAGCTGGACGGACAGATCGTATTCATAGGCACCAGCGCCATCGGCCTGAAGGACCTCCGCAGCACGCCGGTGGATGACTCTGCCCCCGGGGTGGAGGTCCATGCCCAGCTTGCCGAGCAGATGATCGAACAGGAATTCCTCGCCCGGCCCGACTTCGCCGATGGGGCGGAGTTCCTGTATCTGGCGGCCATCGGTGCGCTCTTCGTCTTCCTGCTGCCGCGACTGTCGGCCGGACGGATGACGATCGTCGCGGCGATCTTCATCGGCATCGGCCTCGCCGTGCCGTGGATCGCCTTCTCGGAATACGACCTGCTGTTCGACCCGATCTATCCGCCGGTCACGCTGGCCGTGATCTATGTGAGCGGCACGGCGCTCGCCTTCATGCGCACCGAGCGCGAGAGGTCGGCGATCCGCGGCGCTTTCGGCCTCTATCTGTCGCCCGATCAGGTGGAGCGCATCGCGCGCCATCCCGAATTGCTGCAACTCGGCGGCGAGATGCGCGAGATCACCGTGATGTTCACCGACGTGCGCGGCTTCACGCGCATATCGGAGCAGTTCGATCCGCACGGGCTGACCCGGTTCATGAACCGGTTCCTCACCCCGATGACCGACCTGATCCGCAACCACCGCGGCACGATCGACAAATACATGGGCGACGCGATCATGGCGTTCTGGAATGCGCCGCTCGATGTCGACCGCCATGCCGCGCTGGCGTGCGATACGGCACTCTCCATGCAGGCTCGCCTGGTCGAGCTGAACGAGGAATGGAAAGCCGAGGCCGAAGCCGAGGGGCGTGGGCACATTCCGGTGAATATCGGCATCGGCCTCAACACCGGGCAGGCATCGGTCGGCAATTTCGGCTCCATGCAACGCTTTACCTATTCGTGCCTGGGCGACGACGTGAACCTCGCTTCGCGCCTCGAAGGGCAGTGCAAGACCTACAGCGTCGGTATCATCATCGGCGACAAGACGCGCCTGCAGGTGCCCGACTACGCCGCGCTCGAGATCGACTTGGTGATGGTCAAGGGCAAGACCGAGCCGGAGCGTGTCCATGCGCTGGTCGGTGGCTTTGCCGAGGCGCAGACGCCGGCCTATCACGAACTGGTGCGGCAGCAGGCGGCCTTCCTGGCGCAATACAGGATCGGCGGCTTCGTCGAGGCGATGGACTTGATCGGAGGCTGCGCGGCTGCCGCGGCTGCCGTCGGTTGGCGGCAGGGCTACTATGAAATGATGCGCGTGCGGATCGATGGCTTGATCGACGATTCGCCGGCCGATTGGACGGGAGTGTATGTCGCCAAGGAGAAGTGAGTCCGCCCGGCGCATCGCCGCCATCGAAGCGCTGGTCTGCCGCGATGTCGGGCGCAAGACCCGGGAACTGATCGCCGCCAGTGCCGGCGGACTTGCCGCGGCGGCCGAGTCGCTGGGCGGCGCAACGTGCGTCGGACTGATCACGGGCTTTTTCGTGCCGCGCGGCGAGGTTGCCGCGCCCGAGACCGATGGCCCGGTCGGCGCCGCCCTGCTGGCCACGGCCC
>DASZJU010000033.1:0-7518 GCA_035947815.1 Reyranella sp.
CGCAATTGATCGAGGCGGCCGGCTGCCCGCTCATATTGTAGGGCATGGTGAAGGAGATGTGCTCGAGCGGGCGGTGCACGTCGTTGGTCGGCGTCTCCCACTCGGCGCGATAGGTCGGGACCGGCGACACCGGCGAGAGCACGTAATCGAAGCCGTGCGTGGCCTTCACGGCCGCAGCGCGGATCGCCATGTAGTTGTTGACGGCCTTGATGATCGTGGCGCCCGAGACATCGGCGCCGCCGCGGCACCAGTCGGCAATGAAGGGCAGCACGCTCGCCTGCCTGGCGTGGCTGAGGGCTGCGAAATCGACCCAGCTGCGAACCCGCCAGAAGAGATCTTGCAGGTGCAGCATCTCGGGCGACAGGAACGGCGCCACCGGCTCGATATGGGCGCCCGCCTTCTCGAACAGTTCGGCCGCCGCTTCAATGGCGGACTTCACTTCGGCATCGACCGGCAGGCCGGAGCCGGCATCGAGATGCAGGCCGATCTTCAGGCCCTTGGGCTCGAGCAGGCCCGCGCTCCAGTCGATGTCGGAAGCGGGCAGGCTCATATGGTCGCGCGCATCGGGCTTGGACAGCTCGGCCAGCAAGAGCGCCGAATCGGCCACGCTGCGCGTCATCGGGCCGATCACCCGACCGAAATAGGGCGGATCGACGGGCACCCGGCCGAGGCTGGGCTTCAAGGTGAAGATGCCGTTCCAGGTGGCCGGCAGGCGCACCGAGCCGCCGATGTCGGTGCCGAGATGCAGCGGGCCGTACCCAGCCGCCGCCGCGGCACCGGCGCCGGCGCTCGAGCCCCCGGGATTCCACGCGAGGTTCCAGGGATTGCGCGTCAGCGGATGGAACGAGCTTCGTCCCGAGGACAGCATGCCGTAGTCGGGCATGGTGGTCTTCGACAGGATGATCGCGCCGGCTTCGCGCACCCGCGCGGCTGCCGGCGCATCCGCAGCTGCCGGCACCAGCTTGGTCGCCGCCGTGCCCAACGGCACCGGCACGCCCTTGGTGGCGATGTTCTCCTTGATGGTGATGGGCACGCCGTCCAACGCACCCTGCGGCTTGCCCTGCTGCCAGCGTTTCTCCGAGGCCTCAGCCTGCTTGCGGGCCTCTCCGAAGTCCGGCGCATAGAGCGCCTTCAGCTGCGGCTCCCAGGTCTCGATGCGGGCAATGACGGCGTCGACGGCTTCGACGGGGGAGAGCTTCTTGGCCTTGTAGGCAGCGAGCAGCTCGCTCGCTTGCAAGTCATGGATTGCAGTCATCGGATCAACTTACAACGCACCGCGGCCGGACGCATTGATCCGTTTGGCGATGAATTTGGTCAGGACGGGAGCGATGAACAAGACGGTGATCATGCGGAACGTCTGCATGGCCATCACGAAGGATACGTCGACATTGGTGGATGCCGCGATGATGGCAATCGAATCCGAGCCGCCAGGGCTGGTGGCGAGGTAGGCCGTCAGCGGATCGATCCCGGCGCCCACGACCATCAGGGCAGCGACGGCGCCGCAAATGGCGATCAGCACCAGCGTGCAGCCGACAATGAGTGGCAAGGCGCGCGCGGCATGCATGAGCAATGGACGCGTGAAACGCAGGCCGATGTTCCAGCCGACGAACGCGTAGCTTGCCGCTAAAAGCCAGGTCGGCAGCTCGATTGTCAGCCAGCCGAGATGGGTCAGCACGGCGCCACCCACCAGCGGCACCAGGAACGCGCCGGCGGGAATGCGCAGCAGGCGGGCAATGAGCGGCCCCACGATCGCGAGCGCCAGCGTCTCGGCCAGCGGCAGCCAGGCGACCGGCGGGAACCAGACAATGGCGGCGGGCCCATGGGCGGCGCTGACGCCAAACAGCTTGGCGACCAGCGAGGCGACGGCCGCCACGCCCACGACCCTCAAATACTGCATGACGGCGACCAGCCGGATGTCGGCGCCGTAGGACTCGGCCATGATGGTCATCACCGACGCCGCACCCGGACTCATTCCCCACAAGGCGGTGGTGCCGGGCAGCAAGTGAAGACGGGTCATCAGCCAACCGATCAGGCTGCAGGCGGCGACGACCGACAGCACGCCGGCGGTGAACAGCAGCCAGTGGCTCAGGATGTCGCCCAGGATCGACAGCGGCACCATGCGGGCGATCATGCAGCCGATGATGCCCTGCGCCACGACGAAGGCGGGCAAGGGAAAGCGCACCTTGCCGCCGCCCGAGGCGACGGCGATGCCCGCGACCAAGGGGCCGAGCATTAGAGCGGCCGGCGCATGCAGCCACAACAGAACGGCGCCGATGCCGACCGACAGGACGATAAGCACCGTCCACTGTGACGCTGGCACCAGCCGGCTCATGGATTACTGGGCAAACTCCTCCGCCTCACCGTTCATCTTGCGGATCGTGTCCATCAGCTCGATCGCGGCTTTCGCCAGCCGTGCATCATCCGTGCCGCGCAGCACCAGCGAGACGCTGGGCTTGCCGTTGCGGAAGGCGGGATAGCTGCCGATGTCGAGATCGTCGTAGCGCTTCTGCAGCGCGCCCAGCGGCTCGGCGATGATGCCCTCGGGCAGGTTGGTGCGCACGGTGCGCGACAATACCGGATCGCCGCCGACCAGCCGGTGCTTCATCGACTGGAACATCGCCTCGGCGACCTTGGGGATGCCGGCGAAGGTGAAGACATTCTCCATCTGGAAGCCGGGCGCCACCGACACCGGGTTGTCGACCAGGATGCCGCCATGCGGCACCCGCGCCATGCGCCGCCGCGCCGGCGTGAACAGCGCCGCGTCGCCGTAGTGCCTGGTCATGCGCGCCACCGCCTCGGGATGCTCGGAGATGCCGACGCCGAACGCTTTGGCGATGCAGTCGGCGGTGATGTCGTCATGCGTCGGCCCAATGCCGCCCGTCGTGAAGACGTAGTCGAACTTCTTCCGCACCTCGTTGATGGTGGCCACGACCGTCGCCTCGACGTCGGGGATGATGCGGCATTCCCTCACCTGCACGCCCAGCACGCCGAGCTCGGTGGCGAGATACTGGATGTTGGCGTCGCGCGTCCGCCCGCTCAGGATCTCGTTGCCGATGACCACGATGCAGGCGGTCACAGTTTTTGCCGGCTGGGACATGTAGCGCTCTTTTTCCTTGTCTTTCAGGACACTAGCGGAGGGGGCCCGACCGGCCAAGCGGCCGCATGGTCTTGTTACCGCCGATATCGCATGCCAAATATGGGCCATGAGTAGCCCCCGCGATTTCATCGACGACAGCGACGACTATTGGCGGCGCGACGAGCGCACGATCAAGATCCACGGGCCCGAGGGTTTTGCCGGCATGCGCTTGGCCGGCCGCCTGGCGGCCGAGACGCTCGACTTCATCACGCCCCATGTCCAGCCCGGCATCAGCACGGCCGAGCTCGACAAGCTCTGTCACGACTACATCCTCGACCACAAGGCGATCCCCGCCCCGCTGGGCTATCGCGGTTACCCGAAGTCGATCTGCACCTCGATCAACCACGTGGTCTGCCACGGCATCCCGTCGGACAAGCGCCTGCAGGACGGCGACATCGTCAATATCGACGTCACCACCATCCTCGACGGCTGGTATGGCGACACCAGCCGCATGTTTTTCGCCGGCGACGTCGGCGTGAAGGCGCGCCGCCTCTGCGACATCACCTACGAAGCGATGATGCGCGGCATCGCCGCCGCCAAGCCGGGCGGCAGGGTCGGCGACATCGGCCACGCCATCCAGAGCTATGTCGAGGCGCAGCGCTTCTCCGTGGTACGCGACTTCTCGGGCCACGGGCTCGGCCGCATCTTCCACGATGCGCCCAACATCCTGCATTACGGCAAGGCCGGCACCGGGCCGGTCCTGAAGCCCGGCATGTTCTTCACCGTCGAGCCGATGGTGAATGCCGGCACCTGGCAGGTGAAGGTGCTGAGCGACGGCTGGACGGCGGTGACGCGCGACAAGCAGCTCTCCGCCCAGTTCGAGCACTCCGTCGGCATCACCGAGACCGGCGTCGAGTTCTTCACCCTCTCGCCCAAGGGTCTGGCCAAGCCGCCCTACGACCTTGCCGCCGCGAGCGAAGAGCCACGCAAGGCCGTCTCGGCCTGAGGGCGCCGCAAATCTCCCTGTAACGGTTCGCCCTGTCGGTCCGTCCTCCAGGATGTGGACCGACGTTCCGAAGCCAAGATCAGGCGTGCCGCAAAGGCCGTCGCTGCCGCCAGCGACGACGCGCTGTGCACGCTTCTGTCGGCGGGTTTGCGCGTCCAGGCCGGGGAGGATCGCTGGCGTGTCATCGGCAACACTCTTGTTTACCGCCTGCTGCTGCGCGAGGCGGGCGGCACCTGGAACAAGCTCGACCAGTGCTGGGAATTCTCCGGCGACGATCCGACCACCCGGCTCGCCTCGGCGCTTGAAACCCGGCCGGCAGGCGCCGGACACAATGCCGCCGCGGCCGATCCGCAGCCTCACTATCACGGCCATCGCGGCCGTGTGCGGCAGCGCGTGATGAGGGTGGGCGCCGAGGTGCTGGAAGACTACGAGCTGCTTGAGCTGCTGCTCTTCTATTCGATCGAACGCATCGACACCAAGCCGCTGGCCAAGAGGCTGCTGGACCGCTTCGGCACGCTGGGCGACGTCTTCGCCGCCGAGCCCATTCAACTGCGCGAGTTCGACATCGACCAGCGCACGCTCGTGCTGTTCAAGGCATCGCGCGAGGCCGGCCGGCGGCTGGCCGAGCGCAAGGTCAAGGACATGCCGGTGCTGACCAATTGGCAACAACTGATCGACTACTGCCACACCGCCCTGGCGCACGAGAAGACCGAGCAGTTCCGCATCCTGTTCCTCGACCGCAAGAACGTGCTGATCGCCGACGAGGTGCAGCAGCGCGGCACCATCGACCACACGCCGGTCTATCCGCGCGAGGTCGTCAAGCGCGCGCTGGCGCTCAATGCCGCGGCGCTGATCCTGGTGCATAATCATCCCTCGGGCGATCCCAAGCCGTCGCGCGACGACATCGAGATGACCCGCGAGATCAAGACGGCGGCCGAGGCGCTGGGCATCGTCATCCACGATCACCTGGTGATCGGCCGCAAAGGTCACGCGAGCTTCAGGAGCCTGGGATTACTCTAGGCAAAGGCAGCGGCTAGCCTGCCTTCTGGGCAATGAGTTCGGCGAAGCGCTTCGAGGCTGCCTTGAGGAACCAGAGCGTACTCGGCTTGAGCTCATCGAGGCTTTCCCGCATCAAACGGGCATCGCGGTCACGGAACGCCCTGTCGAGCTTGCCGTCGTTCGTTCCAGGCCTGCGATAGACCTCGTAGTAATTGGCAAACTGCGCCATCAAAGTCTTCTTTTCCGCGTCCTCAAAGGTGCCCGCCAGCACCTCCGGATCGAGGCCACCGCGCGACTGTACTTCCTGCTCCGCGCGCTGGGTGAAGCGATGAATGTCGTCGACATCTTGGGCCGTCAGGCGTCCGCCGTATGTACCGTAGATCTCCCACCAGCTCCGGAACGACCATCGTAACGCGGTCGCGAGCGCATCGAGCTCGCCTGGGACGTTTCCGATCCGATCTCCGATTTCCTCGGTGAAGACCACGTGGAAGCGCTGGATCTGATCGGTTTCCACGTCTTTCCAGAGGCAATACAGGGTCGGGCGGAACGACCATCCTCGTCGTGCGCCCGAAAATTGGACTTCGACCGATCCTGGGACGAAGTTGTGGACCACGTCATGCAAGGCGTTCCTGAGAGCGTCGATCCATTGCCGCCCATGATCGTCGTCGTTGACGCTCCGAATCAGCTCCCCGAACGTGCCACGAAAACCATCGCGGCGATCGAATGCTTCGGTGAGGTTCTTCATGTCGACAATCGGCGCCGACAGAAGATCCTCTATCTTACCGTAGCCAACGCCCTCCCTGTGCTCGATCATGATGAACCTGCCGCAGACGTCGGCAACGGCGGGGCGTTCATGCTTGAACAGACTTGAAAGCTCCAGCATGTCTCTTTGCAGGTCTTTCCTTTTGTCATTGAAGCTTATCTGCTCCATTCCCGGGATCGCTTGCTTGGTGAAGAAAAGCTCGGTGAAGAGCTGATGGAGCCTGTCCGGCGTGCTCTCGTAGGCCTGCAGATCCTCAAGCTGTCCGGCCACGGGCACACTCGGGTGGTGAACGCAGATGAGGCGTTCCGCGAGCGTCATTCCGCGCTGGAAGAAGCCGGCTTCCCAGATCGGCCATTCGCGATCGAACTGGACGTCGGGCAGCAAAAGGAAAAACCAGTGGGCCTTGTCTATCTCATCGCGAAGCTGCTTGCGGTAATCCTTCCCGCCATCCATTCCTCGCTCTGCGATGAAAACTGTTGGCTGAAGGCCGCGGTCCCTGCCAAGTCTGGCCAGGCAGTAGTCCCTGATCAGATCTCGGAACTTTTCCGCCAGGGTGCTATGAATGAATTTGTAGCTGATGAAAATGCGAATGCCGTTCTTGATGGCGTCGGCAGCGCGTTCGAAAGATCTTATGGCCTCCCCAGGCAAAAGATCCTCGGCAGCAATATTCTGTTTTGCGCTTTCCAGTTCTAACACCTGCGCCGGAGTCGCGCCGATCTTCGCCCTCGTAAAGGCGTCATCCAAGCGCTGTTCCGTGCTCAACGATTGGTCCTGCGGCATGGTCTTGCCCCCTTGTCAAATTGCCTGGTTCCCGGTCATTGGTTTTGCGAATTTCTAGAGGGCTGTATCTTCCTTGCACAACACAACCTGCGCGTTTGTGACATTTGTCACATAAGGTAGAATTGATTCACGCCCGCATCACGGCGCAAAAGCCCGGCGCCTTCAGCGCGCCGGCCTATCCTTGTGGCAAAGACTCCTGCACAATCTCGCCTCGGGCGACCCCAAGCCGTCACGCGACGACATCGAGATGACCCGCGAGATCAAGACGGCGGCCGAGGCGCTGGGCATCGTCATCCACGATCACCTGGTGATCGGCCGCAAAGATCACGCGAGCTTCAGGAGCCTGGGACTGCTCACATAAGAGACCGGATTGGGCCATGTAGCGTAGGTGAAAACTTAGTTAGGCCAATTCGCTCCACAAATGGTCATTTCTTGGATGCGCGAGTCCGGCCGCCGCGCCGAGCCTGGACTGGAAGCGCGCTGCCGCTGTGAACAGCACGCACGCGTCGAACTCGTCGATCGGCAAAGAGGCTCTTCAATCAGAAACGGTCAGCCCTCGCCACGTCAAAGCGGTATACGCGGGCGGTGTTGCCGCCGGCGATCTTGGCCTGTTCGTCGTCCGGCACCCCGGCCAGGATTTCCGCCAGGATCTTGCGCGATTGGGGAAACGTCGATTCGCTGTGCGGATAGTCCGAGCCCCACATCATGTTGTCGACGCCGATGACGTCTCGCAGGCGAACGCCGACGGCATCCTCCTGGAAGCTCAGCACAACGTTGCGGCGGAAGAAGTCGCTCGGGCGCATGCCGTCCTTGAACCGGTAGATCGCCTCGCCGTGGCGCTCGCGGTAGGTGTAGTCCATGGTGGAGAGCACGTGCGGCACCCACGCCAGCTCG
>DASZJU010000034.1:0-4980 GCA_035947815.1 Reyranella sp.
GTGGCGAGCGTGGAGATCATCGGGCCGCGCGAGCCCATGCTGCCGCCGAACAACAACACGTAGAGCCATAGCCAGACATCGTCACCCGGCCCGCGCACCAGGGCGAGCGCGCCGACGCCCAGGATCGAGCAGGCGTAGGCCAGGACGGCGGCCAGCCGCCGGCCGCCTCGATCGGCGAGCCAGCTGAAGCCGATCATGCCAAGCGGCGTGAGGAATCCCGCGACAGCCAGCGCGCGCGCGGCATAAGCACCGTCCAGGCCGCGCTCGAGCAGGTAGACCATGACTTGCGGGACGAGCGAGAAGATGCCGATCGACGTCAGGCCGAACGAAAATGTCAGGGCCCAGAACGGCCAGTCGCGCACGGCCTGGCCGACCGTCGGACCGGGATTGCTCGTGGCGCGCAAGCGTGCGAGTCCCGGCGCACCGCGTTCGATGCGCCGCCATGGCAGCACCAGCAGCAGCGGAATGAACGCAGCGCTGATGACGGCGAACACGATGTAGGCGTGCCGCCAGCCGTCGGTGACGATGAGGTGCTGGGCGAGCGGCAGCATGACCATGGCGCCGACGCCCGACGCCGACCAGGCGACGGCGAGTGCGACGCCCAGTCGGTGCGCGGGAAACCAACGGCCGAGCAGCGTCGAACTCAGCACGCCGCTGAGCGACGCGCCACCGAAGCCCATGACGACGCCGAGGCCAAGATAGAGGTGCCAGACCTCCGTCGCCTGCGAGGCGCTGGCCGTGGCAAGTGCCGCCGCCGACATGCCGATGACGGTGAGCGCACGCAGGCCGAAACGGTCGACGATCCAGCCGGCAAGCGGCGCGCCGGTGCCGCCGACCAGCAAGGCGAAGCTGTAGACCACGGTGATCGCGCTGCGGCTGGCGTCGAAGGCGCTCTGCAGCGCCGGCACGAAGACGACGAAGGAATCGCTGATCGAGCGACTCGCCACGCCGAGCGCAAAGCACAGCGCCACCAGCGCCCAAGGCACGAACCGACTCATCGTCTTCACCCTGAGCGACGCATCGCACAGCAGGCAAGCGGTATCGCGCACCGGCAGGCTTGCAATCCCCGCATGCGCGCGTCAGGTTCCGCGCCGCGGAGGATTTGAGTGGACGATACGATCATCATCGCGGCCGGCTTCAATGGCCCGCGGCTCTCGGGCAATGGCGGCTATGTCGGCGGTGTGATGGCCGGCAAGTTCACGGAGCAATTCGGCGGCGACGGCGCGGTCGAAATCACGCTCCGCGCACCCATCCCCATCGACCGCAGGCTGCAGGTGGCACTTGACGGCGAGGCTCTGACGCTGCGCGACGGGGAGACCCTGCTGTGCGAGGCGCGCACCGGATCGGTCGCGCATCTCTCGCCGCCATCACCGCCGACCGATTGGAACGACGTCATGCGCCGCGGCGAGATGGGCGGTGCCCCGGACGACAGCGAGTTCGGCCGATGCATCGTGTGCGGGCGCGAGCGCGCCATCGGCGACGGACTGCGGGTGCTGGGCACCGCCGGGCCGCAAGCCGGCTATTCGCTCTCCTGCTATTTGCCGCATCCCAACCACGCCGACGAGGATGGCCGCATCAGGCCGGAGTTCGTGTGGGGCACGCTCGACTGTCCCGGCGCCTGGGCGGTGCAAGAGGCCGACGACTGGCGACCCGCCCTCACCGGCCGCATGGCGGCCAAGGTGATCGCGCCGCCCCGGGTCGGCGAGCGTTGCGCGGTGATCGGCTGGAAGATCGGCGCCGAGGGCCGCAAACTCTATTCGGGCACCGCGCTCTACACCGAGTCCGGGCGCCTCTGCGCCATCGGCCACTGCACCTGGATCCTGCTCAAGGACTAGCGCTGACGGACGAAGATGACCGCGGTGTCGTCGCCGTAGACGCGTTTCCAGTTGGGCAGGTGTGCCAGGATCTTGTTGGCCGCCTGATCCTTCTGGAGAAGCGTCCAGTCGATGCGGAATTCGTCGAGCGTCTCTTCGAGCGGCCGCGCGCCCCGCGCGTTCACGATCTCGACGTAGCGCTTGATGAAGTCGCCGCCATAGAGCTCGCCGCGTCCATCGATGAAGGTTTTTATGCCAGCCTTGATCAGGAAGCCGCCAAAGCCATAGTGATTGAGCACGTTGCCCTGCAGGTTGGCCTCGCGGATGAAATCCAAAGCCGCCGCCGGCATCGTGTCGTCCACCGGGCGAATGCCGGCGAAACGGATGACGCCGCCGGCATAGACCGCGCCAAGAACGACGCAGAGGGCGATGGCGTTACGCCCGGCCGGGCGGCCGAGCGCCGCCAGCCGCTGGCGCAGGAGCGAGCCGGTGGGCGGCTCGGCAGTAGGCCGCAGCGTCGGCCACTGACGCGCCAGGACCGGCGCCACGATCAACGGCGCCAGCATCGCCAGCAGTTCGGCATTGCGGACATATTTCAGGAACAGATGGAGCAGGCCCAGCACGATCAACAACCGGACGAAAGGCAGCTTCAGGCCGCGCGACAGGCAGACATAGAGGGCGATCAACAGGACCAGTTCCTGCTGCGGCATATTCTGGAAGTTGGGCGACTGCCATTCGCTGATCACGCTGAGCGCATCGCCGAGACCGAAGATGCGGAAGGTGACGAGCATCGACTCCGGCCCATACGGCGTGATGCAGGCGACCAGGACGGCGGCCATGGCGAACTTCGCCCATTCGATGAACAGGACCTTTCGCTCCGATGCCTCGCGCGCTCCCACCATGGCTTCGAGCGCGAAGGCGCCGCACAGCAGCAGGCCCAGCGTGAAGCCGCCGTGCAGGTTGGCCCACGCCAGCATGGCGAGCAGCAGGACCGGTCGCGGCGCGCGGCGTTCCTCGACAGCGCGCACCAGGCCCGACACCCAGATCAGCATAACCGGGAAAGCAAGCACGTGCGGGCGCGCCAGAAGGTGAGGCGCCGTCATGACGGCGGCGGCGACGGTGAACAGAAGGGCGGGCAGCGGACGAATGTCGCGCAGCAGCAGGCGCATCATGAGCGCGAAGGCGAAGCCGACCGCGGCGGCAGAGAGCACCGCGACGGCGCCCCAGCCGCCGGCATCGTAGGCAAGCGCCAACACGACCTGCGACAGCCACTCCTTGGCGATCCACGGCTGGCCCGCGAAGGTGAAGGAGTAGACGTCGACCGTCGGCACCGCGCCGTGCGCCAGGATCCAGTTGCCGACCGTGACGTGCCAGTGGCTGTCGGGATCAGCCAGCAGGCCTTTTGAATTGGGCAGCCAGACGAACAGGACGAGACCCACCGCCAGCGGCCAGGACAGTGCCCACGACGAGCGTGGTTGTTGCAGGACGGCGCTATCGCCGGGATCGCTGGAAACAGAGAGGCCGGAAGTAACGGCCATGTCTAGCTCCGAAATTACTGAAAGTAATTAATATAATACTCTGATATACAACATCTTTTAGCAACGTACCAGAGGGCCTGCTGATCGGATATACGGGTCGCGATGCAGGCGCTAACCCTCCTCAAGGACCTAGTGCTGGTTGGCGGCGGTCACACCCACGTCCATGTCCTGAAAAGTTTCGGCCGAAAGCCGATGCCCGGCGCGCGGCTCACCCTGATCGGGCGCGACGTCGAAACACCCTACTCCGGCATGATCCCGGGCTTCGTCGCCGGCCATTACACCTTCGGCGAATGCCATATCGACCTGGCGTGGCTTTGCGCATCAAACGGCGCGCGTCTGGTCCAGGATGAAGCCATCGGGATCGATCGCGCCAGCCGCCAGGTGCTGCTGAAGGACGGGCCGGCTGTCTCCTACGATCTGCTTTCGATCGACGTCGGCTCGGCGCCCAACCTCGAGACCATCCCTGGCGCCCGCCAATGGGCGACGCCCGTGAAGCCAATCGCCGAGCTCGGCCGGCACTGGATGGCCTTCGTGGAGCGCATGCGGGCCTGGCTGGGGCCGCTCAACGTCACGGTGATCGGCGGCGGCGCGGGCGGCGTCGAGCTCGCTCTGGCGATCGACCATGGCCTGCGCGAGGCGGCGAAGGGCGCCCAGGTCCGGGTCACGCTCGCCACCAAAGACGAGATCCTGGCCGGGCAGGCCGCCGCGGCGCAGCGCAGGATGCGGGCGATCTTCCAGCGCCGCGGGCTGCGGCTGCTCGAAAAGGCGGCAACCGTCCGGATCGAACGCGGCGCGGTGCAGCTCGAGAGCGGCCAAGGGCTGCAAGCCGACGCCGTCTTCGTCGTCACCGAGGCAAGCGCCGCCAAATGGTTCGCCACGACCGGCCTGCCGCTCGACGAGCGCGGTTTCCTCGCCGTCCAGGACACGCTGCGCTCGACGGGCGACGAGCGGATCTTCGCCGTGGGGGACTGCGCGACGGTGCTGAGGCATCCCCGGCCCAAGGCCGGCGTATTTGCGGTACGCCAAGGCCCGCCGCTCGCGGAGAATCTGCGGCGTGTCCTGCTCGGCGAAGCGCCCGAGCCGTTCGTGCCGCAGACCCGCTACCTCTCGATCATCGGCACCGGCGACGGCCGTGCCGTGGCGACGCGCGGTTCGTGGGCGATCGAGGGCGCCTGGGTGTGGCGCTGGAAGGACCACGTCGACCGCAAGTGGATGCGCCTGTATCAACGGCGCGTCTGACGACCTGAGGCGCAACTTCCTGTATGCTGTGTTCGGGAACCTTCAGAACCGGCAAACGGGAGCGCGCGATGGCAAAGAACACGATAGTCGACACGATGGCAGATGCCGTCGTCAGTGCCCAGGTAGCGGTCGTCAAGGCGGGGCAGGAGACGGTCAAGGCGGTCCAGAGCGTCGTCGAGGCCGGCGCGCGCAAGATCGCGAGCAAGAAGAAAGCCGCGAAGAAGGTCGCCAAGAAAGCAGCAAAAAAGGCGAAAAAGGCCGTCTCCAAGACCAGGCGCGCCGTCAAGAAAGTCGCGAAGAAGGCGGCGAAACGCAAGCACCGCTAGGCCCCTGCCGCTAGACTGCAGTCGGCGCCTGCCCTGGCGCCGGGCAGCGGAGGCGGCATGGCA
>DASZJU010000035.1:0-16583 GCA_035947815.1 Reyranella sp.
CTCACCAGGGAGAACATCGCGCCCTGCGGGTCGAGGCCTTGCACGATCCAGTTGCCGCCGGGCACTTCCATCGGACCGTTGATCACGCTGCCGCCGCCCGCCTTGAGGCGTTCCATTGCGGCGCCGATGCCATCGACCTGGAAATAATAGTTCCAGAAGGACACCGGCACGTCGGGCGGCTTGGTCATCATGCCGCCGATCGGCGCGCCGCCGGCGGCGAAGAGCTGGTAGACGCCCATCGCGCCCATATCCATCGCCTCCGCCTTGGTCCAGCCGAACAGGTCGGCGTAGAAGGCGAAGGCCTTCTCGCCGTCGACCGCATAAAGCTCGTGCCAGCCGACCATGCCGGGCCTGTTCGGATCGGCCTCCGGGCGCGGCATGTCGCCCGACGGCTTGAAGAGGGAGAACGCCGTGCCCTGCGGATCGGCGACCATGGCGAAGCGGCCGACATTGGGAATGTCTGTGGGCGGCATGTGAATCTTCCCGCCGGCCTTGGACACGCGGCCGGCGGTGGCGTCGACATCGTCGACGCCGACATAGCCGGTCCAGCCCGGCTTGGCGCCGGCGGCGCAAGCGTCCTTGGGCAAGGTCATCAGGCCGGCGACCGGTGTGTCTGCTGCGAGCAGGCCGGTGTATTTCATGTCGCCCTGGCTCATGTCCTGGGCCGTCCAGCCGACGACGTCCTTGTAGAATTTTTCCGCCGCGGGGGCGTCGGTGGTCATCAATTCGTACCAGACGAACGGTGCGGGTGACTGCGACATGCTGATGTCCTCCTTTGGTTGCAGATGTTCAGGTCTTGGCGACGAGCGCCGTGAGCTGGTCGGCGCAGATGCCCCAGCCGTGGTGAAACCCCATCTTCTCGTGGGCCTCGCGGTCGGCCACCGTCCAATGGCGCACGCGCGCGGTGTATCGCGTCTTGCCGCCTTCGTCCTCGAAAGTGAGGATCACAGTCATGAACGGCTTTTCCGACGGCTCCCACGCCTTGGTGTAGGCATCGGTAAAGACCAGCCGTTCGTTGGGCACGACGTCGAGATAGACGCCACGGTTGGGCATGTCCTTGCCGTCGGGGCCGCGCATGAGAATCAGGTTGGCGCCGCCCGGCCGGACGTCGAGCACGGCGACCGGCGTGGTGTAGGGCAGGGGCGCGAACCATTGCTTCAGGAGGTTGGGGTCTGTCCAGGCCTGGTAGACCTTCTCCGGTGGCGCATCGATGAGGCGGGTGAGCACGAGTTCGCGATCGGCGGACATTGATTTTCTCCTTGGAAGGTCGTTTCTGACCCAAGGACGAACGGGGTGCCGGCGAGCCGACATCCCTCGCCAGGAATTTTCAGGACCGGGAGCTAGTTGCGTGGCGAAGACGATAACGATCTACGGCATCAAAAATTTTGACACGATGAAAAAGGCGCGGGCCTGGCTGGGCGGCCACGGCGTTGCCTATGACTTCCACGACTACAAGACGGCGGGCATCGAGCGCACGCGCCTCGAAAGCTGGGCCGCCAAGGTCGGCTGGGAGAGCCTGCTCAATCGCGCTGGCACGACCTTCCGCAAGCTGCCGGACAAGGACAAGGAAGGCCTTACCGAGAAGAAGGCGATCGCGCTGATGATCGGCCAACCCTCGGTGATCAAGCGGCCGGTGCTCGATGTCGGCGGCAAGCTCTTGGTCGGCTTCAAGCCAGAGCACTATGCGGAGACGTTTAGGTTGACATAAATAGTTAGTTATTTCAATGTATTAAACCGCTTTCTTGACTCTTAACTTAAAATCTAAGATCCTCCCGGCATTAGAGCCTTCAGTGGCTGCGAATAATAATCCGGGCGGCAAAGACCGGCCGCATCCCCCTTTGAGGTCTGTCATGAGAACCAAGTTTGTTGCTGTGATCGTGCTCCCGCTCGCTTTGGCGCTTGCCGCCTGTGGCGATACCTGGGGCGAGCGGGCTCTGAGCGGCGGCGGCATCGGCGCCGGCGCGGGCCTTGCCGTGGGCGCGCTGGCCGGCTGGCCACTCGTGGCGCCGGCGCTGGTGGGCGCCGCGGTAGGCGCCGGCATCGGCGCCGTCACGACGCCCAACAGGTAGCTCAGCCCAGCAGAAGCCGGAGCTTCCGGTCGAAGACGCGCAGCACGTCTTCGAGCGATTCGCCGTGCGCGAGCTTGCGCGGGCCGTTGTAGACCATGTAGCCGCCCCCTGAGCCATTGGCGGCCGCGCCCGGCACCTTGGCGATGGCGTAGAGCGGCTGTTCGGCGGTGTGGCGGAAGATCGAGAAGATCGCCATGCCCGGCCGGAAATCGATGGCATAGTCGCGCCATTCGCCCGAGGCGACGCGCAGGCTGTAAAGATTGAGAAGCCGGGACAGTTCCCGGCGATCGAATGAGACAATCCGGCGCCGCGCCCTTTGGTCGGCGAAACGGTACAAGTTGGTCATGCAGCCGCGACTTGAATCATGTCGTGTGGACGAATTGTTGCAGAACCGCCGGCCACGGTAAAGCGCCCCTAAAATGCCCCGTTCCGTCGTTTGCCAAAGCTCGGGTGGGGGGCTATGAACCGCCCCTGAAGCTGTTGATATTCCGCGATAATCCGGGAGCCATCGTTGTCCGATTCCGCCGCGTTTCATGAGGTCGACGAGGCCGTCCGCAAGGACGAGCTCAAGGAATGGTGGGGCCGGTACGGCACACTGGTCGTGGCCGCCGCCGTGATCGTGGTGGTGGTCGTTGCGGGGCTGGTCGGCTGGCGCCAGTACAACGCCTCGCAGCGCGCTACGGCGAGTGCAGCCTATTCGGCGGCGCTGGCCAAGATCGCCCAGGACCCGGCGGCCGCGCGCGCCGAGTTCGACACGCAGGCTTCGAGCGCGCCCGAACCCTATCGCTCGCTGGCGGCCATGATCGCCGCGCAGTTGCGCGAACCGCCGGACGCCCAGGTCACGGCCCTGGTGGCACTGGCGCCCACCCTGTCGCCGGCCGAGCTGGCCGACCTCGCCAACGTTATCGCCGCCTTCAAGAGCGTGGATACCGCCAAGGCAGAGGAGATGATCGCCAAGCTCGAGCCGCTCGCCGCCCCCGACCGACCGTTCCGCCTGAGCGTGCGCGAGTTGCAGGCGCTGGTGGCGGCGCGCAAGGGCGACCTCAAGCGCGCCCGCGAGCTGTGGACGGAGATCTCGAAGGATCCGCAGCTGCCGCAGGGCACCCAGCAGCGCGTCACGGCGATGCTCAGTCTCTACGGCGCCGCGGAGGCGAAGTAGGATCATGGCGAACGCCTCGCGTGCGATCGATTGCCGGGTCCTTGCCATTGTCCTTCTGCTCAGTGTGTCGCTTACCGGATGCGGTATCACCGATACGGTCGGTGACTGGTTCGGCAAGAGCAAGACGCCGCTGCCGGGTGAGCGCGTCGCGGTCTTCGCCGAGCGCGGCGAAATCGAGCCCGACAAGGACATGGCCAATGTCGAGATCGTGCTGCCGGCACCCACGGTCAACGATTCCTGGCCGCAGTCCGGCGGCTTCGCCAACTATGCGATGCACAATCTGGCGGTCGGCCCATCGCCGCAGGTCATCTGGACGGCCGATGTCGGCGCGGGCTCGACCTCGTCGCGTATCCTGACCACGCCGCCGGTCGTGGCCGAAGGCAAGGTCTTCGCCAAGGACGCGCAAAGCACCGTGTCGGCCTTCAACGCCGATACCGGCCAGCTGATCTGGCGGGTGACGCTCAAGCCGGAAAAGGCGCGCGACGACGACGAGTTCGGCGGCGGTCTCGCCTACTACGGCGGCCGGCTGTTCGTGACCACGGGCTTCGCCTCGGTGTTCTCGCTCGATCCCAACGATGGCAAGGAGATCTGGAACTCGGCGGTGAGCGCGCCGGTGCGTGGCGCGCCGCTGGTGTTCGGCGACCGCGTGTTCGTCATCAGTATCGACAACAAGCTGGCCGCCCTTGCCGCCGTCGACGGTTCGGATCTTTGGCAATTCTCCGGCCTGACGGAAAGCGCAGGCTATGTCGGCGGCAACAGCCCGGCGGGCTCCGGCGACTTCGTCGTGGCGCCGTTTTCGTCCGGCGAGCTGGTCGGCCTTCGGCTGGATAACGGCCGGCCGGTGTGGAACGAATCGATGATCGGCGCGCGCGGCGAGGTGCGGGCCTTCGGCAATCTGAGCGACATTCGCGGCCGCCCCGTGATCGATCGCGGTGTCGTGCTGGCGATGGGCACGGCCGGCCAGCTCTCCGCCGTCGAGCTCAACAGCGGCCAGCGCCTGTGGGAACGCGGCATCGGTGGCAGCACGACGCCGTGGGTCGCTGGTCGCTTCGCCTTCGTTACCACCAGCAGCGCCGACGTCGCCGCCGTCAGCCGTGACAACGGCAAGATCAAGTGGGTGACGCCGCTCACGCAATATCAGGACGAGAAGCGCCGCAAGCCGGTGCTGTGGTCGGGCCCGGTGCTGGCCGGCGACCGTCTTCTGATCGCCGGCACGATGGGCGACCTCCTGGCCGTCTCGCCTTATACCGGCGAAATCCTCGGCAAGCTCGACGTGCGCGATCCCGTCCGGCTGGGACCGGTCATCGCCAACCGCACCATCTATGTCTTGACCGATTCGGGTCGACTCATTGCCCTCCGCTGAGGACAGGCGGCCGCCGCGGCGCGTTGCCATCGTCGGGCGGCCCAATGTCGGCAAGTCGACTCTGTTCAACCGCCTGGTCGGCCGCCGCCGGGCAATCGTCGACGACACGCCGGGCGTGACGCGCGACGTGCGCGAGGCGCCGGCGCAGCTGGGCGACCTCGCCTTCACCCTGCTCGACACGGCGGGCTGGGAAACCACCGGCGGCGCAGGGCTGGAGGCGCGCATGCGCCGCTTCACCGAGCGCGCCATCGAGGGGTCCGACGTCGTGCTGTTCCTGATCGATGCTCGCGCCGGCATCCTGCCCATGGACGAGAGCTTCGCGGGCTGGCTGCGCAAGCGCAAAGACAAGGTGGTCCTGGTCGCCAACAAGTGCGAGGGCCGCGCCGGCCAGCAGGGCCTGGCCGAAGCGCATGGGCTCGGCCTGGGCGAGCCGCTCCCTGTCTCGGCCGAGCACGGCGAAGGCCTGAGCGATCTCCACGAGGCTTTGGCCCGCTACATCGAGCCCATCCCCGACGAGGAAGAGGACGAGGAGCCGCGTACCCTCGAGGAACAGGAGAGCGTCGAAGAGGCCAACAAGCGGCCGGTGCTGCTGGCCATCGTCGGCCGCCCCAATGTCGGCAAGTCGACCCTGCTCAACCGGCTGGTCGGCGAGGAACGCATGCTGACCGGCCCCGAGGCCGGCATCACGCGCGATTCGATTCGCGTCGAATGGCAGTGGCGGGGCCGGCTGGTGCGCCTGATTGACACCGCCGGCATGCGGCGCCGGAGCCGCATCGACGCCAAGCTCGAAGCGGCGTCGGTCGCCGACACGCTGGATGCGATCCGGCTGGCCGACGTCGTTGTCGTGGTGCTCGACGCCGCCGACATGGCCGAGAAGCAGGATCTCACCATCGCCGGCCGGGTGATCGACGAAGGCCGCGCCCTGGTGATCGCGGTCAACAAGACCGACCTTCTGGCTGACGACCAGAAGGCCTCGAGCCGGGCGTGGCGCAAACTCGCCGACCGGCTGGAGGCGTCGTTCGCCCAGGTCAAGGACGTGCCGATCGTGGGTTTCTCGGCGCTCAATGGTCGCGGCGTCGAGCGGCTGATGCCCAAGGTGTTCGAAACCTACGACATCTGGAACAAGCGCGTGCCGACGCCCAAGCTCAATCGCTGGCTGCGCGAAATGGAGACCCTGCATCCGCCGCCGCTCGCCAAGGGGCGGCGCATTCGGCTGCGCTTCATGACCCAGATCAAGAAGCGACCGCCGACCTTCGTGCTGTCGGTCAGCCAGCCCCAGGAATTGGGCGACGACTATCTGCGTTATTTGACCAATCGCCTGCGCGACGATTTCGATCTGCCGGGCGTGCCGATCCGCCTCGCCATGCGCAAACCGAAGAACCCTTTCGCCAGCCGGGCGAAGAAGCAGCGCTAGGAAGACCCCAGCCAGATCTCGATGATTCCGGACGGCAAGTTCGGGTAGGCCTTCGAGAGGTCAATCGCAGCTGTCGTCAAGCGGAGCAGGAGGTTCAAGGGTCTGCGACGCCGTCTCCCGCCACCCACTGGCCGGTCATGGTGCAGGACGGCAGGGCCAGCCGGATCAGCGCCTCCGCGTGGGCTTCGGGAGGCGTTTGCTTCGCCGGATCCTCGCCCGGGAAGGCCTCGCGGCGCATGAAGGTGCGGGTCGGCCCGGGATTGAACAGGTTCACGCGCACGGCGGTATGCGCAACCTCGGCGGCATAGATGCCGACCAGCATGTCGAGCGCGGCCTTGCTGGCGGCATAGGCGCCCCAATAGGGCACCGCCTTGTGCGAAATGCCGGAGGTCACGAAAATGGCGCGGCCAGCGTCGGACTGGCGCAGCAGCGGATCGAGCGAGCGGATCAGGCGCCAGTTGGCGGTGATGTTCACCGCCATGACCCGCTCGAAAATCGCGGGCTCGATGTGGCCGACCGGTGAAAGCGTGCCCAGGATGCCGGCATTGCCCAAAAGCACGTCGAGCCGGCCGTAACGTTCGTAGAGCGCAGCGCCCAGGCGATCGATGCCCGGCCCGTCGGTGACGTCGAGCGGCACCAGGGTGGCCGAGCCGCCCAGCGCCTTGATCTGGTCGTCGACGGCTTCGAGCCCGCCCACGGTGCGGGCGACCAGCACGCAATGCGCACCCTCGCGGGCGTAGGCCAGCGCGGTGGCAGCACCCAGGCCGCGCGAGGCGCCGGTGATCAGCGCAAGGCGACCGGCGAGACGACCGGCGGGAGCGGCGCCCACGCGGGAAGCCTCAGGCCGACTCGACGAGGAGGGAGAGCTGGCGGTCCTCGACGCCCAGCTGGTCGTCGAGCGAGATCGGGTAGTCGCCGGTGAAGCAGGCGTCGCAGAAGGCCGGCTGGTCGGGATCGCGGCCGGGCTTGCCCATGGCGCGGTAGAGTCCGTCGATCGACACGAAGGCCAGCGAATCGACCTTGATGAACTTCGCCATGCCGGCGACGTCGTAGTGCGAGGCCAGGAGCTTGTCGCGCTCGGGCGTATCGATGCCGTAGAAACAAGGATTGGTCGTGGGCGGGGCGGCGATGCGCATATGCACCTCGCGGGCGCCGGCCTGGCGCACCATCTCGACGATCTTCATCGAGGTGGTGCCGCGCACGATCGAATCATCAACCAGGATCACGCGCTTGCCGTCGATCAGGCCGCGGTTGGCGTTGTGCTTCAGGCGCACGCCGAGATGGCGGATCGTGTCGACCGGCTCGATGAAGGTGCGGCCGACATAGTGGTTGCGGATGATGCCGAGTTCGAACGGCAGGCCCGACTGATGGGCATAGCCGATCGCCGCCGGCACGCCGGAGTCGGGCACCGGCACGACGACATCGGCGTCGACCGGGCTTTCCTTGGCGAGCTCCATGCCGATGCGCTTGCGGGCATCGTAGACACCGACGCCCTCGACCCGGGAATCGGGCCGCGCGAAGTAGATGTGCTCGAACACGCAGAAGCGGCGCGGTTGCTTGGCGAACGGCTTGATCGAGCGCAGGCCGTTGCCGTCGATGATGACGATCTCGCCTGGCTCGACGTCGCGCACGAAGCGCGCGCCGATGATGTCGAGCGCACAGCTCTCGGAGGTCAGGATCCAGGCATCCTCGAACCGGCCGATCACCAGCGGCCGCACGCCCATCGGGTCACGCACGCCGAGCAGCGCCTCGTTGGTCAGCAGCAGGAGCGAATAGGCGCCCTTGACGCGGCCGAGGCCGTCGATCAGCCGGTCGACCACGGTCGAATAGTTCGAGCGCGCGATCAGGTGGTTGATGACCTCGGTGTCGGTGGTCGACTGGAACAGGCAGCCCATCCGCACCAGTTCCTTGCGCAGCAGGTAGGCGTTGGTGAGATTGCCGTTGTGGGCAAGGGCGAGGCCGCCGAAGTCGAAATCGGCGAAGATCGGCTGGATGTTGCGGTCGGACGAACCGCCGGTCGTGGCGTAACGGTTGTGGCCGACCGCCGAATAGCCCTTGAGCTTGGCCATGACCGACGGCGCGCCGAAGATGTCGCCGACCAGGCCCGCGGCGCGATGATTGTGGAAGTGCCGGCCGTCGAAGGTGACGATGCCGGACGCCTCCTGGCCGCGATGCTGAAGGGCGTGCAGGCCGAGCGCGGTGTGGGCGGCGGCGTCGGAAGTCCCGTAGATGCCGAACAACGCACACTCCTCGTGAAACTTGTCGAGGTCGTCGTCGGGGCGCTTGGGGGTGCTTGGCACGGCGGGGTTATATCTGGGGACCGCCGGTTGCGCATCAAGGATATCTCACTGCGGCGGTTTGGGCGCGTCCTGCGGTTTGGGCACGTCGGCCGGTGACGGCACCGGGTCCGGCGACGGCTGGGAGGTCGACCCGGTATCGGTGCTGCCGCGTCCCGACAGGCGGGTGCGGAAGCCCGGCGGCAGGTACGGTTCGACGAAATTGGCCATTTCCTTGATCATCGGGAAGGTGGCGCCGCCCTCGACCGCCGGCGGCAATTGGCGGGGTCCGAGATAACCGTAGAACAGGAAGGCCGTGCCGATCGCCACCCAGGCGCACAGCACGCCGAAGCCTCCGCCCAGGATGCGGTCAGGCTTGCCGAGCGGTCCCGACCGGACCGAGCGCGACAGCGCGTTGGTCAGCATCACCAGCACGATCAGGGCGGCGACGAAGACCGCCAGCATGGACAGGAAATAGGCGAGCTCGGTACTGCCGACGAGCTGCTCGACCTCGGGCTGGATAACCTTGGCGTAACGCCACGCCAGCCAGCCGGCGGCGATCCATGAAAAGATGAACAGAACGGCATGGGCAAAGCCGGCCGACATGCCGATCAGCGCGCCGAAGATGGCCACGGCGATGACGGCGACGTCGAATACGGTGATTCCGAGCTTGTCCATCCCCCCAGTACTCTCCGTCTACGCTTCCGTGATCTACTCGCGCCCGCGATCCGAAGAACCCTCGCGGCGCGGCCGCTTGAGGCGCCGCTCGGTCGGCTGAAATCGCGCCACAAGGTCGGCCAGATGCTCGATTTCGTCAATGGCGATGCCTTCCGGCGCGCGCGGCGCGGGCCCAGAGCCGGCGCGGCCGCGCGGCGGCCCTCCTCGAGGAATAAGAGCGCTGCGGAAACCAAGCTTGGCCGCCTCGCGCAGCCGGGGTTCGCGCTGCCCCACGGGCCTAACCTCGCCGCCCAGTCCGATCTCGCCGAACACCACCATGTCGGTTGGCACCGGTTCGTCGGCCAGCGACGACACGACGGCCGCCGCCACGGCGAGGTCGGCCGCCGGCTCGCCGATCCGAAGGCCGCCGGCCACGTTGAGGTAGACGTCGTTGGCGCCAACGGCGACGCCGCAGCGTGCCTCGAGCACGGCCAGCACCATGGCGAGCCGGTTGGTGTCCCAGCCGACCACGGCATGGCGCGGTGTGGCGAACGAGGAGGGCGCGACCAGCGCCTGGATCTCGACCAGCAACGGCCGGGTACCCTCGATGCCGGCGAACACGCAGGCGCCTGAGACGCGGCCGCGCCGCTCGCCCAGGAACAGCGCCGAGGGGTTGGCGACGTCCGACAGGCCGCGGTCGGACATCTCGAACACGCCGATCTCGTCGGTCGGACCGAATCGGTTCTTGACGGTGCGCAGGATGCGGAAGTGATGACCGCGCTCGCCCTCGAAATAGAGCACCGTGTCGACCATGTGCTCGAGCACGCGGGGACCGGCGATGGCGCCGTCCTTGGTGACGTGGCCGACCAGCAGCACGGCGATGCCGCGGCGCTTGGCGAGCTCGACCAGGGCCTGCGCCGAGGCCCGCACCTGGGTGACCGTGCCCGGCGTGCTGTCGACCGTGTCGAGCCACATGGTCTGGATGGAATCGATCACCGCTACCTTGGGCGCGTCGGGCCGTTCCAGGGTCGCCACGATGTCGCGCACCGAGGTCGCCGCGCTGAGCTGCACCGGCGCGTCGCCGACGCCCAGCCGTTCGGCGCGCAGCCGCACCTGATCGAGCGCCTCTTCGCCCGAGATGTAGGCGCACGAGGTATGCTGGCGCGCCAGCGCCGCTGCGACTTGCAGGAGCAAGGTCGATTTGCCGATGCCGGGATCGCCGCCGATCAGCAGGGCCGAGCCCACCACCAGCCCGCCGCCACAGACGCGGTCGAACTCGGCGATGCCGCTCTTGTAGCGCGGCGGCTGCGGCGTCGATCCGGTGAGGCCGGCGAAATCGAGGGTGCGGCCTTTGCCGCCGCGCGCGAGCCCGCCACCGGCTGGGCCGGGCGCGGCGGCCGCTTCCTCGACGATGGTGTTCCACTCGCCGCAGGACTCGCAGCGGCCGCTCCATTTGCTCGTGACCGCGCCGCACGACTGGCAGACGAAGCGCTTGATCGAACGGGCCATCAGTGCAGCTCGCGCTTGGAGAGGCACCAGCCGTTGCCGTGCAGCCAGCAGGTTTCGTCCCTGGCATGCCGGTCGCGCCGCAGGCTGCGCACCGCCTGTTGGCCCATATGGTCATTCAACGCCTGGGCGAGGGCTGCCTGATCCTCCTCGCTGCGCGCGCCGGCGCAGGGGTAGAAGCCGGCCCATCCGGCGGAGCGGGCGGCCAGCTTCGCGCCGCGGCGATCGAGCCGCAGCATGAAACCGCCGCGCTGTTCGGTCGTCATCGGCAGCAACAGGCGTCCGCCGTCGGCCAGCGCATCGAGCCACCAGGCGAGGGGCGTGGCAGCCCCGGCGAAAGCCACGATCACATCCCATTGCCCTTCGATCGATACGCTGGCGTCGGCGCAGCGCACCCGCGCGGCGGGCCAGCCTTCGAGATTGCGCCGAGCGTTCTCAGCCAGCCCTTCGTCGATTTCGAGCGCATCGACGCGGCCGCGTGGCCCGGCGAGTTCGGCGAGGATCGCCGTGTAGTAGCCCGAGCCGGCGCCGATCTGCAGCACGCGATCGCCTTGGCGCACGCCGATCCGGTCGAAATGGAACGCCCACAAAGACGGCCCGCCGATATTGAGCCGCCGCTTCTCGTCGAGCGCCACCAGCACGTTGTGATAGAGCCAGTGCGGATTTGCATCCGGCGTGCTCCAGTAACCGTCGCCGTCGTGAAGGAGACGCCACGGTCCCGGGCCCGCGAAGCGCTCGCGCGGCACGGCGGCAAAGGCCTCGACCAGGCGGTCGGAGCCGATATGGCTGACGACGCGAAGTTCCTCGGCGAAGTGACGCCGCGCCTCGTCGAGGCTTGGCCCATACGCCATGGTCAGAGGCTCCGCACCTGCATCTGGATCGGCCCCTCGGCGCGGCCGTGGATGAACTGGTCCACGTGCGCATTGCCCGTGCGGTCGATGTCGGCGACCGGGCCTTGCCAGATCAGGCGGCCCTCGTGGAGCATGCCGATGCGGTGGCCGATCTTGCGCGCGCTCGCCATGTCGTGGGTGATCGATACCGCGGTGGCGCCGAGGTCGCTGACGCATTTCACGATCAGGTCGTTGATGACATCGGCCATGATCGGGTCGAGGCCGGTGGTCGGCTCGTCGAAGAACATGATCTCGGGTTCACGGGCGATGGCGCGCGCCAGGGCCACGCGCTTTTGCATGCCGCCGCTCAGCTCTGCGGGGAACAGCTCGCCGATCTCGGGTCCCAGCCCGACATTGCCGAGTTTGGCGATCGCCACTTCGCGCGCCTGCCCAGTCGGCATGCCGTCGCTCTGGATCGGGCCGAAGGCCACGTTCTCCCAGACGCGCAGCGAATCGAACAGCGCGCCGCCCTGGAACAGCATGCCGAACTTGCGCATGACCTGGCTGCGGCCATGATCGCCGAGATCGACGGTCTCCATGCCGTCGACCGTGATCGAGCCGTCGTCGGGCTGCATCAGGCCCAGGATGCACTTCAGCAGCACCGACTTGCCGGTGCCCGAGCCGCCGATCACCACCATGGATTCGCCCGCCGTGACGTCGAGGTCGATGCCGCGCAGCACCTTCTTGGGCCCGAAGGACTTGGTGACGCCGCGCAGCGAGATCTTCGAGGGAGCCATTAGAGCGCGAAGAAGGCTTCGGTGATGAAGTAGTTGAAGGTCAGGATCAGCATGGACGCCGAGACCACCGCGCTGGTCGTCGCCATGCCGACGCCCTGAGCGCCGCCCTTCGACGTGTAGCCGTGATAGCAGCCCATCAGCGCGATCAGGAAGCCGAACACTGCGGCCTTCACGAGACCCGAGAAGACGTCCTGGAACTGCAGGAAGTCGAGCGTGTTGCGGAGGTAGGCGGCGTCGTTGAAATCGAGCTTGTAGACGCCGACCAGGAAGCCGCCCAGCACGCCGATGATGTCGGCGAGCAGCACCAGGATCGGCAGGGTGACGACGGCGGCGATCAGCCGGGGTACCACCAGATACTTGTACGGGTTGGTGGACAGCGTGGTGAGCGCATCGATCTGCTCGGTGACCCGCATGGTGCCGATCTCGGCCGCCATCGCCGCACCCACCCTGCCGGCCACCATGAGGGCCGCCAGCACCGGGCCGAGCTCGCGTGTCAGCGACACCACGACAATGTTCGGGATGGCCGATTCAGCCGAGAAGCGCGAGAAGCCGGTGTAGCCCTGCAGGGCCAGCACCATGCCGGTGAAGATCGCCGTCAGCCCGACCACCGGCAGCGAGTAGTAGCCGATCTCCATCATCTGATGGACGATCTGCTTGCGGTACCACGGCGGCTGCAGGCCGCAGCGGATGGCCTGGATGGCGAATGCCGTGACGGCGCCGATGGCCTCGAGGAAGACGAGCGTCATGCGCCCGAGGAGGGTGATCAGCGGTACGCTCACTGGTGGGTCTCCGGGCGATCGACATAGTGGCGCGCATAGCGCCGGCCGAGCGCGGTCATGACTTCATAGGCGTTGGTGCGCGCGTGGTCGGCGAGGTCGTCGGGCGTCAGGTGCGGGCCCAGCACCTCGACCACGGCACCCAGTTCGGACTCGGCCTCGGGCACTTCCGTCACGTCGATCGTCGCGAGATCCATCGAGATACGGCCAATCACGGGCACACGTTGCCCGGCGAGATGCACATGGGTGCGGTTGATGAGAGTACGGAAGTAGCCGTCGGCATATCCCAGCGCGATCGTGGCCACGCGACTAGGCCGAGCGGACCGCCATGCGGCACCGTATCCAACGGTCTGGAAAGCGTCAATTCGGCGGGTCTGCAGGATGCGTGCGTGCAGCGTCACCACCGGCAGCATCGGATTGGGCTGCCCGGGCAGGGGATTGATGCCGTAGAGCGCCGCGCCCGGCCGCAGCAGGTCGAAATGATAATCGGGCCCGAGGAAGATGCCCGACGAATTGGCCAGCGACGTCGGCGCCCCCGGCATCGCCTTCACGAAGGCGCGGAAGCGCGAGAGCTGTTCGCCGTTGATCGGGTTGTTGGGCTCCTCGGACACGACCAGGTGACTCATCAACAGGGCGAGTCTCAGCCCACGCAGGCGGCCGCGCTCGTTGATCAGGACCTGGGTGTCTTCCGGGCCGAAGCCCAGCCGGTGCATGCCGGTGTCGATGTGGATCACCGCGTCGAGCGGCCGGTTGAAGCGCTGCGCGGCGGCCCGCCAGGCATTGAGCTGGCCGAGATGGTTGAGCGCCGGCGTCAGCCCGTGCCCGACGAAGTCGCCCTCGGTGCCGGCCAAAAGGCCGTTGAGGACGTAGATCGGGTGATCCGGCATCACGGCGCGCAACGCAATGCCCTCGTCGATATGGGCGACGAAGAACTGCCGGCAGCCTTCGGCCGCAAGGCGTGGGCCCACGATCATGGCGCCGGTGCCGTAGGCGTCGGCCTTCAGCACTGCGGCGCAGTCGATCGGCCGGCCGGCGGCGCGGCCCGCGTCGCGCAGCCCGCGCCAGTTGGCAGCGATCGCCGCGAGATCGATCGTCAGGATGGCGCCGGCGCGGCGCGTCGCGTCGTCGGCCGCGGGAAAAGACATCGCCCGGACCTAGAAAGCGGGTCCGGCTGGCCGCTCGTCGTCGGCCGCCAAATTGCCGAACTTGGTGAACTGGCCTTCGAACGACAGGCGGACGATGCCGGTCGGGCCATGACGCTGCTTGGACACGATCACCTCGGCCTTGCCGTAATTTTGCTCGCAGCGCTGACGCCAGTCCTCGAATCGCTGGTTGAAGTGATCATTGGTCTCGGTGTCTCGCCTCTTGGGTTCTTCGCGAACGAGGTAATACTCGTCGCGATAGATGAACATAACTACATCAGCGTCCTGCTCGATCGAGCCCGACTCGCGCAAGTCAGCGAGTTGCGGCCGCTTGTCCTCGCGTTGTTCAACGGCACGGCTGAGCTGGCTGAGCGCCAACACCGGCACGTCGAGTTCCTTGGCTAGCGTCTTCAGCCCACGGGTGATCTCGGAGACCTCCTGTACGCGATTCTCTTGGCGTGACTTGCCAGACGGCGCCAGCAACTGAAGGTAGTCGATGATCAAAAGGCCAAGCCCGTGCGTGCGCTTCAGGCGGCGCGCGCGGGTACGCAATGCGGCGATAGAAAGTGCGGGCGTGTCGTCGATGAAGAAATTCAAATGCTCGAGCTCTTGGCTAACCGACAGTACTCGGTCGAAGTCCGAGCTTATGAGCTCGCCCTTGCGGATCTTTTCCGAGGGAATCTCGGCCTGCTCGGAGATCATGCGGGTGGCGAGCTGTTCGGACGACATCTCGAGCGAGAAGAAGCCGACCACGGCGCCGTCGGCCACCTTCGGTTTCCCGTCCTCGCCGTGTTCCTCGCGATACGCCTTGGCGGCATTGAAGCCGATATTTGTGGCGAGCGAGCTTTTGCCCATCGATGGTCGCCCGGCCAGGATGATCAGGTCCGATCTATGCAGGCCGCCCAGGAGCTGGTCGAGCTGGAATAATCCGGTGGACACGCCTGTGAGCTGGCCGGCGCGATGGTATGCCGCTTCGGCGGCAAGCGTGGCTTCAGTCAGCGCCGCTCGAAACGGCTTAAACCCCCCATCAATCTGCCCAATGCTTGCAAGATCATACAGATTCTTTTCGGCTACCTCGATTTGCTGAATTGCTGATTCGTCAGGGACCGGTTTGATAGCGTCATTTACAACACGTTCGCCCAATTCGATGAGCTGCCGGCGAAGATAGAGGTCGTGGACGATTCGGCCGTAGCCTTGAGCATCGATCACATGAACGGAAGCTGCCGTTAGACGCGCGAGATATGCTGTGCCTCCAGCCTCCCGCATGTCCTCATCATTCTCAAAATACGCCTTCAATGTAATTGCAGACGCTATCTGGTTGCGCTCAATGAGCTTCTCGATTGTGTCGTAGATTTTCCCATGTAGTGGGTCGGCAAAATGCTCGCCCTTCAGGAATTCCGAAATGCGATGATAGGCCGTGTTGTTGACCAAAAGTGAGCCCAAGAGGGCTTGCTCCGCTTCGAAGTTGTGAGGCGGTTCGCGGAACAGTCTCTCATCTACGCCAGGAAGGCGCGTGACGTTTGATGTTTCTTTCTTGGGCTCCATCGAAGAGCCTTACTCTATTTGAGAAGGGGGTAGACAGGGTAGTCTGTGGTACTCCCATAGGGAAACTCATTCACAGCCTGTTAACACGAGAAATATTGGGGACAAGTGTTCAGTGGCGCAGGGTCTCTGCAACTGGATCGCGAATACGCACATGACGCGTGCTTGCTCCCACCCTTCGCGAGGGGCCGCGGACGCGCACGCCGCGATGCTTCACCATGCCAGTCTGGTGGAGGACGCCTTCGAAGCCTTCGCCGCGACCAATGACGCTTAGCGCGTGGCCCGCGCTGCCTTAATCGATCTCCTGCCCCGTATGACGCTAAGGACACATCGTGTGATGCACCCCGCCTTCGCGATCGGTCGGTATTTCGGAATTTGGGGAAAATCGTCTACCCCCTCAATGGTGCTTACTTATTCCCATCCGCCCGACAGTCATGGCGCGCGCTCCGGGCCAGAACGGGCATTTCGGTCGCTATGGCGCCCGAAAATTCGATCGACCGCCTTAAGTGTGGGCAAAGTAATACTTGACAATTAGCAAAGCGATACTTAAATACGCTCCAGTCCCTCGTCAGGAGCATCAGCCATGTCCGGTCCCGAACGCCCACCCTCTACAAACCCGAGCACGCCAGCCGCGCCCGCGCACTCTGCGCGCGCGGCGCCACCAATCCCGATCTGCTGGAGCCCGCCCCTTGGGTGAGACAGCAAAACGACCGGCGGCCCCCGGCAGAAACTCTGCTCGAGAAACTGTCCGCAGTTTTGCTGTCTCAGCCAAGGGGTGCACTCCATCCACTCCAGACAAAATGGGTAGCGGAAATTGCGGAAAATGCGGGAATTGATGGAAAACGAGGATCTGGAGTACAGCCCCGTGACTGGCACATCGCTAGCGGAAACTGCGGAAACTCCCTGCAAATACTTTGCTCGGGAAATTGTCCGCAGTTTCACTCCGCCGCCATGGAGCTCGGCGTGCTGATGGCGTTTTCGGCATCGGTCAGATAGTCGCGTGTCAGGGGCACGGCATCCTGATGGCGGGCGATCTGGATCTGGAAGACCAT
>DASZJU010000036.1:0-4387 GCA_035947815.1 Reyranella sp.
GCTGGCGGCGAAGCAGGCCGTCACCGATCTGGTCGAGGAAGCGGAGCCGGACGTCTCTGGCCTGATCGATCTCCTGGCCAACCGCGTCGGCGAGCAGAAGCTCTATCGGATCGCGCCGGTGGCGAGCGATGTGCCGGAGCGTTCGGTTCAGCATATCCCGGCCATGGCGCCGGAGACTGGAGCGGAGTGGCCGGGCCATTGGCCGCGGCCGTCGCGCCTGCTCGCGCACCCTGAGCCGATCGACACCGTGGCGCTGCTTCCAGACCATCCGCCAGTGTCGTTCACCTGGCGCGGCATGCGCCGGCGCGTGAAGCGCGCCGATGGACCCGAGCGCGTGTTCGGCGAATGGTGGAAGCGCGACCCGGAGCTGATCGCCGTCCGGGACTATTTCCGGATCGAGGATGACGCCGGCGAACGCTACTGGGTGTTCCGCGCCGGCGATGGCGAGGATCCGCTGACCGGGTCGCAGCGCTGGTTTCTCCATGGAATCTTCGGATGAGCGGCTCGCGCTACACCGAGCTGCAGGTGACTACGCATTTCAGCTTCCTGCGCGGCGCAAGCTCCTGCGAAGAGCTGTTTGCGACCGCGGCGGTGATGGGCGTCGAGGCGCTGGCGGTGGTCGACCGCAACTCTCTTGCAGGCGTGGTGCGCGCCCATGAGGCGGCCAAGACCACCGGCGTGCGCCTGGTGGTCGGCTGCCGGCTCGATCTTACCGAAGGCTATTCCGTCCTCGTCTATCCGACCGACCGCCCGGCCTATTCGCGCCTCTGCCGGCTGCTGTCGCTGGGCAAGAAGCGCGCGGGCAAGGCCAGGTGCGAACTCGGCTGGCCCGATCTGGTCGCCTATCGCGAGGGCCTAATCGCGGTCCTTGTCCCGGACGAGGCGGATGAGGATTGCGCGATGCGTCTACGCCGCCTGCGGGACGCCTTCGGCGATCGCGCCTATATGGCACTGACCCTGCGCCGCCGACCTAACGATCAGCTCCGGCTCTTTGAGCTCGCCAATCTGGCAACGCGGATGCGCGTCGCGCCGGTTGTCACCAATGACGTGCTCTTCCATGAGCCCGGCCACCGCATCCTGCAGGACGTCGTCACCTGCATCCGCCACAACGTCACGATCGACGAGCTCGGCGCGCGCCGCGAGCGCCATGCCGATCGCTACCTCAAAGCGCCCCAAGAGATGCACCGCCTGTTCGCCGGCTATCCCGAGGCGCTGGCGCGCACGATCGAGATCGACGAGCGCTGCCGCTTCAGCCTTGAAGAGCTGGCCTATCAATATCCCGAGGAGCGCGCCGATCCGACGCTCACGCCGCAAGAGACGCTGGAGCAGCTCACCTGGGAAGGCGCCGCCGGGCGCTATCCCGAAGGGCTGCCCGACGAGGTGCGCGCGACGCTTGAGCACGAACTGCGCCTGATCGAGAAGCTGCACTATGCGCCCTACTTCCTGACCGTGAACTCGATCGTTCGCTTCGCGAGATCGAAGGACATTCTCTGCCAGGGCCGCGGGTCAGCGGCCAATTCGGCGGTTTGCTATGTCCTTGGCATCACCTCGATCGACCCGGCGCGTAATGACCTTCTGTTCGAGCGCTTCGTCTCGGAGGAGCGGCGCGAGCCGCCCGACATCGACGTCGATTTCGAGCACGAGCGGCGCGAGATCGTCATGCAATGGATCTTCGACACCTACGGCCGCGATCGCGCCGCGCTGTGCTCAACAGTGATCCGCTATCGCACCAAGGGCGCGGTGCGCGATGTCGGCAAGGCCCTCGGCCTCAGCGACGACCTCATCAAGATGCTGTCCTCGCAGGTCTGGGGCTGGTCGGAAGAAGGCGTCGAGGCCAAGCATGTCGAAGATTTGAACCTCAACCTCTCGGACCGGCGCCTGCGGCTGACACTGGATCTCGCCCGCCAGCTCATGGGCGCACCGCGTCATCTCAGCCAGCATCCCGGCGGGTTCGTGCTGACGCACGATCGGCTCGACGAGCTCGTGCCGATCGAACCGGCCGCGATGGTCGACCGACAGGTGATCGAGTGGGACAAGGACGACATCGACAGCCTCAAATTCATGAAGGTCGATGTGCTGGCGCTCGGCATGCTCACTTGCATGAAGCGGGCCTTCGACTTCCTCGCCGAGCACAAGGGCATCCATCTCGACCTTGCGACCATCCCGGCCGAGGATCCGCGCACCTACGCGATGATCCGCAAGGCTGACACACTCGGCACCTTCCAGATCGAAAGCCGCGCGCAGATGTCGATGCTGCCCCGCATCAAGCCGAGGACATTTTACGATCTCGTCGTCGAGGTGGCGATTGTCCGCCCCGGCCCGATCCAGGGCGACATGGTGCATCCCTATCTGCGTCGCCGCGAAGGGCTGGAGCCGGTCCATTATCCCAAACTCGAGCTGGAGCAGGTGCTCGGCAAGACGCTCGGCGTGCCGCTGTTTCAGGAGCAGGCCATGCGGGTCGCGATCGTCTGCGCCGGCTTCACACCCGGCGAAGCCGACCAGCTCCGCAAGAGCATGGCGACCTTCAAGTTCACGGGCGGCGTTTCGGCGTTTCGCGACAAGCTCATCAACGGCATGGTCGCTAACGGCTATGACCAGGCGTTCGCCGAGCTGACCTTCAAGCAGCTGGAGGGTTTTGGCAGCTACGGATTTCCGGAATCCCACGCAGCCTCTTTTGCGCTGATTGCCTATGCCTCGTCCTGGGTAAAGTGCTGGCACCCTGACGTGTTCTGCGCGGCGCTCCTCAACGCTCAGCCGATGGGCTTCTACGCGCCCGCCCAGATCGTCAGCGACGCCAAGAAGCATGGCGTCGAAGTGCGTCCGGTCTGTGTGAACGCGTCCCGCTGGGATTGCACCCTCGAGCCCACCGATGACGAGAGCCGCTTCGCCGTTCGCCTTGGCATGCGCATGGTCAAGGGCCTCGCCAATGCCAATGGGGCTGCGATCGTGGCGAACCGGGCCGATCGGCCCTTTGTCTCCGTTGATGATCTCTGGCGCCGGGCCGCCGTTCCCTCCGCCGCGCTCGTCCAGCTCGCCGAAGCCGACGCCTTCGGTCCGGCACTGGAGTTCGCCCGCCGCGAAGCTCTTTGGGCGATCAAGGCGCTCCGAGACGAGCAGCTGCCCCTCTTTGCCGCCGCCGCCGCGCGCGAGACCGATCCGGTCCCCGAGGTCGACGAGCCCGCGGTCATGCTGCGCCCGATGACGGCGGGGAGCGAAGTCGTCGAGGACTATGGCCATGTTGGCCTGACGCTGCGCAGCCACCCCATCGCCTTCCTGCGCGCAGATCTTCACACGCGCCGCATCATCAGCTGCACCGACGCCATGCAGGCCCGCGACGGCCGCTGGCTCGAAGCCGCAGGGCTCGTGCTCGTGCGCCAGCGGCCAGGGTCAGCCAAGGGCGTGATGTTCATCACGCTTGAGGACGAGACCGGCATCGCCAATCTCGTCGTGTGGCCGCAAACGTTCGAGAAATTCCGCCGCTCAGTGATGACCGCCTCAATGTTGGCTGTGCGCGGGCGCATTCAGCGCGAGGGCGAGGTGGTTCATCTCGTCGCCTATCAGCTCACCGATCTATCGGCCGAGCTCGCCAGCGTCGGCGCACGCGACGCGGTGTTTCCCCTGTCGCACGGCCGGGGCGACCAAGTCACTCACGGCGGCGCCGGTCCTGATCCGCGCGAACTGCCGCCCAAAGGGCCTACGTCCGGCGGATGGCCCAAGCTGCCCCTTTCCGGTCATTCCTCACGCCCGGTGTTTGCGAAATGCGGTTTTCTATTGTCATAGGCTTGCACGCGATTCTTGTTTTCAGGCTCGGAGCCGACACTAGGCTTGTGGCCGGTCGGCGGCTGACCGGTTTTGACCTGAACGTGCATTGATTGGCTCGTTCAATCGTGTCGGCAGCGCGGGCGAGCAGCGTCGGCGGAATTTTCAAGCCGACAGCCTTGGATGAAGCGGAGGCGTTCAAGGTCGATGCGCACGCGCAGGGCACCGTGCTTCGTGAGATAGCGGATCGCCACCATCGCCGCGGCTAGGCCCGCGGCGGCGCCAACGCCGAGCGCCCAACGCGGGCCGAACCGATCAGCGACCCAACCGACGATCGGCGCGCCGATGGGCGCACCTCCCAGGTAGAGCGCGGAGAGGAGCAGGCCGTTATGCACATCGAGGCGTTGTGCATCACTGCACTCGGCCCAGGGTACGATGTGGGAAGCTCGAAGCAGCGATCCGTAGCACCTCCCTTCGATGATGTTGCCGCCGATCAGGCGCATCACGAGCTTTTCGGCCAAATTCACCGATGCGCCTCTCGCCGAAGGGAAATTTGAAACCTATTTGCACGAGCGCGAAAACGCCAAAAAGCCGCGCGCCGTAAGGCTTTCGCGCCCCCGGTTGCCAA
>DASZJU010000037.1:0-9413 GCA_035947815.1 Reyranella sp.
AATTCAAGGCGTTTTTGCCAGGCGGCGCCTCCGGCGGTATCCTGCCGGCGTCGATGGGCGACATTCCCCTGGATTTCGGCGGCGAGCTCGCCAAGCAGGGTGCCTTCGTCGGGTCACATGCGGTGGTGATATTCTCGGACAAGGACAGCGCCAGGGCGGCGACGATCAACCTGCTGAAGTTCTTCAGCCACGAAAGCTGCGGCCAGTGCACGCCGTGCCGCGAGGGAACGGGCAAGATGGTTTCGCTGCTGGAGAGGAAAGGCAAGCTCGACGAGCCTGCCCTGCGCGATCTGGAAACAGTCATGCGCGACTCTTCGATTTGCGGCCTCGGTCAGGCCGCGCCCAATCCGGTCAATCACCTGTTGGTGCATTTCCGCGAGGACACCTGAGATGACGGGCAAGGTCGAATTCACGCTCGACGGCAAGACGGTCGTCGCGGACAAGGGCGAGACGATCTGGGAGGTCGCCAAGCGCGAAGGCACCCGGATCCCCCATCTCTGCCACGTCGATCTGCCCGGCTACCGGCCCGACGGCAATTGCCGCGCCTGCATGGTGGAAATCGACGGCGAGCGCGTGCTAGCCGCCTCCTGCATCCGCAAACCGGCGGCGGGCATGGTGGTCAAGACCGATACCGAGCGCGCGAAGAAGTCGCGCGAAATGGTGTTCGAGCTTTTAGCCAGCAACATGCGGTCGGCCGATGCCGGCCCCGATAGCCAGTCGAATTTCTGGCAATGGGCGTCCTCGATGGGCATTGCCGGCAGCGGCCGCTACGCCAGCAAGTTCGATGACCACGAGATCGCCGAATTCGACATCACCAACCCCGCCATCGCCGTCAACCTCGACGCCTGCATCGCCTGCGGCGCCTGCGTTCGCGCCTGCCGCGAGGTGCAGGTCAACGACGTCATCGGCATGGCCGATCGCGGCGGCCACACGATCCCTGTGTTCGACATGCACGACCCGATGGGCCTGTCGACCTGCGTGACCTGCGGCGAGTGCGTGCAGGCCTGCCCGACCGGCGCGCTGTTCGAGAAGACCTTGATGGACAAGGCGGGCAAGACCCGCGCGGTGGGCGACTTCGACAAGGTCGTCGATTCGCTTTGTCCCTATTGCGGCGTCGGCTGCCAGACGCGCGTCGCCGTCAAGGACAACCGGATCGTCCAGATCGACGGGCGCAACGGCTTTGCCAACGAGAACCGGTTGTGCGTCAAGGGGCGCTTCGGCTTCGACTATGCGATGTCGCCCGAGCGGCTGACCAAGCCCCTGATCCGGCGCGACGATGCGCCGAAGTCGGCCGACGCCGACCTGCGCGGCGTCGATCCGCTGACCGTGTTCCGCGAAGCCACCTGGGAAGAAGCCCTGGCGCGCGCCGCCGATGGCCTGAAGAAGATCCTGCAGCAGCATGGCGGGCGCTCGCTCGCCGGCTTCGGCTCGGCCAAGGGCTCCAACGAGGAGGCCTATCTGTTCCAGAAGCTGATACGCCAGGGCTTCGGCACCAACAACGTCGACCATTGCACCCGGCTTTGCCACGCCTCCTCGGTCGCGGCCCTCATGGAGGGCGTCGGCTCCGGCGCGGTGTCGGCGCCGTTCACCGATGCGCTCAAGGCCGAGTGCATCATGGTCATCGGCGCTCGACCCACGACCAATCATCCCGTCGCCGCGACCTTCTTCAAGCAGGCGGCCAAGCGCGGCGCCAAGCTGATCGTCATCGACCCGCGCGGCCAGGACCTGATGCGCCACGCCACCCATTCGCTGCGCTTCCGCGCAGGCAGCGACGTCGCCCTGCTGAACGCGTTCCTGCACACGATCATCGAGGAGAAGCTCTACGACGAGCAGTACATCCAGGCCAACGTCTCGGGCTTCGAGGCGCTGAAAGCCAAGGTCAAGGATTTCTCGCCCGAGGCGATGGCCGAGGTCGTTGGCATCGACGCCGCGACCCTGCGCGATGTCGCGCGGACCTACGCCAAGGCCGAAAGCTCGATCATCTTCTGGGGCATGGGCATCTCCCAGCACACCCACGGCACCGACAATTCACGCTGCCTGATCGCGCTCTCGCTGATCACCGGCCATGTCGGACGGCCGGGCACCGGGCTCCATCCGTTGCGCGGCCAGAACAACGTGCAGGGCGCCTCCGACGTCGGCCTGATCCCGATGTACTACCCCGACTACAAGTCGGTGGAGAACATCGACATCCGCGGGCAGTACGAGAACTTCTGGGGCCAGACGCTCGATCCCAAGCGCGGCCTGACCGTGGTCGAGATCATCGACGACATCCATGCCGGCGGCATCAAGGGCATGTACATCATGGGCGAGAATCCGGCGATGTCGGATCCCGACCAGCACCACGCGCGCGGCGCGCTCGCCATGCTCGAGCATCTCGTGGTGCAGGACATCTTTTTGACCGAGACGGCCTGGCACGCCGATGTCGTGCTGCCGGCCTCGGCGCATGCCGAGAAGCTCGGCACCTACACCAACACCAACCGCCAGGTGCAGATCGGCCGGCCGGCGCTCGACCTGCCGGGCGACGCGCGGCAGGACTGGGAATTGATCGTCGACCTCGCCCAGCGCCTCGGCCTCGACTGGCATTACGATCACATCTCGGAGGTCTACACCGAGATGGCCCGGGTCATGCCCTCGCTGCAGCACATTTCCTGGGATCGCGTCGCGCGCGAGGACTCGGTCATCTATCCGGCCGACGGTCCTGACGTGCCGGGCAACGAGATCGTCTTCACTTCCGGCTTCCCGACGACCGACGGGCGGGGCCGCATCGTGCCGGCCGACCTGCTGCCGCCCGACGAGGTGCCGGACGAGGAATATCCGCTGGTGCTGACGACCGGTCGCATGCTCGAACACTGGCATACCGGCGCCATGACAAGGCGCGCCGGCGTGCTCGACGCGATCGAGCCGCAGGGCATCGCCGCCATGAACCCCTACGAGATCGAACGGCGTGGGCTCTCGATCGGCGACATGATCACGGTCGAGACAAGGCGCGGCATCATCGAGGCGATCCTGCGCGCCGACCGCGAGGTCGCTGACGGCATGGTGTTCATGCCGTTCTGCTTCAACGAAAGCCCGGCGAACGCGCTCACCAATCCGATGCTCGACCCGTTCGGCAAGATTCCGGAGTTCAAATACTGCGCCGCCCGGGTGGCACCCCTTCCTCGCCGCGTTGAGGCGGCGGAATAGCGGCGTCAGTTCATCGGCGAAACGCGGAACTGATACGGCTCCTCGAGCATCTTCGATTCGTCCGGCGTGATCGCGATCTCCGTCGATTGCGCGGCGGAGGTGAGCTGGTCGAGGCTGGTGGCGCCGATGATGGGTGAGCCCATATAGGGCTTGCTGAGCAGCCAGGCGAGTGCCGTCTGGGCGGGCGAGGCATTCTTGCCGACCGCGACCTTCTTCAGCCGTTCGGCGATCTCCCAGTCGCAGTCGCGGTAGGTGCCGGCCGGCACCTGGACGTCGTTCTTCGCGCGCTCGGTGGCGCCGCCGCCTTCCTTGCTGCGGTTGGCCGCGAGGAAGCCGCGCGCCAGCGGCGAATAGGGAATAAGGCCGACGCCCTGCTCGTGGCAGAGCCGGTTCATCTCGCGCTCTTCCTCGCGCTGGATCATGTTGTAGAGGTTCTGCATGGCGATCGGCCGCGCATAGCCCTTCCAGTCGGCGATCATCACCATCTGGGCGAACTTGTAGGCCGGCATGGTCGAGCCGCCGATGTAGCGCACCTTGCCCGAGCGCACGAGCTGGTCGAGCGAATACATGGTCTCTTCCATCGGCGTGTGCGGATCGAGCCGGTGGACCTGGTAGACGTCGATGTAATCGGTCTGCAGGCGCCTGAGCTGCAGGTCGATCGAGGCCATCAGGTGCTTGCGGCCGGTGCCGACATCGTTGGCGACCGGGCTCTGGCGGATGCCGACCTTGGTCGACAGCACGATCTCCTCGCGCTTGACCATCTTCATGAGCGTGGCGCCCATGATCTCCTCGGAGCGGCCGGCATTGTAGTTGTCGGCGGTGTCGAAGAAGGTGATGCCGACATCGAGCGCGCGCTTGAAATAGGCCGGCGCCTCGGCCTCGTCGAACTTGCCCCAGCCGCGGCGGCCCTTGGCGCCCCACGAATTGCCGCCGAGGCAAATCCTGCTCACGATCAGGCCCGAGCGGCCGAGCGGTCCGTACTTCATCGAAAATCCCCCTTGTTGGGACGAGCTTAACGCCCCACCTTTACGCCATGAAAGTGCTGATCGAATATTGCGGCGCTTGAGGTTATAAGCCGCAGGCCCTCCGTGTGAGGGATCACCTCCAGAAACGGGGCCCAGCCGACATCGAGCTGCGCCCCGGCAAATCCGGCCAGTTCGACGTCACCGTCGACGGCACGCTCAAATACACCCGCAGCAAGACCGGCCGGTTTCCAACGGACGACGAGATCGAGGATCTGGCGGGCGGGTAGGCTGCGCTCAGGACAACAGTTTTGCGCTACCCCAAGACTTCCTTGTTCACGACATGCGCTGCGATGGGATGGCCGTCGAACACGCTTAAAATGTTCTCGATGGCGGTGGTCGCCATGCGGTCGCTCGCCTCCTTGGTGACGCCGGCCATGTGCGGGCTCAGGATGACGTTCTCCAGGCCGAACAGCTTGTTGCTGGCATCCGGCGGCTCCTTGTCGAGCACGTCGAGGCCCGCACCGCGCAACTTGCCGGTGCTCAGCGCCTTGTGGAGCGCCTCCTCGTTGATAATGCCGCCGCGCGCGGTGTTTACCAGGAAGGCGTCGGGTTTCATCAGCGCCAAGGTCTCGGCGTTGAACATGTTCACCGTCTCGGGTGACTTCGGGCAATGGACCGACACGAAGTCGACCTTGGGCAGGATCGCCTTGAGGTCGGTGACCTTCTTGGCGCCGGCCTTCTTGATCTCAGCCTCGGAGATGTTGGGGTCAAGCACGAAGACGTCCATCTCGAACGCGGCGCAGCGCTTCACCGTGCGGGAGCCGATGCGGCCCATGCCGACCACCAGGATCGACTTGCCGGCGAGATCGGCCGGCAGGTCCGACAGGCGCTGGCCCCAGGTGCCCTCGCGCACGAAACGGTCGTGCTTGCGGGTGAGCCGCGCCGAGGCGAGCAGCATGTACATGGCGTGCTCGGCCACCGACACCGAGTTGGCGATGCCCGTGGTCATCAGCGGGATCTTGCGCTTGTTGAGCGCCGGGATCTCGACGGCATCGAAACCAACGCCGAGACGGGCCACCACCATCATGGAGGGCGCGGCGTCGAGCTCGGCCTGGCGGAAGGCGGTGCCGCCCAGGGTCACCGCATTGGCGTCCTTGAGCTTGGGATGCAGCGAGGCTGCCGAATCGTCAGCCAGGATCTCGTAGTCGACGTCGTCGCGCTTCTTCAGCACGTCGATGCCGGCCTGCGGCATGCGGCCGACGATCAATACTTTCTTGCGGTTCTTGCCCGTGGTCATCGTTTCCCCTGCAGTCTTGCAAATTTGGATGGCGGCAATCCTAAAGGCCGTCGTCACCGGAGGCTAGGGGAGGTAGCTGAGCGGGAGCCGCGTGGTGGACTTGATCTCCTCCATGGCGAACATCGAGGTGACGTCGGACAGCTCGACCTTGGCGATCAGCCGCTTGTAGAAGGCGTCGTAGGCCTCGATGTCGGGCAGCGCCAGGCGGATCAGGTAATCGATCTCGCCGCTCATGCGGTAGCAGTCCATGACCTCGGGGAACGAGGCCACCGCCTTGGCGAAGCGGCCGAGCCACTGGGCGTTGTGCTGGGCGGTGCGCACGGCCACGAACACGGTGACGCCGGCATTCACCGCCTTGCGCTCCAAGAGCGCCACGCGGGCGCGGATGATGCCGGCCTCCTGCAGGCGGTTGATGCGCCGCCAGCACGGCGTGGTCGACAGCCCGACCCGGCGGGCGATCTCGGCCAGGGCCATGCTCGAATCGTCCTGCAGGCAATCCAGGATCTTCTTGTCGAAGGAATCGAGCGACATTTTCGCGGCCATCGGCGTTTCCTTGGAATGGAATTCTCAAGACTGCGCCATCCGACGCAAAGGTAGCAAGCCGTTTCCCGGCCGGACCGCTAGAATCACCAGATGTTTCGCCGCTTCACCGATCATCCGGCCTCGGTCAACGAGACCTACTTCCAGCACATGGCCATGGCCTTCGGCTTTGGCGGCCGCATGCTGGTTGGCGCCCTCGCCTGTTTCGTGCACGCTGTCTTTCCATGGCTCTGCCTGACCCGGGGAAGCGAAACGATCCGCACCTTGCATCACCGCATGGTGAGCCATCGCGTCGTCCCGCAAAGGGACCGGTCGGCGAAACCCGCCAGCCCGACGCTCGCCGCCGCGGGCGACTAGCGCCACTCTTCCTCCTTGTCGCGCTGCTGGCCGCGGCGCTTCCGGCTGCGGCGCAGGAGCGGACGATGGTGCCGGTCAGCGTCGATGGCGAGCAGGTGAAACTCGCCGTCATCACCTACAAGCCGGCAGGCGCCGGACCCTTCCCCACGCTGATCTTTCATCACGGCTCGACCGGCAGCGGCACCAATCCCTCGATCTTCGCGCGGCCCTTCGATCCCCGCACGCTCGCCGAATGGTTCACGGCGCGCGGCTGGGCCGTCGTATTGCCGTCACGGCGCGGCCGCGGCGGCTCAGAGGGAACCTACGACGAGGGTTTCGCCGCCGATCGGACGCAGGGCTACACCTGCGAGCCGCCGCTGTCGCTCGCCGGCGCCGACCGCGCGTTGCGCGACATCGACGCCATCACGCCGGTGATCCTGGCGCAGTCCTTCGTCGATCGCGGCAAGGTGGCCGTCGGTGGACAGTCGCGCGGCGGCGTGCTCGCCGTCGCCTGGAGTGGCCGCCAGCCCGACGTGCCGAGGGCCGTCGTCAACTTCGTGGGCGGCTGGCTCGGCGGAAGGTGCTGGAGTGCGAGCGAGGTCAACCAGACGCTGTTCAAGCGCGGTGCCGCCTTCGCCGAGCCGACGATATGGCTCTACGGCGACAAGGATCCGTTCTATTCGCTGGTACACAGCCGCGCAAACTTTGCGGCCTTCGAGGCGGCCGGCGGCAAGGGCGCGTTTCACGAATACACGCCGCCCGAGGGGCTGACCGGCCATCAGATCGGCACGGCGCCGCAGCTCTGGAGCGCCACGCTCGACGCTTACCTTGTAGGCCGGGGCCTGCCGGCGAACACGCCTTAAGGCCTGCAACTTGCCGGCACCGGCCAGCGTTCTGATAGAGAGCGAGGGAGGGTCCAGTGAAAACACAGCTCAAGATCAGCTTTCAGGGCAGCGACCCCAGCGCGGCGCTCCGCCGCATGATCGAGGAGCATGTCGAGGCACTGGAACATGTCCATGGTCGGCTGACCGCCTGCCACGTCGTGATCCGGGTGCCCGACAAGCATCATCGCTCCAGCGGTCTCTACAGCGCCAACATTCACCTCACCCTGCCGGGCGGCATCGACATCAACGTCGATCACACGCCGCAGGCCGACGACCGCTTCGCCAACCCGCAATTTGCCGTGACCGACGCCTTTCGTCGCGCCAAGCGGCTGATCAAGGAGCGCCTGCACAAGCAGCGCGGCGCGGTGAAGACGCTGCACGAGCGCATCGACCGCACGCTCGACCGGCCGCCCGCAGCCAAGACGCCTTAGCCGCGCGCCCTAGCCTCGTACCGGGCGGCGCTTCACGCCCTTCTCGTCGAGCCGCTCGCGCAGCAGGCCGATACGGTCGCCGCCCCAGAACAGCTCGCCGTCGAAGACGAAGGTCGGCACGCCGAAGATGCCCGCGGCCTCCGCTTCGCCGCGCAGGCGATCATGCTCGGCCCCGCCCTCGCCCGTCAGAAACGCCGCAAAGCCCGGCGGCGCGCCTGCCTCGGCCAGCAGCGCCGCCACGGCCTCGACGCTTTCCGGATCGAGCTCGCGCCGCCAGAAGCGGTCGAAGGCAAGATCGTTGTAGGCGCGAAAGACGCCGTGCTTCTGGGCGTAGAGCATCCCGGCATTGGCCGGACGCGCATAGTAGACCTTCTTCGGCCCCTTGAGCACGAGGCCCTGCTTGTTGGCAAAGCGCCGGGCGTCCATGTAGGAGTAGCGCACACGGCGCCAATGATGGGGATCGCGCTCTTCCACCCGACCCATGAAGGAGGCGACGTCGAGCGTGTAGGGCAGCCATTGCAGCTCGACCTCGTAATCTTCGGCGAGCGCATAGGCCCCTGCCTTGGCGACGAAGGCGTAGGGGCTCACATAGTCGATCCAGAGGCTGATCACGCCCGCTTGCTTTCGCGACGCCACATCCACCAGAAAGCGAAGCCGACGGCGCCCAGCAGCAGCGCGCCGACCAGCAGCAGCATGGCGGATTCCTGGATCCACGCCACCGCCGGCACCGATGCCGCGAGAAACACGCCGACCGCGCAGATCCGCCAGACACCGGCATGGACGCCGGCGACGAAAGTGCCGAGCGCGAGCAGGATCAGCAGGGTGAGCGCGGTTGCGTTGTCGTTGACGACGCCCCGCACTTCCGGGAGGAACATCAGCCACATCGCCCCCAGGAAGGCCAGCCAGTGCAGCGCCTGGGTCATCACCAGCTTCGTCCGCTCGGCGCCTGTGTCGAGATTGCGCCATCCCGAAATGATGCTGATCAGTCCATAGATCGGCGCCAGCGCCATCCAATAATAATGCGTCGTCGCGCTGTGGAAGCTGGTGAGCACGAGTCCGCCCAACGCCAGCCCCAGCATCGCGGCATACGGCAGGTCGCGCAGCAGCCAGCCCTTGATGCCGGCCGTCCGCGGCGGCTCGACGGGCGTCGTCACCGTGCGTCCTTGAACCGTGCGTCCTTGACGAGCTTCCTTTCGACCACACGCGACCACAGGGTGGCGCCGAGCGTGATGATGTCGTCGTTGAAGTCGTAGCCCGGATTGTGGACCTCGCAGCCACCCTCGCCACCGCCATTGCCGATGTTGATGAAGGCGCCCGGCACTTTCTCCAGCATGTAGGAGAAATCCTCCGAGGCCATGACGTAGGGGCCTTCGCGGTTCATGTTTTCCTCGCCCACGATCTCGGCCGCCACGTCGGCGATGAACGTCACCGCGTCCTTGTTGTTGACCAGCGGCGGAAAGGCGATGCGCACGTCGGCTTCCGCCCTGCCGCCCAGGGTCTGGGCGATGCCCTTGGAGATGGTCTCGATGCGCTCCTTCACGAGCGCCATCGTCTCCTTGCGGAAGGCGCGGATGGTGCCGCGCAGCACCGCCTCCTGCGGGATCACGTTGTAGGCGTCGCCGGCATGCATCTGGGTGACCGAGATCACCGCCGAATCGAGCGCCGCCACGTTGCGCGACACCACGCTCTGCAGCGCCGAGATGATCTGGGTCGCGATGATCACCGGATCGATGCCGCTCTCGGGCCGCGCGCCGTGCGCGCCCTTGCCGGTGATGTG
>DASZJU010000038.1:0-13797 GCA_035947815.1 Reyranella sp.
GCCGCCTTGCGCGTCGCGGCCGCGGCCAGCACCATTTCAGCACACTTCTCGCCGATCATGATGGTGGGCGCATTGGTGTTTCCGCTGGTCAGTGTCGGCATGACGGAGGCGTCGGCGACGCGCAGGGCCGCGATACCGTGAACCCGCAGCTCGGAATCGACCACCGCCAAGGGATCCGAGCCCATCTTGCAGGTGCCGACCGGGTGATAGGTGGTTTCGGCGTTCTTCCTCACCCAATCGAGCAGTTCGTCGTCCTTCTGCACATGGGCTCCGGGTGCGATCTCCTCGCCCGTGACCTCTTTCAGCGGCGTCGTCGCCATCAGTTCCCGCCCCTTGCGGATGGCGGCCAGCACGCCGGCACGATCGTGGGCGGCTGACAGAAAATTGAAGCGGATCGCCGGCGGCTCGCCCGGATCGGTAGACTTGATGTGAATCGAGCCGATGCTTTCGGAGCGCAGCACATTCACGTTCATCGTGATGCCCGCCCTCTTGGAGACGCGCCGCTCGCGCCCGATCATCTCGTACAGGAAGGGCGCGATCGACACCGTCGCGTCCGGCGTCTCGAGTCCCACCCGGGTGCGGAAGTAAAGACGGATCGGCACCGATGTCGAGGCCAGGAAGCCTTCGCGGAACAGCGCGTACTTGACCGCCTCGTGCGCCAGCCGCCAGCCCCGGGCGTTGTCGTTGAAGGTGAGGTTCTTCTCCTTGATCGCGAACTTCACGCGCGGCGAGTAGTGGTCGCGCAGGTTCTCGCCGACGCCCTGCAGGTCGTGCAGCGGCGTGATGCCGAGCGCGCGCAGCCGTTCCGCCTGGCCGATGCCGGAAAGCTCGAGCAGCTTCGGCGAGTTGATCGAGCCGCCCGAGACGATCACGTCGCGCGCGGCCCGCGCTTCGCGCTTCACCCCGCCGACGGCGTAGCGAACGCCGACACATCGCCTGCCTTCCAGAATCAGCGTCTCGGCCATCGCCCCTTGTTCGATCACAAGGTTCGGTCGCGCGCGGGCCGGGTCGAGATAGCAGTAGGCCGTGCTCTGGCGGCGGCCCTTGGCAATCGTCACCTGCGACATGCCAATGCCTTCCTGGGTCTCGCCGTTCTGATCGGGATTGAAGGGCAGGCCTATTCGTTCCGCAGCCGCGATCATCTTCTCCAACAGCGGCACCTTGTGGCGCGGCGTGTCGGTGACGCGCAGCAGGCCGTCGCGTCCACGGAACCTGTCGGAGCCACCGTCGTAACGCTCCATGCGCTTGAAGATCGGCAGCACGTCCTGGTAGCTCCAGCCGCGGTTGCCGAGCTGTGCCCAGTGATCGTAGTCCTGCGCCTGACCGCGGATATAGACCATGCCGTTGATCGAGCTCGACCCACCCAACATCTTGCCGCGGGGGACGTCGATGCGCCGCCCGCCCGAGCCATCATCCGGCTCCGACGCGTAGCACCAGTTGACGGCCGGATCGTCGATCATCTTGGCGACGCCAACAGGCGCACGCGACCAGAAGAAGTTCGAGCCTTCGGTTCCCGCCTCCAGCAGCAGCACCCGGTAGGCGCCGCTCTCCGTCAGCCGGCTGGCGACCACCGCGCCTGCCGACCCTGCACCGACGACGATGTAGTCATAGGCGGAGTCGCTCGACATGGCGTCTGTGTTCTTCACCATTGGCGAAGAAAACCAGCACCCGGGCATGGTGACAAGGGAAGGACACATGATCGTCCGCTCCCTGTCTCACTGCGCAAAATGCCAACCGACTGGAGCCGCGCAGGCTCAATAGGTCGCGAAGATCCGCGCGATCTCGGCCGGGTCGGAGGTCCGGGTCAGGGCCAGCGCCAGCAGCAGCCGCGCCTTCTGGGGGTTGAGGTTATCGGCCGCGAGGACGCCGGCGTCGGCCAGCTTCTGGCTTCTGTGGATGCGCCCCGAACCGGCGCGCGACGACTGCACGACCACGATGCCCTGGCGCACCGCCTCGGTCATCGCCGCGAGGTCGGCGGCCGGCGGCATGCCCGGCGCGAAGCCGGCCGAGACGAGGCCGCGCGCCCCCGCCGCGATGAAGGCCCGCATCGCGCTGCCGTCGGAGCCGGCATAGGCATAGGCGATGTCGACGCGCGGCAGGGCGTCGAGCCCCTCGATGTCGAACTCGGTGTCGGGCATGTGGCGGCGCTCGGGTCGGCGGTAGTAGGCGATGCGGTCGGCGTCGGCGTGGCCGAGGATGCCGAAGTCGGGCGTGCGGAAAGTCTGCATGCGCCAGTTCGAGGTCTTGGTGACCTCGCGTGCCGCCTGGATCTCGTCGTTCAGCAGCACCAGCACCCCGCGGCCGCGACTGTCGGGGCTGGCCGCCGCGCGCACGCCGTTCAAAAGATTGATCGCGGCGTCGGTCGACAGGCCCGAGGCCGGCCGCTGCGAGCCGATCATGACCACCGGGACCGGTACCTTGAGCACCAGGTTCAGGACCCAGGCGGTTTCCTCGAGCGTCGCCGTGCCATGGCCGACCACGATGCCGGCAAGATCCGGATGGTCGGCCACCAGGCGATGGCATAGCGCCGCCAGTTCGCGCCATTCCGGGAAGTAGATCTCGGGGCTCGGCACGTTGCGGAAATCGACCGGGATCACCTCGGCGATCTCCTCGACCACCGGGAAGCGGGCGACGATCTCGCTGGCATGCATGCGCTTGTTGTGAACGCCGTAGTCCTGCAACTCGAGCGGATGGATGCCGAGCGAGGAGATGGTGCCGCCCGTGCCGATGAAGGCCACCTTGGGCCGCTTTGCGCTGGTCACTGGATACTCCCCGATGGTTGGCCGCGCGTCGCCGCGAACGGCTCTTCGACTTGCCGCAAGAGGTCGCCGCAAGAGGTCCGTCGGAAGCAAGATCGATGCCGTCATTGGCACGTCGCGCGCGGTCGTAGCCACTTGAGGCCGCACTTCGCGCTCCGGTCGAGACGACGGAAGCACCATGCGCGATGGTGGCTACAGCCCCTGCGCGCCCGCCACGGCAATGGCCTGGCCGGTCACCCAGGACGCCAGCGGCGAGGCGAGGAACAGCGCGACATTCGCGATCTCCTCGGCATGGCCCATGCGGCCGAACGGGATCGAGGCGAGCGTGGCGTTGTAGAGGGCGGGATTGTCGGTCTTGCGCCGGTCCCACACACCGCCGGGAAACTCGATCGACCCGGGCGCGATGCAATTCACCCGGATCCTGTCCTTGGCGTACATCGCCGCCTGCGTGACGGTGTAGTGGATCACCGCGGCCTTGATCGCGCCGTAGGGCGGCTGCCGCGCCGCGGGATGGTGGGCGGCGATCGAGGAGATGTTCACCACGCTGCCCTTGCTTTGCTTCAAGGCCGGCAACGCCTCCTGCGTCGCGTGCACGATCGACAGCATGTCGACCGCGAGGTTGCTGGTCCAACCCTTGTCGTCGTCCGACGAGCCGAAGGCCGAGGCGTTGTTGACCAAAAGATCCACGCCGCCCAGGTTGGCAACGGCCTCGCGCACATAGCCGCGCACGGCGTCGCCCTGGGCGAGGTCGGCGCTGGCGGCATGAGCCTTGCGGCCGAGCTTGGCGATCTCGGCTCGGGTCTCCTCGAGGGCCTTGGGGTCGCGGGCGCAGATCGATACGTCGCCGCCACAGGCCGCGAAGCCCAGCGCGATGGCCTTGCCGATGCCCCGGCTGCCGCCGCACACGATGGCCTTCTTGCCCGCGAAGTCTATCTTCATCACGACGTCTCCTTATTCACGACCGGCCGCCACCGTGGCGGCCACCGCTCGTGAAAGCAAGCCAGCGCCGCTCGTCTTTGCTGGCAGCGTGCCACCCAGCAATGCGCTAGGATTGACCCAACAAATACGATCGGGAGGAAATAATGCGATACGCCAAGGCCGCTCTTGCGGCGGTGGTGTCCGGCTGCCTGTTCGGCGGCACGGCGCTCGCTCAGAACAACGCCGTGAAGATCGGCGTGCTGGACGACATGTCGGGCCCCTATGCCGAGAACACCGGGCCGGGCGATGTCGCCGCGGCCAAGTTCGCCATCGCCGATTTCGGCGGCTCGGTGCTGGGCAAGCCGATCGAGCTGGTCAGCGCCGATTTCCAGAGCAAGGTGGATGTCGGCGTCGGCATCGCCAAGCGCTGGTACGACGACGAGAATGTCGACATGGTCATCGGCATCCCGAACTCGGCGATCGCGCTCGCCCTGGTGAAGGTCGCCGAGGAGAAGAACCGCATCGTCATGCCGACCGCGGCGGCGACCTCGGCGCTGACCGCCAAGGCGTGCGGCCCCAACAGCATCCACTGGATCTACGACACCTACGGCCAGACCAAGACCATCGTCAACGCGCTCAGCAAGCAGGGCATCGACAGCTGGTTCTTCATCACCGTGGACTATGCCTTCGGGCTGGCGATCGAAGCGGACGCCACCGAGTTCATCACGGCGGCGGGCGGCAAGGTGCTGGGCTCGGCGCGCCATCCGCTGAACTCCCAGGAATTCTCCGCCTACCTCCTGCAGGCGCAGGCCTCGAAAGCCAAGGGGCTGCTGGTCGCCAATGGCGGCAACGACATCGTCAACGCCATCAAGCAGGCGGCCGAGTTCGGCCTGGCGAAGCAGGGCATGAGGATCAGTGCGCCGCTTGCCCAGTTCCCCGACGTGCACGGCGTCGGCCTGAAGATCGCGCAGGGCCTGTTGATTTCGAGTCCGTTCTACTACGACATGAATCCCGAGGCGCGCGCCTTCACCGACCGCTTCACCAAGGAGATCGGCCGGCCGCCCAGCTTCATCCAGGCCGGCACCTACGGCGCCGTGCTGCATTACCTCAGGGCCGTGAAGGCCGTCGGCACCGACGAGGCCAAGGCCGTGCTGGCCGAGATGAAGAAGCTGCCGATCAACGACTTCATGACCAAGGACGGCAGCGTACGCGAGGACGGACGCGTCATCCGCGACATGTACCTGATGCAGGTCAAGACGCCCGAGGAGTCGAAAGGCGAATGGGATCTGGCGAAGATCATCGCCACGGTGCCGGGCAAGGAGGCCTTCCGGCCGCTGGACGAAGGCGGGTGTCCGTTGGTGGGCAAGAAGTAGGGGCCGCTCCACCGTCACGCGCAGAATTGCGAGCCGGCACATCTTCGGTGTGGCAGGCGGCCCGCTTTCGAGCGTAAGCTGCGGCTGATCTTCATGACTTGTCAGCCCACCGAAGAACCGCGACGCAGCAGCAATCGACCTATCGGCGTCGCTGGAGCGGCAATTGCCTACGGGAGCGGTGGTGGCGAGGCCTAGGGCAGGGTCTTGGTGGCGGCTTGCCCTCGCCGGAGCGGCAACCGCCCTGTTCGCAGCAAACGGGGCGTGGGCGCAGGCGCCTTCCGGCGCGGCATCGGCAAGCCTGCAGGGACGGTACGACGAGGCCTTCCAGGAAACGCTGCACGACCCCGCCAACCTCGACGTGCTGTTCCGCTTTGCCGGCCTTGCCATCGAAACCGGCGACCTCGAAGGCGCGATTTCGGCGCTCGAGCGCATGTTGATCATCAATCCCGATCTGCCGCGTGTGCGCCTCGAATTGGGCGTGCTGTACTTCCGGCTGGGCTCCTACCAAGCGGCACGGAGCTACCTGCAGGCGGTGCTCAGTTCCTCGTCGCTGCCGCCGGAGATCCGTACCCGGGCCGAGCAGTTCATGGCGGAAATCCAGAAGCGGCTCAGCCGTTCGTATTTCGCCGGCGAGGCGTTCGTCGGCTGGCGCTACCAGTCGAATGCCAATCTCGGCCCGTCGAATTCCAACGTCCTGCTGTTCGGCGCGCCCGCTAACCTCAACCAGGCGGCGACGGGCAGTCCTGACTGGGGCGTGGTAAGCTCGCTGCAGGTCACGCACCGCTACGATCTCGCTACGCAGGACAAGGCCGCCTTGGAAACCCAGTTCACCGGCTACGCCAACCGCCAGTTCCAGGTCTCCACCACCAACGTCGCGCTGCTCCAGCTCACGACCGGGCCGCGCTTCCAGGTGCTGAGCGGTTCCTTCGAGGACATGACGCTGAAGCCCTTCCTGAACGTCGGCTACGTGTGGCTCTACGACACGCCCTACTATGGCGCCTACGGCGGCGGCCTCGAGGTCAACACCCTGCTGACGGGACGCCTGCGCAACATCTCGACGTTCGCCACGTCGCAGCAGGACCATCCCAACACCTGGTACCTGCCCAACAACAACCAGTACAACGGCACCGCCTACATCGGCACGACGACATTCGAGTACCAGCTCACCGAGACGGTCAGCCTGCTCGGCAACGGTACCGCTTCGCGCTTCCAGGCAAGCCTGACCCCCGTGCAGAGCTACATGCTGTGGGCGCTGGGCGGCGGCATGGCCTTCCGCTTCCCTGATCCGCTGTTCCGGAGCCTGCAGGCCTGGACCATCGGGCTCGCCTACGCCGAGCAGTGGTGGACCTACGATGCGCCGGATCCGACGGTCGATCCCAACACGATGCGCTATCAGCTCGACAGCATCGTGAGCGTGACGCTTTCGGTGCCGTTCGACGACCGCACGACCGTGCGCCTGTCGGCTGGACGGTTCGCGCGCGGGTCCAGCCTGCCCAACTATGCCTTCGAAAACACGACCGGAATGTTCGGCGTGAGCTGGCGATTCTAGAAAGCGGAGGATCCATGTCACCGTCGACCCTGAGCCGTCTGGCGTCGTATCCCGCGATCCTGCTGGCCCCGATCCTGGTGGCCACCACCGTGCTTGCCCTGGCGGTGCCGGCCGGCGCCCAGGTGCGGATTGGCGTAACCTCCGCCGCCGAAGGCGATCCGCTGGGCAAGCCGCCCGCCGAGGCCGAACGCGTGCTGCGCGTCGGCGTGGACGTGCAGGCTTCCGAGCTGATCACCACCAGCGTGAACGACCGCGCCCACCTGGTGTTCCTCGACGGCACGTCGCTCACCGTCGGGCCCGATGCGCAACTGGTCATCGACAGGTTCATCTACGATCCCTCGAGAGGCGTCGGCGACCTTTCCGTCACCCTCAGCAAGGGTGTGCTGAGGCTCGTCGGCGGCAAGATCAGCAAGGTCCAGCCGGTCCTGATCAACACGCCGGGTGCCACGACCGGCATTCGCGGCGGCATCTCGATCGTCGACGCCCAGGCCGGGCAGACCGTCTCGACCTTCATGTTCGGCCGGGACATGACGGTGACCGGCCAGGGACAGACACAGACCGTGACCCGTCCGGGCTTCGAGGTCACGACGCGGGTCAATGCTCCGCCGGCCCTGCCGGCGCCGGTGAGCGAACAGATGCTCAACGCCCAGATCGCCCAGCTCGAAGGCCGCAGCGGCAGCAGTGGGCGCAGCAATGCGCCGGCCGGCCCGGCGGTCGTGAAGGTCACGCAAGGCACCCAGGGCCTGGCCGCACAGCCGCAGCAGAGCACGCCAGGTAACGCCAGGACCGGGCAGCTTACGGCTCCGCAACCGGTGAGCTGGCAGCAATGGGGCGGCGGCGTGGTTTACCAGAATCCGGCGGCGGTCAATCCCGCCATCACCGGCGGGACCGCGGCGCTCGTTCCCGGCGCCATCCCGACCTACGCGCAGCTGCCGACGACGGGAACGGCGACCTACAACGGCAGCTTTTCCGTCACCATAAATCCCGGCAACGTTGCCGCCGGATCAGTCGCCATCGGCTGGAACTTTGGCAACCAGACCGGTAACTTCACCGCCGTCGCCAATGGCCAGAACGGCAATACCGGGAGCGCCACCGCCAACCTCAAGCTGACCCCGGGCACGGCGAATTTCAGCGGCCCCCTCATCGTCAACAATGTCACGGGCCCGGGCAGCGCAAGCGTGAATGGCAATTTCGTATCGACATCTTCCAGCCCGGTGGGCGCGGTGGGCGGCACCATCACCGGCAAAGGCCCCGACGGTTCCGTTTCCGGGACGTTCAAGGCGACCAAGTGAATCGGGTGAACGGACCGCCGCAACGACCGACAGCACCTGTCACGCCTTGAGCAGCTCGTGCACGAGTGACTCGCATTCCCGGGTGATCGCGCTTCTGAACCAGCGCTGCGCATTGATTTCGGGATCGCCCGAGTAGAGGCGTTCGTAGAGCCCGGCGCGCGAACCGAATTCGCTGCCGGTCATGTCCCAGGCGAGCTTCATGAGTTCCAGGCGCTTCTTGGCATCGATGCCCGGCCCGATGAGCCACTTGTCCATCAGGGGGCCGACCTCGGGATGGGCGTAGTCGGCCCCGCTCATGGCTAAAACGCCCGATCCGGCGGCCAGGCGCAGCACGTCGGCCGCCTTGGTGTTGGCGTAGGGAAAGTAGAAGTTGATGGCGGCGCCACCGCAGACGCCGATCGTCTTCGGCTCGCTGAGTCCGTCGCCTTCGATCTTGAGCTTGCCCGCTGCGAAGGCTTCCGCCCGCCGCAGGCCTTCCTCGATTGCGCCGGCGCGGATGCCCTCGGCGACGCTCACCAGCGCGATCAGCTCGCCGATGGCGGCCTGGAAGCGCGGCAGCTTGTCCCGGCCATTGGCGCGGGCGATCGCCGTCGCAACGCCGGTCAGGAAGCGCAGCTTCATGGTCGAGCGGATCGTGGCCTGGATCGGGGTGTAGCCGGGCCGCGCCGACAGCATGCCGTTATAGGCCTCGAGGTCGCCGTCGATGATCATGCGATCGTGCGGCACCAGGACCTTGTCGAACATCAGGATGGCGTCGCCTTCGTCGAACCGGCTGCTGAGCGGACGGTCGAAGGCGTCCTCGCCGCGATGAAAGCTTTCGCGGGCCAGGATCGAGAGGCCCGGTGCGTTCATCGGCACGACGAAGGCGAGGACGAACTTTTCCTCGCCCGGCTGGCGCGGATAGTAGGGGCCGACGTAGCACTCGTTGGCCACCGGTGCCAGCGTCGACAGCATCCGGCAGCCGCTGACGACGACGCCCTCGGCCCGCCGCTCGACGACCTGCACCGCCTGTGACGGCGCATCGAGCGTCGACCGGTCGGTCTGCGGATCGATCAGCGCATGGGTGACCTGGAGGTCGTTCTCGCGGCAATGCTCGACCATGTGCTGGGCCCGGGCCGCCGCCTCGGACTTGCCGAGCGCCCGAAGTGCCACCGCCTGGTCGACCAGGAAGGCCGACATGAAATCGGTCAACCGCCCCATCAGGCCGAAGGTGCGGAGCGCGCGCAGGTGAAAGCAGCCGGCGAGCGCCTTGAACTCCTCGGCGGTGCGGGCTTCGAGATAGGTCGTGCTCACCGCCTTGCCGGTCGTGGGCGAACGGTAAGTCAGCACCTCTTGGTAAGCCGGATCGTGCTGATCGTCGTGGAGGGAGGCGATCGTGCCAATGACGCCCTGCAACGGCGGGTAGGCAGTCACATCGGACACGACCTTGCCGTCGATATGGAGCCTGCGGCCGTCGCGCAGGGAGTCGATGTATTGCTTGCCGGTCTTGATCGCCATGTCCCCTCCCGTGAGCGGGATCGAGTATCGCCGGAAGGGCGGCGGGTGGGAACGCGGTTCGAATGTCGGGCACCATCGACCGGCCATGTCGATATTTGCCAGACTCAAGCCATTTTGCGAACAATGGCCGACCCGCGTTCCCGACCACGTTCCCGGCCCAGGAGTCTTCGATGTTGCTGAATGCCCTCTTCCCGACACGTGACATAGGCACCGACCCGGCGAAGATCCGGGATTGGGCGCAAGCCGCGGAGGCGCTCGGCTATCACTGCATCGAGGTCGCCGATCACGTCTTTGGCGCGGCGGCGCGCGGCGACTGGAAGCCGGTCTACAGCGAGCACGACCCTTTCCACGAGACGTTCACGACGATGGCCTTCATCGCGGCCGTCACCAAGACGATCAAGCTGTGCAGCGGCGTGCTCATCCTGCCGCAGCGACAGACCGGGGTCGTCGCCAAGCAGGCGGCCGAGGTCGACATCCTGAGTGGCGGACGGTTGCGTCTGGGAGTCGGCGTCGGCTGGAACCATGTCGAGTACGAGGCGCTTGGCATGGAGTGGAAGACGCGCGGCGCGCGGCAGGCCGAGCAGATCGAGGTGATGCGGCGGCTGTGGACGCAGGATCTGGTCACCTTCGCCGGCAAGTTTCACACCCTGGTCGACGTCAACCTGCTGCCCGTTCCGGTCCAGCGCCCGATCCCGATCTGGTTCGGCGGATCGTCGGACGCCGTGGTCAAGCGGGCCGCCCGTCTCGGCGACGGCTGGATGCCGATCATGACCCCCGAGGTGGCCGAGCCGAAGCTAGCGATGCTGCGCGAGCATCTGAAATCATTCGGACGGGATCCCGCCGCCTTCGGGCTCGAAGGCTGGCTGCGCATGGATAAGGCCGACCCGCAGCTCTGGGCAAATGCCGCGCAAGGCTGGAAGCGTCTCGGCGCGCAGATGGTGATGCTCTATCCCATGTACCGGATGCCCGAGCTCGATCGGCAGATCGAGACCTTGCGGCGCTTCAAGGAAGTGGCGACGGGATAGTCTGCGCCAATTCACGCTAAGCGTCCGACATCCGCTTGATCGACAATCTACCGTCTGCCATAAACTCCGCGCGAAGCTCCCCAGATCGTTGCGAGAGACACCTCGTTGGGTCCGATTGCCATCTTCAGTGGTAGCGCTCATCCCGGACTGGCTCAGGAGATTTGCGCAAAGCTTCAGGTTCCGCTCCTGCCGACGAAGCTCAAGCGATTTTCAAATGACTGCATCGAGGTGCAGCTCCAGGCGAATTGCCGCGAGCAGGATGTGTTTCTCATTCAGCCGCTGAGCTCGCCCGTCCAGGACCATCTGGTCGAACTCCTGTTGATGCTCGATGCTGCCCGGGGCGCCTCCGCGTCGCGGATCACGGCCGTGATCCCTCACTATGCCTATGCGCGCTCCGACAAGAAGGACGCGCCTCGCATTTCTATCGGTGGTCGCCTGGTCGCCGACCTGCTGGCAACCGCGGGAGCCAATCGGGTCCTGACGATGACACTCCATTCGCCGCAGGTTCATGGCTTCTTCAGCGTCCCTGTCGATCACCTCCATGCGCTCGCCGAGCTCGCGCAATATTTCCGGCGCTACGATCTGACCAACGGGGTGGTGGTATCGCCCGACCTGGGAAATGCCAAGAGTGCCGCGGCCTTCGCCAAGAGACTGGGGGTGCCCGTCGCAGCCGGCACCAAGGAACGGCTAAGCGACACGCAGGTCAGAATATCGATGTTGATTGGCGATGTCCGCGATCGTGACGTCATCGTTCTCGACGATGAGATCGTGAACGGCGGATCAATTCTGGAACTGCTTCGGCATTTGCGCAATAACAAAGCCCGTTCCATACGGATTGCCTGCACACACGGAATATTCGCCAATTCCGCAACCCAGCGCCTTGCCGCCGAGCCGGACGTACTCGAAATAGTCTGCACGAACACGGTTCCCATCCCGGCCGAAAAACACGTGCCGAAGCTCACGGCATTGTCGATCGCGCCGGCCCTGGCCGAGGCCATGCGCCGGATCAACAGCGGTGAGTCCGTCAGCGCCCTGTTCCATTCGGAACCGATGATCCAGGACGACGTGAGAACCGTGCTGCGCGCTTGAAACCGTCAGCCGAAGGAAAGGTCACGATGTCCGAACCGCTTCCTGCTCTTTGCCTGATCGCCGTGCCCGGGCGCCGACGCCGCACCATCGAACTGTCTCAGGAGGCCGAACGGCGCGGCTTCGCCGGCATCTACGTGTCGAGCCCGTTCGGCAACATGTCGATGTGCGAGGCGCTGTCGTGGAACACCCAGTCGATCACCTTCGGCACCTCGATCGCGCCGATCTATCAGCGCACCATCGTCGATTTCGCGCAGAGTGCGGCGATGATGCACGAGGTATCGGGCGGACGATTCCGGCTGGGCATCGGCATCGCGCACGGGCCGTCGCATGTGCGGATGGGCGTGACGCCGGGCAAGCCGCTGGCCGACACGCGCGCCTTCATCGAGAAGTTCCGCGCCGAGGAGTCGTTCGGTCCCCTGCCGCCGATCATCGTCGCGGCGCTGCGCAGGCGGATGGTCGCGCTGGCGGGCGAGCTGGCCCAGGGGGTGGTGTTCGCCAACGCGTCGCTGTCGCACATGGGCCAGTCGCTGTTGGCGCTGCCGGCGGCCAAGCGCAACGATGCAGGCTTTTTCATCGGCAATATGATCCCGACCTGCATCAGCGACGACGTGGAGGCCGCCAAGGCGGTGAACCGGCGCACGCTCTCCAACTACGCGTTCCTGCCGAACTACCGGAATTACTGGAAGGAGGCCGGCTACGTCGAGGAAATGGACGCGATCGAGACGGCCGTCGCGGAAGGACGCCGCGACGACGTGGCGAAATATCTCTCCGACAAATGGCTGGCGGACAACACGCTGTTCGGGCCGGCGGCGAAAGTGCGCGAAGGCGTCGCCGCCTGGCGGGCGGCGGGCGTGCACACGCCGATCCTGGTGCCGTCCTCGGCGGCCGGCAACCAGATGAAGGCGATCGAGGAAGTCTTCGCCGCGTTCGCCGCGAACGCGGCGTAGCCGGTTTCGGCGGCTGCGCCGGCCGGCTGCAGGACGAAGGTGACCAGGCCGGCGACGGCCAGCATCAGGATAATGCGCATCGCCACTCCCCTGCCCCTTTGGCGCAGGGCGAGCCTGGCACAGGCATGCAACGCCTCTCCGAACAGGAGTTCGAGGCGCGGGCGAGCCGGGCCCGCGCCCATGGTCCCGCCGACCTGCGCCTGGATAAACCGGACCGCGTCGCCCACGGTCGCCAGCGTGGTCGCGATATGGTTGGGAATGTCGATGTCGAACCGCTCTTCGCACGACATGGCGATCTCGACGAGGTCGAGCCTGTCGGCTCCCAGGTCTTCGGCCAGCCTGGCGCCGTCGGCGAGCTGCCCTTCCTCGGCTCCGAGGTGAAAGACGAGGATATCCCTGACTTCTGCCGCTATGTCGGTCACTACACGCTCCCCGAGCACGCCCCAATAGGCGAGTGCAGGGCCATTGCTACGCGCTGCGGGACCACGATTCTGTGGCGAAAGTCACGCAAGGATCGAGCGGATGTCGTCGGCGGACGCTTCTCACAGCGCACAGGTCCGGAAGCCGGCGAATACGTCGTTGCGGTCGGGCGTGAAGAAATTGCGATAGGCCGGCCGGGCGATGCGCGCGCTGGTCGCCCAGCACCCGCCGCGCAGCACCTTGCGCGTGCCGAACCAGGGCTGCGAATAGTCCTCGTAGGGATCGGCGGCAAAGCCTACGAACGGCAGGAAGGCCGATACAGTCCATTCCCAGGCGTTGCCGATCATCTGCCGACAGCCGAAGGCACTGTCGCCGTCGGCACAGGCCGCGACATCGACCGGTCCGTCGAAGGCATAGTCGAGATTGGCGTGGTTGGGCGTGGGCGCAGTATCGCCCCACGGCCAGCGCCGGCGCCTCTCGCCCAGCCGCGTGCCGTTGGGCGTCGGCTCGCCGATGGCGGCGGCCTCCCATTCGGCTTCGCTGGGCAGGCGACGGCCGGCCCAGCGGCACCACGCCTCGGCCTCGAACCAGGTGACGAATACGACCGGCGCCTGCGGCGCCAGCGCCTCGACCGTGCGATAGCGCCGGACCGTCCACACCCCATCGCGCCTGGCCTGCCAGTAGACCGGCCGCTCGGCATTGTGGCGCTGCCGCCATGCCCAGCCGGCGTCGCTCCAGAATTCCCGGGCGCCGTAGCCGCCGGCCTCGACGAAGGCCGCGAACGCCGCGTTGGTGACCGGTGCGCGGGCGATGCGGAAGGGCGCCAGCACCGTCTCGTGCGCCCATTTTTCGTTGTCGAAGACGAAGCCGTCGGCGGCGGTCGAACCCAGCCGCCACGCGCCGCCCGGGACGACGGCATCGCCCGGCA
>DASZJU010000039.1:0-53351 GCA_035947815.1 Reyranella sp.
TGACCCATAGCCATCGCGAGCAGGTGACTTCGACCGACGGGCGATACGTCACCCTCTATAGCGGCGAGCCGACCGCGGCGGCGACCGACAACAGTTACCCCGTCTCCTCCAAGATCGTCATCCGCGAGATCACCTACGATATCGGCCTGGCGCGACAAGCAGTCCTCCAGGTCTTCCTGGCCTCGATGGTCGTGCTGGCGCTGCTGCTGCCGGTGGTGTTCTGGATTGCGTCGCGGCTGCTGCAAAAGCAGCTCGTTGATCCGCTGTTCAACCTGCGCGGCGAGGCTGGCGCCATCGCCCAGGGCGATCTCACCCAGGCGATCGCCAACACCGAGCGCGGCGACGAGATCGGCCAGCTGGCCAAAAGCTTTGCTCGATGCGCGACGCGGTGCGCAAGACCATTCTCGACCTCAAGCAGACCAACCTCTCGATCGAGCGCTTCGTGCCGCGCGCTTTCCTGGCAATCGTCGGCAAGCCGTCGATCGTCGAGGTCGAGCTGGGCGACAACAAGCGCCGGAACATGACCGTGCTGTTCTCCGACATCAGGAGCTTCACGACGCTTTCGGAGAAGATGACGCCGGACGAGAACTTTGCCTTCATCAACGCCTACCTGGAGCGCATGGGGCCGGTCATCCGCACCCACAATGGCTTCATCGACAAGTATATCGGCGATGCCATCATGGCGCTGTTCCAGACAGCCGACGATGCGCTACGCGCCGGCCTCGCCATGCACAACGCGCTCGACAGCTTCAACGAGGAGCGTCGCGCGTCCGGCCTCGAGCCCATCGGCATCGGCATCGGCATCAACACCGGCTCGCTGATGCTGGGCACGATCGGCGAGAAGCATCGCATGGACGGCACGGTCATCTCCGACGCCGTCAACCTCGCCTCGCGGATCGAGAGCCTGACCAAGGAATATCACGTCGGCCTGCTGATCTCGGAATATACCTACGAGCAGCTCGCCGACCCCAAGGCCTACGACGTCCGGCCGATCGACGTCGTGGTGGTCAAGGGCAAGACCCGGCCGGTCACGATCTTCGAGGTGTTCCAGACCAATCCGCCCGCCGTCCGCGCGGCCAAGGGCCGGACCCGCGACCTGCTGCAGTCCGGCGTCGACGCGCTCGCCCAGCACGACCCCGTCGCCGCCCGCCGCTGTTTCCAGCAATGCCTGGCGCTGGCGCCGGGCGACGCGGCCGCGGTCAACCTGCTGAAGAGCTGCGCCTAGCCGGCCGATTTGCGGTAAATCGCGTCGACATGGATGTCGGCGCAGTCGATGAGAGGGAACGGGCTTTGCTGTCCGACGAACGCCAGGAACATGTCGGTCCCACCCAGCATGATCGCTTCGGCGCCGCGCTCCCGGCAGAGGCGGCGCCCGGCGGTGAAGAACGTGCGGCGCTGCTGGTCGGTGACGCGGCCGACTTCCGCCATCCCGACATAGGCGGTGTGGACCTCGTCGCGCTCAGCGCCTTCGGGCGCCACGACCTCGGCCGAGGAGATGCCGCCATAGAGCCCGCTCTCCATCACCGTGCGCGTGCCGATGATGCCGACCTTCTTCAGCTTGCCGCGCGTGATGGCGGCAGCGACCTCGGGAATGGCGTTGAGGATCGGCAAGGGCGAGATGGCCGCGAGCTCCTTGACGCAGAAATGGCCGCCCATGGAGGTGACGGCGGCGGCTGCAGCGCCCGCCGCCTTCATCCGCTGCACCAGCCGCGCGAAGATCTCGGCCTGCCTGCCGGGATCCCTGTTGGTGAGATTACGGCTCATTTCCCGCACGTCGGCATGGGCGATCGTAAGCTCCAGTGGAATGCCGGAGGCTGCGTGCCGCTCGATCAGGCCGCGATAATAGAAGTCGGTAGCGGCCGGGCCGATGCCGCCGATCAGTCCAATATGCATGGCATCGACTGTCGCCTATCGCCGTCCTGACGGCAACGGATGCGCCCGGGCGCCTCAGCCTCGCGCCCGGACCTCGCGGAACGAGACCAGGCGGCGTTGCGTCTCATCCCACAGCACGAGGCGCACGCAGCGAAAGCTTTGCCACAGCGTCAGCCGGCCGACAGTACGCAGTTCCGGATGGTCGCGCAGCACGCGCGGCAGCCGGTAGTAGGGGATGCGGCTGTTGAGGTGATGCACGTGATGCACGCCGATATTGGCGGTGAACCAGCGCAGGAAGGCCGGCAGGTCGTAATACGAGCTGCCGTGCAGCGCTGCGTCATGCAGGTTCCATTCCCTGTCATTCGCCCAGGTCGTGTGCTCGAACTGGTGCTGGACATAGAACATCCACACACCAACCGAGGCCGCGAGCAGCAGGATCGGAAGGTGGATGAGCAGGAATGCCTTGATGCCGATCGACCATATCAGCAGGGCGACGAGCAGCGCGATCGCCAGGTTGGTGGTCATGGTGCTGGCCCACGGCCGCCAACCGGCGCGCATCGACCCCACGGGCAGACGATACTGGAGAATGAAAACATAGGCCGGACCAATGCCGAACATCACCAGCGGATGGCGATACAGACGATAGCGCAGCCGTCCCCAGAACGAGCGCGCGCGGTATTCCTCCACGGTGAGCGTATCGACGTCGCCCAGCCCGCGGCGGTCGAGATTGCCGGTGCTGGCGTGATGGGTGGCGTGCGCGTGGCGCCACACGGCGTAGGGCGTGAAGGTCAGCACGCCGGCGACCCTGCCGAACCAGTCGTTTGCCAGCCGGTGGCGAAAGAAGGAGCCATGACCGCAATCGTGCTGGATGGCGAAAAGCCGCACGAGAAATCCGGCGGCGGCGATGGCCAGCGGCAAGGCCAGCCAATAGCCGATATCGAGCGTCGCCCAGGCCAGCAGCCAAAGGGCGGCAAGCGGCAAGACCGTGATGGCGATTTCGACAATGCCGCGGCCGGTGCTGGGCTGCCGGTAGCGCGCAAGAACCTGCGTCCAGGCGCGGGCGTCCGTCGCGGCCACGGCGGGAGCCGCGGGGTCTTGCCTGTTTTCCAATCGGGGAGGGCTTTCCTGTTCAAAGGCAACGGCTGGGCCGTGTCGAGAGTCCCGGCTTTAGAGGCGAGTAGCGATAAAAGCAACGACGCTAAGCGACCCAGGTGACAAATGCAGTGCAACAGCAACGGCGTCTATTTCAGGCCGCGCCTCGGTGCCGCAGCCTGAGCCGGACGGGGGCGGGACGGATGTGCGGGCTTTGCCCGGATCCGCACCGCCCGGCCTTCCGGCTGATCCATTTCGAACGCGCCGGTTTGGCGAACCAGGTCGCTCAGCTTGCGAAAGCCATAGGTGCGCGGGTCGAAGTCGGAGGCGATGTTCGCCAGCCGTTGTCCGACCACGCCCAGGCCGACCCAGCCGTCCTCTGTCTCCATCTGCGCAATCGCCTTGGTCAGGATGGGAATGGCCGCGCTGGCCGACGGGCGAGCCTTGGAGGAACCTTCTTCGGGAATCGCCACCTCCGCTTCCGGCAACAGGTTCTCGATGTAGACGAACCGCCGGCACGCCTGGCGAAAACTCTCCGGGGTCTTCTGGGCGCCGAAGCCGTAGACATCGGCTCCTTCTTCGCGAAGACGGGACGCCAGGCGGGTGAAGTCGCTGTCCGAAGAGACCAGGCAGAAACCGTCGAACCGCCCGCTGTGCAGGAGATCCATGGCGTCGATCACCAGAGCGATGTCGGAGGCGTTCTTCCCCGTCGTGTAGGCGAACTGCTGGTAGGGATCGATCGCGTATTTTTGCAGGATATCGGCCCACGACTTCATGCGCGGGCTCGAGAAATCGCCATAGATGCGCCGCACGCTGGCCTCGCCAAACCTGGCGATCTCCTCGAAAAGCCCGGCGGCGATGCGCGGCGAGGTGTTGTCGGCGTCGATGAGGACGGCGAAGCGGCGCAATCGGATTTCTTCGGCCATGTCCGGCAGCCTATGCCGCTGCAGGCGGCCGCGAAACCCCTCGCCTCAACGTTGGGAGCGACGCTGGATGATCAGGTTGGCGGCGACCGTCAGGGCCAGGGTCACCGTCATCAGGATGAAGGCGATGGCGCCGCCGAACGGCCAGTTGGTCTGCTGGGTGAACTGGTTGTAGACGAGCGGCGCCATCATCTTGAACAGCGGGCCGCCCAGCAGGAAGGGCGTGGCGTAGGCATTCATCGCCAGGATGAAGGTCAGGATCGTGCCGGCCAGGATGCCGGGCAGGGCGAGCGGCCACAGCACGCGGCGGAACATAGTGGCGGGCGGGGCGCCCAGGCTGAAGGCCGCTTCCTCGACGGCGCGGTCGATGCCCTCGATCACGCTCTGCAGGGAGAGCACCATGAAGGGCAGGTTGACGGCGATGATGCCGATGATCACCGCCTTTTCGGTGAACATGATCTCGAGCGGCTTGTCGATCAGGCCGAGGCCCATCAGGCTCGCATTGACGAAGCCCTTGTTGCCGAACACCACCATCCAGCCGGCCGCGCGCACGGAGTTGCCGACGAACAGCGGCAACACGATGGAAATGATCAAGAGGTGCTTCCAGCGGCTCTGGGTGCGGGCGACGACATAGGCCAGGGGAAATCCGAGGACCAGGCAGATCAGGGTCACCAGCACGGCGATCCGCACCGTCGTCAGCAGGATCGAGGTATAGTAGGGGTCGGTGAAGAATTTTATGTAATTCGCCGCCGTCACCGCCTCGACCATCATCTTCTTGGTCGGGATGAAATCGTTCAGGCTGTAGCGGAGCAGGATCGCCAGCGGCGCCAGCAGGCAGAGGGCGACGAAGATCGTCGCCGGCGTGATCAGCGCCGCCGCCGTGAGGCCGTCGCCCCGTCGTTTCTCGACGACGGGGCCATGGGCGAGCGCGGTGTCGGTCATCCGATGGAGATCAGCCCTTGAACGACTTGTTCCACCAGTCCTGGAACGCCGAATCGTTCTTGGCCATGTAGGCATAGTCGAGATCGACCAGGCGCTTCTTCTCCTCGTCGGTGAAGCCGATGCGCTTCTGCGTGTCGGCCGGCACCTTGGCGGTTGTGACGGTGGGGTTATAGCCCATGTCGACGGCGAAGCCTTCCTGCGCCGATGCCTCCATCATGGCGTCGAGATAGGCATAGGCGCCGGCCTTATTGGGCGCGTTCTTCGGCATGCCGAAGCCCGAGACGTACATCGGCACGCCCTCCGTGGGCGCCACCGTCTCGATGTTGATGCCGGCGTTCTGCCATTGCACGGCGCGCGCCTTCCACATGATGCAGAGCGCGATCTCCTCGGTCTTGAGCGCCTGGGCGAGCGCCTCGTTGCTGGGATAGATGCGCGCTCCCGCCTTCTTGCAGGCGACCAGCCGCTCCTTGCCCGGCTCGACATTGCTCATCGAGCCGCCCGAGGCGAGGCCGGCCGCGAGCAGCGTGTACTGGTACTGAATGTCGATGATGCCGAGTTTTTCGCCGTTCTTGGGATCGAGCGTATCGGCGAAGCTGGTGGGCGGTGTCGAGATTAGCTTGGGATTATACAAGACCACCTTGCCGGAATAGATGTGGCCGACGCCGTAGGCATACTTCATCGCCGGGATCAGGTTCTTGGCGTTCGGCAGCTTGGAGTAGTCGATCTGCTCGAGCACGCCCTGCTCGTTCATCTCGAACATGTTGGCGGCCGACAGGCCCTGGATGTCCGAGGTGCCGCGGCGCAGCGATTTCTCCGCCAGCATCTTGGCGCGGCGCGGCGGATCGTTGGCTTCGTCCTTGACGACGTCCCAGCCCTTGGGCGCCAGCAGCGGCGTCTCGATGTTCTTGGCCAGCAGCCGAGAATAGTCGCCGCCCCAGGTGCCGACGACGATGCGCTTGTTGTCCTGCGCATCGGCCGGAAGAGCCGCGCCGGCCGCTAAAGCTGCCGCGCCGCCCAGCGCGCTGCGACGATTGATCATGAAGCTTTTGGACATGGAACCCTCCTGTGATTCTTGTGATTACTCGCTGAAGACCAGGCCGGCCGACGCCGGCCAGCCGACATGGACGGGCTGGCCGACCTCCGGTGCGAAACCGCCCTCGCGATTGGCGATCTGCACCACCAGCCGGTCGTTGGGTGACAGGCGCACATGGATGTCGATCAGGGCGCCGAGATAGGACACGAATTCCACCGTACCGGGCAGGCTGTTGTCGAGTCCGGAGCATGGCGCTGGACCAATCTCGACCCGTTCGGGCCTGAGCGCCAGGGCCGCGCGGCCGGCCCGGCCATCGCGGCAGGACAGCGACAGCCCGCCGTCGGTGCGGAATCGGCCCGGCGCCTCGACCGTGCCGTCGAGGAAGGTGCTGCGGCCGACGAAGCCCGCGACGAAGCGGTCGGACGGCCTTTCGTAGAGGTCGCGCTGGCTGCCGACCTGGCGCACCAGGCCCTCGTTCATGACCACCAGCCGGTCGGCCATGGTGAGTGCCTCCTCCTGGTCGTGCGTCACCATGACCGTGGTGAGGCCCAACTGGCGCTGCAGCTCGCGGATCTCGACCCGCACCTCCTGGCGCAGCTTGGCGTCGAGGTTGCTGAGCGGCTCGTCGAGCAGCAGCACGTCAGGCCGGATGGCGAGCGCTCGCGCCAGCGCCACCCGCTGCTGCTGGCCGCCCGAGAGCTGGCGCGGCAGGCGGCTGCCGTAGCCTTGCAGCCGGACCAGGGCCAGCACCTCCTCGACCCGGCGCTCGATGTCGGCGCGCGGCAGTTTGCGCATCTCCAGGCCGAAGGCCACGTTCTGCGCCACGGTGAGGTGCGGGAAGAGGGCGTAGCTCTGGAACACCATGCCGGCATTGCGCTTCCACGGCGGCAGCAAGGTGACGTCGGCGCCGCCCAGCCGCACCGTGCCGCCGGTGGGCTCGATGAAGCCTGCGACCATGCGCAAGGTCGTGGTCTTGCCGCAGCCCGACGGGCCCAGCAGCACTAAAAACTCGCCATCGGCCACGGTCAGGGAGACGTCGCGCACGGCGTAGAAATCACCGTAGCGTTTGGCCAGGCTTTCGATGTCGAGGCGCGCCATGTCAGACGACCCGCGCCAGCTTGACGTAGCGGTCGGTGATCAGCATTGCCCCGGCTATCAGCAAGATCTGCACCACAGAGACCGCCGCGATGGTGGGGTCGATCTTCCATTCGAGATATTGCAGGATGACGATCGGCAGCGTGGTGCGGCCGGGCCCCACCAGGAACAGGCTCATCTCCAGATTGCCGAACGAGGTCACGAAGCCGAACAGGGCACCGGCCACGATGCCCGGCCGGATTGCCGGCAGGGTGATGCGCCAGAAGGTCACCCAGGCGTTGGCCCCGAGATTTTGCGCGGCTTCCTCGGTGCTGCGATCGACGCCCGCCAGGCTGGCCGTGATGAGCCGCACCACCCACGGGATGACGATCACGACGTGGCCCGCCACCAGCGCGTAGAAAGTGCCGATCACGTCGACATCGAGGCCGTTCTCCAGCTCGACATGGAAGACGTACATGGCTGTGCCCAGCACGACGCCGGGCACGATCAGCGGCATCAGCAGCAGGCTGGCGAGTGGCGCCCGGAAGCCGAACTGGAAACGCACCACGCAGAGCGCGGCCGGGACGCCCAGCGCCAGGCCGATCAGGGTCGCCAGCACGCCGACCTCGAGGCTGAGGGTGAAGCCGTCGACGAACTTGCGCTGGTCCAAAATCGCCGCGAACCATTTCAGGCTGTAGCCCTCGGGCGGGAAGGACGGGATTTCCTGCCGAAAGAAGGCGAGCCAGGTGACGAAGATCAGCGGCGTGAGAATGTAGAGCAGGGCGAGCGCGGCCGCGCCGTTCAGCGCCCAACGACGGCCGCGACGACGGATGAGGGCGAGGGCCGCCGCCATCAGAGCGTGTTCTTGTGGAAGCGGCCGGCCTTCATGATGGCCGACAAATGAGGGCCGCCATCCTTGAACAGGCCGAGATTCTTCAAAGGATCGCCGTCGACCACGAGAAGGTCGGCGAAGGCGCCAGGGGCGATGGTGCCGAGCTTGCCCTCCTGGCGCACGACTTCGGCGCCGATCAGGGTCGCCGAGCGGATGACGTCGATGGCCGGCATGACCTCGCCGCGGATCTGGAACTCGCCGGTCTGCTCGTCTTCCAGCGCGCCCAGGAGGTCGGAGCCGTAGGCCATGCGGACGCCGGCCTTGCGGCAATGCTCGAGCTCGGCGAAGCCGTATTTCAGCACCTCGTCGTTCTTCTCCAGCATCTCCCTGGGCATGCCGAGCTCGGCGGCACGCCGCTTCATGGCGTCGTAGGTGACGAGGTTGGGAATCATGTAGACGCCTTTTTGCGCCATCAGCTTGGCGGTGGGCGCGTCGACCAGATTGCCGTGCTCGATGGTGCGCACGCCGCATTTGACGGCGCGGGTGATCGCTTCCGGCGTGTAGGCGTGGGTCAGCACATAGCGGCCGAAGGCGTGCGCCTCCTCGACCGCGGCGGTGATCTCCTCCTCGGTGAATTGCAGCGATTCCAGCGGATCGTAGGGCGAGGCGACGCCGCCCGAGACCATCAGCTTCACCTGGTCGGCCCCCTGGCGCATCTGCTCGCGCGCCGCCTTGCGGACTTCGTCGGGGCCGTCGGCGATGCAGCGGATGAACACCATGCCGTTGCAGCACAGGCACGGTGGCCCGATGTCGGTGCGCCGGTTGCGGTCGTTGTGACCGCCGGTCGGGCCGATCGAGCGGCACGAGATGAAGAGCCGCGGGCCGGGGATCAGGCCCGCTTCGACGGCGGTCTTGGTGCCCCAGTCGGCCCCGCCCGCGTCACGCACCGTGGTGAAACCGCGATCGAGCATACGCTTCAGGCGTCCGGCGGAGCGCGCCATCATCAGGGTGAGCGGCACCGCCTCCATGCGGTTGATGTAGACTTCGCTGTGGTGCGTGTGCACGTGGCAGTCGATCAGGCCCGGCATCAGGGTGCGCTTGCCGCAATTCACCACCTGCGCTTTCGCCGCCTTGATGGGCTTCGCCGACACTTCCTTGATGATGTCGCCCTCGACCAGCACTTCGTAGCCGGAACGCGCTTCCTTCCAGTTCGGATCGAGAAGGCGGAGATTCTTGAACAGAAAAGACATCGGGGACCTTACTTGAGAGCGTTCTTGTGGAATTGGCCGGCCTTCATGATCACCGGCAGATGAGCGCCTTGGTCGAGGAACAGCTCGAGCTTCTTCAGCGGATTACCGTCGACCACGATCAGGTCGGCGAAGGCGCCGGGCTCGACGATGCCGAGCTTGCCCTCCTGGCGCAGGACCTCGGCGCCGACGGTGGTGGCCTGCCGGATGATCTCCAAGGGCTTCAGCACCTCGGCGCGGAACAGGAACTCGCGGCTCTGCTCGACCTGGAGCTGGCCCAAAAGATCGCTGCCGTATCCCACCTGCACGCCGGCCGCCTTGCAAATTTCGAGCGAGCGCAGGGCGCCGTCGAGCACAATGTCGTTCTTGGCCAGCATGTCGGCGGTCATGCCGAACTGGGCAGCCCGCTCCTTCATGACGAAGTAGGTCACCAGGTTGGCCACCATGTAGCCGCCTGACGACTTCAGCAGCTTGGCCGATTTGGCGTCTATGAGGTTGCCGTGCTCGATGGTGCGCACGCCGTTGGTGACGGCACGCGTGATGGCCTCGGGCGTGTAGGCGTGCGCCAGCACGTAGCGGCCGAAGTTCTTGGCCTCGTCGGTCGCGGCGGCGATCTCGGCTTCGGAGAATTGCAGCGAATCGAGCGGATCGTAGGGTGAGGCGACTCCGCCCGAGCACATGATCTTCACCTGGTCGGCGCCCTGGCGCATCTGCTCGCGCACCGTCTTGCGCACGTCGTCCGGGCCGTTGGCGATCGCCATGCAATAGACCATGGCGTTGCAGCAACCGCAGGGCGCGCCGATATCGGTGCGGCGGCGTGAATCGCTGTGGCCGCCGGTCGGGCCGATGGCGCGACCCGAAATGAAGAGCCGCGGGCCCTTTATCAGGCCCGCATCGACAGCGGCCTTGATGCCCCAGTCGGCGCCACCGGTGTCGCGCACCGTCGTGAAGCCGCGATCGATCATGCCCTTCATGAGGTCGGCGGCGCGCGCCGTCATCAGGGTGAGTGGCACGTTCTCCAGATTGCGGATGTTCACTTCGCTCAGGAAGACATGGACGTGGCAGTCGATCAGGCCCGGCATCAGGGTGCGCTTGCCGCAATCGACCACTTTCGCCTTGGCCGCCTTGATCGGCTTGGCCGACACTTCCTTGATCAGGTTGCCTTCGACCAGAACCTCATAGCCCCCGCGGGCCTCGTTCCAGCGCGGATCGAGAAGGTTCAGGTTCCTGAAAAGTATCTGCGGCATCAATGCTCCCCCGACATGCGGGCGGCACCCTACGATGGCCGTCGATTTGACGCTACAGTCGGGCGAGGGTGGCGGCATGCGGCGCGTCGTTGTGATCGGCACGACTGGTTCGGGCAAAAGCACGCTGGCGGAACGGCTGGCCGCGCGCACCGGCCTGCGCGTGATCGAGCTCGATGCGCTGTTCTGGGGCCGCGACTGGCAGGGCGCGCCGGTTGAGCTATTCCGTCACAGGGTCGAGCGCGAGACCCGGGATGACGGCTGGATCGTGGTCGGCAACTATTCCCAGGTCCGCGATCTCGTGTGGCGACCGGCCGACACCCTGGTCTGGCTCGACCTGCCGCTGTCGCTGGTGATGTGGCGCTTGACCCGCCGTACGCTCCGACGGGTGACGACCCAAGAGGATCTGTGGGGCACCGGCAATCGCGAATCCTTCGTGCGCTCCTTCTTCAGCCGCCAGTCGATCCTCCTATATGCGCTGAAGACGCATCGCCGGAATCGCGAGAAGTTTACGCTTGAGTGCGCTTTCCTCGCCAAGGAGAAGCAGGTCGTCCGCCTGAAGACCACGCGGGAGGTTGAGCGCTTCGTGACGGTGGCGTAAGCAGGCGAAATGTCGGTCCACACTTTTTCTTGCCTTGACGGCCACACTTGCGGCAATCCGGTGCGGCTGGTGAGCGGCGGCGCGCCCCTGCTCAGGGGCGCCACCATGAGCGAGAAGAGGCTCGATTTCCTCGAGCACCACGACTGGATCCGCAAGGCGCTGATGTTCGAGCCGCGCGGCCATGACGTGATGTCGGGCTCGATGCTCTATCCGCCGACCCGCGCCGATTGCGATATCGGCATCCTGTTCATCGAGGTGAGCGGCTGCCTGCCGATGTGCGGCCACGGCACCATCGGCACCGTCACCATGGCGGTCGAGAACGGTCTTGTGGCACCGGCAACGCCGGGCGTGCTCAATCTCGACGCGCCGGCCGGCAAGGTCGTGGCGCGCTACGAGCAGAAGGGCCGTTTCGTCGACAGCGTCCGCATCACCAATGTCGCGTCGTATCTGGCGGCCAGCGAGATCGCGATCGACGTGCCGGGTGTGGGCGAGCTGGTGTTCGACATCGCCTACGGCGGGAATTTTTACGCCATCCTCGAGCCGCAGAAGAATTTTGTCGGCCTCGAGACAATGTCGGCAGGCGATGTGCTGCGGCTGTCGCCGATCGTGCGGCGATTGCTGAACGACAAGATCCATCCCGTGCATCCGGAGAACCCGACGATCAAGGGCGTGAGCCACGTGATGTGGACCGGCAAGCCCAGCGACCCGCGCGCCCATGCGCGCAACGCGGTGTTCTATGGCGACAAGGCGATCGACCGCTCACCTTGTGGCACCGGCACGTCGGCACGCATCGCCCAACTCGCGGCGCGCGGACGGCTGAAAGTCGGCGACGAATTCGTGCATGAGAGCATCATCGGTTCGCTGTTCGACGGCCGGGTCGAGGCTGCCGCGCGGGTCGGCAATCACGACGCCATCGTGCCGTCGATTTCCGGCTGGGCGCGCCAGCACGGCATCAATACGATCTTCGTCGACGAGCGCGATCCCTTCGCCCACGGGTTTCAGGTGGTGTAGCGCTCCGCTACTCCGCCGCCTTCACGTCGGGCGCCGGTGCGCGCACGCCGCCGCGCGCGAAGATGGCGTCGATCTCGGACGCGCTGTAGCCGAGCTCGCGCAGGATGTCCGGCCCGTCCTCGCCGATATGCGGCGCATGCTGCTGCGGCTCGTGCGTGCTGGCGGGCGGCAGGCCCGGAATGTTGGCGACCGGCATACGGCCGACGCCGTCCTGGTCGATCCAGTCGATAGCGCCCGATTCCTTGACGTGCGGATGGTCGAGATAGTCGGTGTAGTTGTTGACCCGCTCGCAGAACACGTCCTTGGGCTGCAGGATGGCGATCCACTCCTCGGTGGTCCTGATCGGCATCGTCTCGTTCAGCGCCTTGATGATCTTGGCCGCGTTCTTGATGCGGTCATTGTGGCTCTGCAGGTCGGGGTCATCGGCGATGTCCTGCCGTCCGATCAGCTCGAACAGCAGGCGGAAGTGATGCGGCCGCATGGCGCTCACCATGATGTAGCCGTTCTTCGACTTGTAGCTGCCGGCCGGCATGTAGAGCGGCGGCGGCGTGCCTTTGGAGAACACCCATTCCATCAGCTTGGCGCCCTGGAAGGCGGCGGCCGAGCGCATCAGGCTGGAATCGATGTAGCTGCCCTCGCCGAAGCGGAACTGGCGCATCAGCGCCGGCGCCAGCGCCTGGAAAGTATAGAGGCCGGTCGTGACGTCGACGGCGATCATGCCCTGACGCCACGGCGTGCCGTCCGGCATCCTGTTCATCACCATCATGCCGCTGAAAGCCTGGATCAGCCCGTCGACGGTCGGGCGCTTGCTGTAGGGGCCGGTCTGGCCGAAGCCCGACACCGAGCAATAGACGACCTTGGGATTGACCTTCTTGATGTCCTCGTAGCCGAAGCCCAGCCGCTGGATCACGCCCGGCCTGAAGCTCTCCAGCACGACATGTGCCTTGGCCGCGATCTTCTGCACCACGGCCATGCCGTCGGGCGACTTGAGGTCGAGCGCGATCGAGCGCTTGCCGCGATTGAAGGCGACCGAATGGGCGCAATGGTCGCCCTTCAGCTCGCCCAGCGCGCGGCCCCAGTCACCTTCCAGCGGCTCGATCTTGATGACGTCGGCGCCGTGCAGGGCGAGCAGCATGGAGGCGTGCGGCCCCGCGATGCCCTGGGTAAAGTCGAGAACGGTGATGCCGTCGTAAGCGCCCTTGATCATTGTCCCTGCTTCCCGGAGCCCTGCCTGCCAACGCCATGAACGTACGTTCACAGCGGTCGCCGGTGCAAGGCCTGGAGCACAGGGAAGGCATGCGCGCGCGGGGTTTCAGGCGCGCGCGGAACGCCAGAACAACACGGCCGAAAGCACGAAAGCGGCGACAAAGAAGCAGGTCCGCCCGAGCGCCCAAGGCCCGGCGGTTTCGACCGGCAGGACCGAAATGACGACGCCCAGCGGGACGTAAAGCCACAGCGCGCAGGCAATTGCCCGGCCGAGGCCACCCAAGCGCAGGAACCCGAAGGCGAGGAGGAAGGTGGCGAGGTAGGAACTGTGAAACTTGACGGCCGACACGACCATCTGGAGCTGGCTTTCGCCGGTCGACAGGGGCAATCCGCGTTCGGCCGAATGCAGCATCATGAGGATGTGATGGTTCTCGATCGCGTCGAGGAAAGCGGTCAGCAGGATCGCCGCCAGGGCGACCGTACCTGCCCATGGATCGAGGACGGTACGCAGGCGAACGGCGAGAAAGACGAAAAACGCGCCATAGACGACGATGAAGAGATTATCGAGCCCGAGATTGATCCTGAGGCCGGCGGCGCCGAGCGGGCTTGCGGTCAGCCGCGCGATATGGGCCTCGATCGGCCGGGCGCTCTGAAAGAAGTCCTGCGACATGCCGGTCGAAACGATGCCCACCACCATGGCGGCGACGATCAGCGCCGCCAGCCCGGCCAGCGCCGCCAACATCCGGTCAAAACTCGTCGTGTCCATGGTGCTCTGTCGGCTGATTTACTGATATTAATATAATTATCAGTAAAGAGTCGCCCCGACAAGCGTGTCTAGGCGGCCGGATGGCGCAGGCTTTCGACGAGAAGGCTGACGATGTCGGCCTCGCGGATGCCCAGCCGGTCGCAATCGCCGTCCGCGACGGCGTCGCACAGCACCTCGAAGATGAGCAGGCGCGCCAACAGGGCGGCGCGGCTGGGGACGGGCCGGCCGCGCGCCTTGAACGTCGCCGCCAGGGTTTCGATCTGGCGCCGTCGTTGCGCCAGCCGTGCTTTGCGCACGACCGGGTCGGTCGCATAGAGCGCGCGCAGGCTGGCGCGAAACACCCGCCATTTGCGGTGATGTTCGAGGATCGTGGCGGCCAGCCGGGAGCGCCGCGTCTGCGCGCTGCCTTCCGATTCCAAGGTCCGCGACATCGCCGACAGTTCGGCGGCCACCCAGCCGTCGTAGACCGCGAGGAAGATCGCCAGCTTGTCGGGGAAATGCGCGTAGAACGTGCCGGGCGCATAGCCGGCGGCGCGCGCGATACGGTTCGAATCGGTGCCATGATAGCCGACCGAATTGAACAAGCGCGCCGCCGCCTCGAGCAGCGCCCGGCGGCTTTCGTCCGGGTCGCGCGATCGATCGGATTGGCGTTTCCGGGCGATTTTCTTGGGCTTCATCGCGGCGACGATATCAGAGCGACTTTTGCGCCGCGAGCCACGCCACAGCCGTCAAGGCCGCTCAGGAAACGACGGGTAGTGCCTGCACCTGATAGGTGTGAGAGAGCTTGTGGCCGAGCACGGGATCCTCGATCTCCATCGCAAAGCGCGGCGAGGGCCGGATGGCGCCGATCGCCGGCATGGTGCCGCAGAACATCGCGATGTGGGGTGGCAGCTTGCCGTCGCCGTTGCGCCAGCCCGCGATCAACTCACGCGGCGCGCGGAGCCCGGCCAACGTGCCTTCCTGGTAAAGAACTTTCTTGCCGGCTTCCTCAACGAAGCTGCGCAGCACGAGCCGATCCCAATGCGGCTCCACTTCCTCGAAGCGCCAGGCCGAGCGGGCGATGATCTTGGGACAGACCTGCTTGGAGGTCGCGACGCCATAGCTCTCAACCCTGCGGTCGGTGTGGTCGGAGCCCACCGTGACCCAGAGCCGGTCCGACGCGCCCATCAGCACGGGCTCGACTTCGCCCGATGTGTCGTCGCCCAGCACCTGTATGCTGACGGCCTGCGTCAGCAGGCTGGCTGCGACGCGATAGTACAGCGGGACCTTCGACGGCGGCTGAACGCCGATCGCCTTCAGCTCTTCGATATGATGATTGAGGGCGGCGACGTCGCGGCCGGTCCAGCCGGCGATCACCAATTGATCGATTTCGACGACGCTTCCGTCGAATTCAACACGCATCGTCAGAGGATGGCGAGCTGCGCATTCAGCAGGTCGGTCACCAGCATATAGCCCGGCGCATGGGTGATGCAGAACTCGGGCTTCACCGTCGCCACGACCGATTGCGGGGTGACGCCGCAGGCCCAGAACACCGGGAACTCGTCGTCGTGCACCGGTACGGCGTCGCCGTAGTCGGGCTTGGCGATGTCCTTGATGCCCAAAAGCTCGGGCTTGCCGAGATGGACCGGCGCGCCGTGCACCGAGGGAAAGCGCGTCGTCACCTGCACGGCGCGGATCGCGTCGGCCGGCTTGAACGGCCGCATGGAGACGACCATCGGTCCATGGAATGGGCCCGCCGGCTTGCACTCGATGTTCGTCCGGTACATCGGCACGTTGCTGTTGCAGGTGTTGTGACGCAGTTCGAGGCCGTTCTCGGTCAGCGCTTCCTCGAAGGAGAACGAGCAGCCCAGCACGAACGACACCAGATCGTCGCGCCACACCTTCTTGAGGTCGGTGACCTCCTCGATGAGTTCGCCCTTCTTCCAAACGCGGTAGAGCGGGATGTCGGTTCGGATGTCGAGGTCCTCGCCCAGCGACGGCAGGCGCCAATTGCCCGGTTCGGACGCGGCCAGCAACGGGCAGGGCTTGGGATTGAGCTGGCAGAAGCGCGCAAAGTCAGCCGCCAGCTCCTTGGGCAGAATGGCGAGGTTGCCCTGCACATAGCCCGGCGCTGCTCGGGAGGTCGGCACGCGATGGCCGCCGGCGCGGATGCGGCGGCGGGCGTCGCGGCCGGTTTCGCCCTTGAGTGTCGTTATCGTGGTGTCCATCGGGTTACTCCTGGCTACACGTGCTGGCCGCCGTTGATCTGGATCTCGGCGCCACTCACATAGCTCGCGCCCTTCTCGCAGAGGAAGTGGATCACATCGGCCACTTCATCGGGCGTGCCGAGGCGCCGCATGGGGATCTGCTCCTCGACGATCTTGTCGGTGCCGGGCGAGAGGATCGAGGTATTGATCTCGCCGGGGGCGATGGCATTGACGCGAATGCCGCGCGGGCCAAAGTCATGCGCCATCTCGCGGGTCAGCGCGGCAAGCGCTGCCTTCGACGTGGCGTAGGCCGAGCCCGCGAAAGGATGAACGCGGCTGCCGGCGATCGAGGTCACGTTGACGACGCAGCCGCGCGCTTCCGACAGCTCCCGCATCAGGCCACGGGCGAGCGCCACCGGCGCAAAGAAGTTGACGTTGAACACCTGCCGCCACAAGTCGAACGGCGTGTCGATGGCGCCGAAGCGTCCGCCGGTCTCGTCCTTAGGCGAGATCGCGGCATTGTTCACCAGCGCGTCGAGGCGTCCGCCGCCCAGTCGGTCGCGGATCTCCTCGATGCCGCGGGCGAGGTCGTCCATGTCGGCCAGGTCGATCTGCACATGGTTCTTGTCGCCGCCCGGCCACGGGCAAAGCGCGCTGAAAGGCTGGCGCGACACCGTGATCACGCGCCAGCCGCCGGCGCTGAATTTCTTCACGGTCGCATGGCCGATGCCGCGGCTCGCGCCGGTCAGCACCAGGGTGCGCGTATTGTCGAGCATCGGGGGTGCGTTCATAGGCGAAGTCTACTCCGGCTCGTCCTCAATCGTTGAGTAAAAGGTGGCGACGCCTATAAGACGCCTATAAGGGGTGGGTTTGGGGTCATGAAACGCGATCTGTTGTGGGTTCATTCAGAGGCGCCGCACAATCATCTAACTCATTGCGATAGAAACCTTTTTCTTGTCTTAAAGAAGGCCTTGCCCTATGGTTTTTGCAAGGCTTGGCCCAATATTTCGGGTCGCTCGGGCGGTTATTTTTTGACGAAGCCATTTGGAGTGTCCGACATGCCGGACGAACGCCGGGCCCCTGGCCCAAAACCCGTTTTGCGGACTCGCCCCGTCACCATGCTGACCGCGATCGGTCTCTGCCTGCTCATCATGGTCATGCGGTTGATGCCGGATTCTCGCGATCCCGGTTCCAGCCACCTGCCGGAGTCCGCGACGACCGCCGCCCGATAACCCTGTCGATAATGTCCGGGCGCTTGTGCGTCCGCCCGGGAGCGCGCATCTAGAGGGTCAGGTTGCGCGTGCCCATGTCCCTCGACAACGTTCAGGCCCTGCCACCCGGCACGCGGCTCGGCGACTATCGTCTCGATGCGATGATCGGGCACGGCGGCTTTGGCATCACCTACCGCGCCTTCGACACGCAGCTCGCCAAGGTCGTCGCGATCAAGGAATACCTGCCGCTCGAGTGCGCCATCCGCCACAGCGATGGCGCGGTGGTGCCACGCGGTGCGCGCCTGATCGAGGATTTCACCTGGGGCCGCGAGCGATTCCTCGACGAGGCGCGCGCTCTGGCGCGCTTCCGTCATCCTCATATCGTGCCGGTGCTGCGCTACTTCGAGGCCAACGACACGGCATATACCGTGATGGAGTTCGAGGACGGCAAGAACGTGGCCGAACTGCTGCGCGAACCCGGCCGCCGCCTGCCAACCGACGACGTCCGGCGCCTGGCCACCGGGTTGCTGAGCGGCCTCGGCGCCGTGCATGCACAGGGCTTCCTTCATCGCGACATCAAGCCGGCGAACATCATCATCCGGCGTGACAGCGTTCCCGTCCTCGTCGATTTCGGCGCCGCGCGTCAGGCAATGGGCGGCCGCACGCGCAGCCTGACCAGCGTGCTGACGCCGCAATACGCGCCGATCGAGCAATATGCCCTCGACGGCAAGCAGGGTCCGTGGAGCGACATCTATTCCGCCGCCGCGGTCCTCTATCACGCGATCGCGGGACAGACGCCGCCCGACGCCGCAGCGCGCGTCGGCAAGGATCCCTATCAGCCGCTGGCTGAAACGGAGGGCGATCGCTTCGAGCCGGCGTTCCTGGCCGCGATCGACCGCGCGATGGCCTTCGCGCCGGACGACCGGCCGCAGAGCGTCGAGGCGTGGAGCGCGCTGTTTGGCGCAGCACTTCCCAAGGTCGAAGATGCGCCGACGCAACGCCTTGCCTACGGAGCCGGCGCGACGCCACGTCTGGGCGGCGCCAGCCGCGAAAGTGCCGAGCCCGCCTTGGCGCCGCCGCCGCCGCGATCGAGATGGCGGCGGCGGTCGTCGGGCTCGCGTGTTTGGATCGTCGTTGTCGTGATGGCCGCGCTGACGCTGTGGCGCTTCCAGCCGGAGATCCGCACTCTGCTGGTCGGCGCCTCGCGAGTCGATTCGACGGCGTCACCCGCCGCGCAACTTCCCGCATCGCCTCCGGCGATCCAGCCGCAAGCGACCCCGACGCCGCCGGATACGTCGGCTCAGAAGTCGATCATCGAGCAGGCCCGGAGGGCTGCCGCCGAAGCGCGCGCGACGCTCGCGCGCGCCGAGGAAGCCGCGGGCACCGCGCGCGCGGCGGCCGGCGAGGCGCGCATCGTGGCGGCGCGGGCCAGCCGGCCAGACCTCGAGCACGCCGAGCGCCTGTCGTACGATCCGGGGGCGAGCTACGTCGGGCAGGTCGTCGACGGCAAGCGTCAGGGTCTCGGCGTCGCCGACCTGGCCAACGGCGAACGCCAGGCGGGCGCTTGGCAGGCCGATCAGCTGAACGGCCTCGGCACGGTGCGGCTGGCCGACGACATGCGCTACGCCGGCGAGTGGCGCGACGGCCAATCGACCGGCCTTGGCGTGCGCGAGAAGCCGGGCGTCGAACGGGCGGAAGGCAATTTCGTCATGGGCCGCCTCGAGGGCCCGGGTGTACGGCGGACGCTTGCCGACCCCACTGTCGTTCAATCCGGCGAATTCCGTGCCGATGCTTTGGACGGGCCGGGCGTTGAGCAGGTCGCCGGCGGCGAACGCTATGAAGGCGGCTTTCGCGGCGGCCAGCGGAACGGTTATGGCCAGGTGACGGCGTCAGACGGCAAGGTCACGGCCGGCCGCTGGGAAGCGGGAAAGCGCGTCGAATCAGCGCCTTGAGTGGATGGCATGGAAGTTGCGGCCCGCAGGCTGCAACCCAATGCATGCGCTGCCGTGACCAAGACGCTGTCCGTCCTGCTGATCGACGACAATCCCGCCCGCGCCGAAATCGTCGAGGCGGGCCTGGCGGCTGCGGGCTATCGCCTGCTCGCGCGCCTGGAAGGAACGCAGGATCTCATCGGGCGCGTGCGCGAGCTCGAACCGGATGTCGTCGTCGTCAGCATCGACAGTCCGAGCCGTGACACGATCGAGGACATGCGGCGCACGACCGATCTTCTGCCCCGTCCGATCGCGCTGTTTGTCGATCAGTCCGATCCCGCGACCATCGCCGCAGCCATGGAAGCCGGCGTTTCGGCCTATGTGGTGAAGGGGCTGGCGCAAGATCGCGTGCGGGGAGTTGTCGACGTCGCCGTTGCGCACTTCAATCGCTATCATGCCATGCGAGAAGAACTCGATCGCGCCCGGCTGTCGCTGGTCGAGCGCAAGACCGTCGAGCGCGCCAAGGGTCTCTTGATGGAACAGAAGGGTCTCAGCGAAGAGGCGGCCTACAAGCTCCTGCGCAAGCTGGCGATGGATCAGAACAAGAGAATCGGCGACGTCTCGCGCGAAATCGTGACCTACGCGAAAGTGCTCAAATCCTAGGCGTGCCCGCCGAATGGCCATGCTGCGCATGCGAGCATCAGATAAGGGGTGCCCGCCGAAATGCGGTCTGCGGCACTTCGGCCTCGAGAAACAAGTATTTTCAAGGACTTATCGCGATGCATCATGCTTGGCATGTTTCATGCTGCATCTAATGCAGCGAGCCCAATGGCGGGTTCTCTCCTGATTTAAAGCACGGACCAAGGTCGGTCTGTGGTTCGGACAACGGCGTCCTGAGCGGTCGGCATTCCTGTCGGCCGAGCGGGGCGCTGTTTTTATTTGTGGAGTGCGTAAGGCATGGCCGATCTGGAGCGACCGAAGATCAAGGTCGGGTTCATCCCGATCATCGACTGCGCGGCGATCGTGCTGGCCGAGGAACTGGGCGCCTATGAACGGCAGGGACTTGAAGTCGAGATCCGCCGCGAAGTGTCGTGGGCCAACGTGCGCGACAAGTTGGCGCTGGGCGCGCTCGACGCCTCGCACATCCTCGCGCCGCTGCCGCTGGCGCTCACATTGGGCATCGATAGCGTCAGTGTGCCGGTGATCAACGCCATGACCCTGCAGGTGAACGGCAATGCGCTCACCCTGTCGAAAAGCCTGTGGCAGGAGATGGAGGAGACGGCGCCGCAGTTTGTCGGCGACGGTCGCACGCCGCTCGATGCCCGCGCCATCGCCGCGGTGGTCGCCAAGCGGGCGGCCAGTGGCGCCAAGCCGCTGGTGCTGGCCTCGGTCTTTCCCTACTCGGTGCAGAACTACATGCTGCGGCTCTGGCTGTCGTCGGCCGGCCTCGATCCTGATCGCGACGTCCGCCTCGCCGTGGTGCCGCCGCCGCACACCGTCGCCTATCTGTCGGGCGGCGTGATCGACGGCTACTGCGTCGGCGAGCCGTGGAACCAGCAATCCGAAGCGCTCGGCATCGGCCGCATCGCGCTCACGGGCCCGGACATCTGGAAGGGCATGCCGGAGAAGGTGCTGGGAACCACCGAGTCCTGGGCGGCAAACAATCCGCAAACCCTGAAGGCGCTGATCAAAGCATTGATCGAAGCCTGCCTGTGGCTCGATGAGCCGGCCAACCGCGCCGAGGCCGCGCGCATCCTGTCGAGCCCGCGCTATCTCAACATGCCCGCCGAGGTCATGTCGCGCACCCTCGACCTGCCGGACTTCCACGTCTTCCAGCGCAACGCGGCAAACTTTCCGTGGCGCAGCCACGCCGACTGGTTCCTGGCGCAGATGGTGCGCTGGAAGCAGGCGCCGGGCGACACCGACATCAAGGCCGTCGCCGATCGCGTCTATCGCACCGACATCTACCGCGCCGCGGCGCGCGACATGGGAGTCGAATGCCCCGATGTCGACCGCCTGCCGGCCGGCGGCCATGGCGAGCCTCTTTTGCTGGCAAGCGACGACAAGTCTTCGACCGCGGCGGCTGCCGGCGTCGTGCGCGGCTCCAACTAGATGAAATTCGAGGCTTTTACCTTCGGGAGACGAGTCATGAAAAACAGCAATCTGGGACGTCGCAACATCCTCAAAGGCGCCACCGCCACGGCGGCGCTGATGGGCGCGGCGCGGGCGTCGTTGCCGGCGGGCGCGTTTGCGCAGGTTGCGGGCCCCGAGACCAACAAGGTGACCCTGGGCTTCATCGCGCTTACCGACGCGGCGCCGCTGATCATCGCCAAGGAAAAGAAGATCTTCGATAAATACGGCATCACTGACGCCAACATCGCCAAGCAAGCGTCGTGGGGCACGACGCGCGACAACATGGTGTTGGGCTCGGCGGCGGGCGGCATCGACGGCGCCCACATCCTGACGCCGTTTCCCTACCTGATCTCGCTCGGCACGGTGACGGCGGAGAACAAGCCGACGCCAATGTATATCCTGGCGCGGCTCAACTATCAGTGCCAGGGCATCTCGGTCGCCAACGAATTCAAGGGCAGTGGCGCCAAGGCCGACGCCGCGCCGCTCAGGGAAGCCTTCGCCAAGAAGAAGGCGGCGGGCCAGGAAGTGAAGTGCGCCATGACCTTCCCCGGCGGAACCCACGACATGTGGATCCGCTACTGGCTGGCCGCCGGCGGCATCGATCCCGACAAGGACGTCTCGACCATCGTCGTGCCGCCGGCCCAGATGGTGGCCAACATGAAGGTCGGCAACATGGCGGCCTTCTGCGTCGGCGAACCGTGGAACGACCAGCTCGTGCACCAGGACATCGGCTACACCGCCTGCACCACCGGCGAGGTCTGGAAGGACCATCCGGAGAAGTCACTCGGCATGCGCGCCGACTGGGTCGACAAGAACCCCAAGGCCGCCTTGGCCGTGCTGATGGCCACGATGGAGGCCCAGCAATGGTGCGAGAAGATGGAGAACAAGGACGAGATGGCCAACATCATCGGCAAGCGCCAATGGTTCAACGTGCCGCCGGCCGACATCATCAACCGCATCAAGGGCGACATCGACTACGGCGACGGCCGCAAGGTCACCGGGTCCGACCTCTTGATGAAGTTCTGGAAAGGCGGCGTGTCGTATCCCTACCAGAGCCATGAGCTGTGGTTCCTCATCGAGAACCAGCGCTGGGGCAAGCTGCCAGCCGACCTCGACACCAAGGCGATCATCGGCAAGGTCAATCGCGAGGATCTGTGGCGCGCGGCCGCGAAGAACATCAGTGCCGCTGAGGCCGACATCCCCAAGACCACGTCACGCGGCAAGGAGACCTTCTTCGACGGCAAGGTTTTCGATCCCGAGGATCCCAAGGCCTATCTCGCCTCCCTGCAGATCAAGAAGGTATCGTGATGCAGGCCGAGGCCAACGTCTCGATCGCGGCGGCGGTGCCCGTGCCGGGCGCGACGGCCGAGGTCGTGACGTTCCGTCCGCCGGCAAGGCCTGCCGTCGAGCGGCTGCGCGAGTTCGCCAGCCGCGCCGCCGGCATCCTGCTGCCGCCGCTGATCGTGATCGCCGTCACGCTGATTGTTTGGCAGCTCCTGTGCTCGGAAGCGGGCTCGCGCCTGCCGCCGCCGACCAAGGTCGTGTCCGACGCCTGGGATTTCATCGTCGATCCCTTCTACGACAATGGCGGCATCGACAAGGGCGCCTTCTGGCAGATCTCCAAGAGCCTCGGCCGAGTCGCCATCGGCTTCAGCTTCGCCGCCGTGATCGGCGTCGCGCTCGGCGTGCTGGTCGGCCAGAGCACCTGGGCGATGCGCGGCCTCGATCCCATCTTCCAGATCTTGCGCACCATCCCGCCGCTCGCCTGGCTGCCGCTCTCGCTCGCGGGCTTCCGCGAGTCCAATCCTTCGGCGCTGTTCGTGATCTTTATTACCTCGATCTGGCCGATCATCATCAACACCTCGGTGGGCGTCAGGAACATCCCGCAGGATTACCGCAACGTCGCGGCCGTCATCCGCCTGTCGTGGTGGGAGGTGTTCTGGAAGATCACCCTGCCGGCCACCGTGCCCTACATCTTCACCGGCCTGCGCATCGGCATCGGTCTCAGCTGGCTCGCCATCGTCGCCGCCGAGATGCTGATCGGCGGCGTCGGCATCGGCTTCTTCATCTGGGATGCGTGGAACAGCTCGCGCATCAGCGACATCATCGTGGCCCTGGTCTACATCGGCATCGTCGGCTTCCTGCTCGACAAGCTGATCGCCACGGTCGGGCACTTCGTCTCGCACGGCGTCTCGGCGCAGTAGGGGTTGGCCATGGACAAGAGCTACCTCAAGTTCGAGCAGATCGGCATGAGCTTCCGGCGCGGCCAGATGGTGACGGAAGTGCTGCGCGACATCGACCTCAGCATCGCCCAGGGCGAGTTCGTGTCGATGATCGGCCATTCCGGCTGCGGCAAGTCCACGCTCCTCAACATCCTGGGCGGCCTGCTGAAGTCGACGACGGGCGAGGTGTTCCTCGAGGGCAAGGTGGTGGACGAGCCGGGCCCCGACCGCGCCATCGTCTTCCAGAATCATTCGCTGCTGCCCTGGCTTACCGTCTACGGCAACGTGGCGATTGCCGTCGACAAGGTGTTCGGCGGGAAGAAGTCGAAGGCCGAACGGCACGACTGGGTCATGCACAATCTCGAGCTGGTGCAGATGGCGCAGGCCAAGGACAAGCGCCCGCACGAAGTCTCTGGCGGCATGAAGCAGCGGGTCGGCATCGCCCGCGCGCTCGCCATGCAGCCCAAGGTGTTGCTGATGGATGAGCCGTTCGGCGCGCTCGATGCGCTGACCCGCGCCCATCTGCAGGACAGCGTGATGGAGATCCACGCGCGGCTCGGCAACACCGTGCTGATGATCACCCACGATGTCGACGAGTCGGTGTTGCTGTCTGACCGTGTCGTGATGATGACCAACGGCCCGTCGGCCACCATCGGCGAGGTCTTGAAAATCGACCTGCCGCGACCGCGGCGCCGGCTCGAGCTCGCCACCAATACCGAATATGCCCGCTGCCGCGCGGCGGTGCTGGAGTTCCTTTATGCGCGCCATCGGGTTCCGGCGCGAGTAGCGGCATGAGCGAATTCGACGACCAGCAGAAGCAGTGGCTGCAAGGCTTCGTCAGTGGGATCGAGGCCCGCAAGGCCGCCGATAGACTGGCGAGCCGTGCGCCCGGTGCGCCGGCCGCCCAACCGATTGGACCGGATGCGCTGCAGTATGCCGCCCAGGATCGCGCGGTTGCGGCGGGCGGCAAGCTGGTCGCCGAGGAAACTGCCAAGCGCGCGCGCCATCCGCTCGATCGCTGGGATGAAATGGTGGGTCGTGCAGAGGCCGGGCAATTCCCCAAGGGAATCGACGTTTTCCTGACCAAGTATCAGGGCCTCTTCTACGTCGCCCCGGCGCAGGACTCCTTCATGTGTCGCCTGCGCATGCCCAACGGCATTTTGAGTGCCGGACAGATGCGCGACCTGGCGGATGCGGCCGACTCCTTCGGCGGTGGCTATGCCGATGTGACTACCCGCGCCAACTTGCAGATCCGGGAGATCGGCGCGGCCCACGCTGTCGATATGCTGCTGGCGGTGCAGGCGCTAGGGCTCACGTCGCGCGGCTCGGGTGCCGACAATATCCGCAACATCACCGGCAGCCCGACCGCCGGCATCGACCCGCAGGAACTCTACGACACGCGGCCGCTCTGCCGGGCGATGCACCACTACATCCTCAATCACCGCGAGATGTACGGCCTGCCGCGCAAGTTCAATATCGCCTTCGATGGCGGCGGCCGCGTGCCGGTGCTCGAGGACACCAACGATATCGGCTTCGTCGCCTGCCAAGTCACCGGTGGCACGGGGTTGGAGCCTGGAATTTATTTCCGCCTGCAGCTCGGCGGCATCACCGGCCATCTCGATTTCGCCTTCGAGACCGGGATCCTGCTCCGGCCCGAGGAATGCGTGAAGGTTGCGGGCGCCGTGGTACGCGCCTTCATCGCCCACGGCGATCGCACCAACCGGCTGAAGGCGCGCCTGAAATACGTGCTCGACCGAATGGGCCGGGAGGCCTTCGTCGCGGAGGTCGAGAAGGAATATGGCGCGCCGCTGCGCCACGCCGCCGGCGCCGAAGTCGCGCCGCGATCGATGGCCGACAAGCACGGTCATATCGGCGTGCATGACCAGAAGCAGGCAGGCCTCAATTATCTCGGCCTGGTGCTACCGGTCGGTCGGCTGACGTCGGAGCAGATGCGCGGCCTGGCCGAGGTTTCCGAACGCGTCGGCAGCGGCACGCTCCGCTTCACGGTCTGGCAAAACCTGCTGATCTCCGATGTCGCTGACCGCGACGTCGGAGTCGCGATCGCCGCCATCAACGCCCTGGGCCTGGGCGTCGAAGCGAGCGCCATCCGGCGCGGCCTGGTGGCCTGCACAGGCAATGCCGGCTGCAAGTTCTCGGCCTCCAACACCAAGGGCCATGCGCTCAGGCTCGCCGACTATCTCGAGGCGCGCCTGGCGTTCGACCTGCCCATCAACATCCACCTCACCGGCTGCCATCACTCCTGCGCCCAGCACTATGTGGGCGACATCGGCCTGCTCGCCTGCAAGGTCGAGCTGGATAGGGAGGGGGGCGAGGACAGCGTCGAGGGCTACCACGTCTATATCGGTGGCGGGGCAGCCTCGACCGCCGAGCAGGCGATGGCGCGCGAATACGCCCAGTCGGTGGCGTTCGACGATCTGCCGCCGCTGCTCGAACGCCTGCTCGCGGCCTGGCTCGCCCATCGCCAGGCGCCCGGCGAATCGTTCTTCGAGTTCTGCCGTCGCCATGAGATCGCAGCACTACGCGAACTCGCGGACCGCGCACCGGTGCGGGCGCTCGCGGCATGAACGCGATGGCGCCCATCCCGTCGCTGATCCCGGAGAACGCGCCGTTCTCGGCCGAGCAGCGCGCCTGGTTGAACGGCTTTTTTGCCGCCTATCTCGGGGTCAATGGCGAGTCCGCCGGTGCCGATGCCACGTCTCCCGAGGCCGATGAACCCGACGAGGACCAGCCCTGGCACGATCCCTCGCTTGCCATGGCCGAGCGCCTGAAACTCGCCGAGGACCGCAAGCCGGCGCGCCGCTTGATGGCGGCGACGGCCCAGCTCGATTGCGGCCAGTGCGGCTATCTCTGCCAGAGCTACGCCGAGGCGGTGTGGGCGGGCGCCGAGCCCGACATGGGCCGTTGTGTGCCGGGCGGCAAGGAGACCCAGCGCAAGCTGAAGGAGCTTTTAGCGGCGCTGGAGTCGGAGCGCGGCGAGCCGGTCGCGGCGCCGGCGGTGAAGGCCGTGGGCCAGCTTGGCACGCGCGACCGGCCGGCGCTTGCCACCCTGGTCGACGCCTATCCGCTGAACCGTCCCGGATCCGAGAAGGACGTGCGCCATGTCATCTTCGACCTGTCGACGACCGACCTCACCTACGAGGCGGGCGACAGTCTCGGTGTCTTCGCCCGCAAGAACCCGCAGCTCGTCCAGTCCGTCCTCGATCGCGTCGGCGCTACCGGCGAGGAGATCGTGGCCTTCGACGGCGAGGCCTTGCCGTTGCGCCAGGTGCTTCTGAGCAAGGTCGACATCGCCCGGCCGAGCGACGATTGCCTGATGTTCCTGGCGACGCGCGCCTTCGACGGCGAGGAAGCGCTCAAGCTGCAGGCGCTGGCCGAGGGCGAGGGGCCGCCGGAACTTGCCGAAGCCGACCTCTTGGATCTGCTGCTCGCCTTTCCTTCGGTGATGCCCTCGCTGCCCGGCTTGCTGAAGTCGCTCGACCGCCTGCAGCCCCGGCTCTACTCGATCGCCTCCTCGTCGAAGGCGCATCCGCGCGAGGTCCATCTCACCGTGTCGGCCGTGCGCTGGGACAGCAACGACCGGCAGCGCACCGGCATCGGTTCCTGCTATCTCGCCGACTTCGCCAAGCCGGGCGATGTCGTGCCGGTGTTCGTGCAGAAGAGTCACGGCTTCGCGCCGCCGGCCGACGACAATCTTCCCGCCATCATGATCGGGCCCGGTACCGGCATCGCCCCGTTCCGGGCTTTCCTCGAGGAGCGCGAGGCGCGCGGCGCCAAAGGGCCCAACTGGCTGTTTTTCGGCGAGCAGAAACGCGCCACCGACTTTCTGTACGAAGACCAGATCGTCGATTGGCAGCGCCGCGGCTTGCTTGAAAAGCTCGACCTCGCTTTCTCGCGCGACCAGGCGGAGAAGGTCTACGTTCAGCATCGCATGCGCGAGAACGCGGCCGAGCTCTGGGCGTGGCTCGACAAGGGCGCGCATTTCTATGTCTGCGGCGATGCCAAGCGCATGGCCAAGGACGTCGAGGACACGCTGTTGGAAATCGCGGCGGAGCACGGCGGCAAGGGCGCGGCTGCCAAGGCCTGGCTCGACGGTCTCGCCAGGGCCGGCCGCTATCAGCGCGATGTGTACTGAGTCTTCCGGACCGCGAGCCTCTGGCTCGCTCATGGGCATGAGCGAGCGGGACGCTCGCGGTCCAGAAGAGCATGAGCGATGACTGCCATTCGCACCACCTGTCCTTACTGCGGTGTCGGTTGCGGCATCGTCGCCACGCCTGATGGAAACGGCGGCGCCGGCATTGCAGGCGATCCGGAGCATCCGGCCAGCCGAGGCCGGCTTTGCTCCAAGGGTGCGGCGCTGGGCGAGACGTTGTCGCTGGAAGACCGGCTGCTTCATCCCGAGATCGACGGGCGTCGCGTATCGTGGGCCCGCGCGCTCGACGCGGTGGCACAGGGCCTGCGCGATACGATCGATCGACACGGCCCCGACGCCGTGGCCTTCTACGTTTCCGGCCAGTTGCTGACCGAGGACTATTATGCCGCCAACAAGCTCAGCAAGGGCTTCTTGGGCACGGCCAACATCGACACCAACTCGCGGCTTTGCATGGCCTCGTCGGTTGCTGGCCACAAGCGCGCCTTCGGCAGCGACACCGTGCCGGGTCTCTACGAGGATTTCGAGCTGGCCGAACTCGTCGTGCTGGTCGGCAGCAATCTCGCCTGGTGCCATCCGGTGCTGTTCCAGCGCCTGGAGGCCGCCAAACGCGAGCGGCCGCACATGAAGATCGTCGTGATCGATCCACGCCGCACCGAGACCTGTGACATCGCCGATCTGCACCTGGCGCTCCGGCCCGCCAGCGACGTCGCTCTGTTCAACGGCCTGCTGGCCGAGCTCGACCGGCGCGGCGCGCGGAACGAGCGCTTCGTTGCGCGCCACACGACCGGCCTCGACGACGCCCTGGTCGCGGCGCGCGCCAGTGATCTCGCCGAATGCGGCCTCCCGGCTGGCGACCTCGCGACCTTCTTCGAGTGGTTCGCCAAGGCCGAGAAGACCGTCACGCTCTATTCGCAGGGCGTCAACCAGTCGAGCGCCGGCGTCGACAAAGTGAACGCCTTGATCAACTGCCATCTCCTGACCGGCCGCATCGGCCGGCCGGGCACGGGCCCGTTCTCGATCACGGGACAGCCCAACGCCATGGGCGGCCGCGAAGTAGGCGCGCTTTCCAACACGCTCGCCGCACATATGGACTTCACACCGGCCGACATCGATCGGGTCGGCCGCTTCTGGCGCGCCTCGCGCATGGCGACGCGTCCCGGCCTGAAGGCGGTTGATCTTTTCGAGGCGCTCGGGCGCGGCGAGATCAAGGCGGTGTGGATCATGGCGACCAACCCGGTCGCCAGCCTGCCCAACGCCGATGCGGTGCGCGAGGCGCTCAGGGGCTGCGAACTGTCGATCGTCTCCGAAGCGGTGCGGGCCAGTGACACCGTCGACGCCTGCCGCATCCGCCTGCCGGCGCTCGCCTGGGCGGAGAAGGACGGCACGGTCACCAATTCCGAGCGCGGCATCTCGCGCCAGCGATCGTTCCTGCCGCCGCCCGGCGAGGCGCGGCCGGACTGGTGGATCATCGCCGAGGTCGCGCGGCGGCTTGGCTTCGACGAGGCCTTCGCCTGGCAAAGCGTCGCCGATATCTTCCGCGAGCATGCAGCGCTGTCGGCTTTCGAGAACGACGGCACGCGCGATTTCGACATCGGCGCGCATGGCCGCGTCGACGATCGCGATTACGAGACGATGGCGCCGTTCGTCTGGCCGGCGCGAATCGCGAACAGCGCGAGCGGCGGACGCTTTTTCGCCGAAGGCGGGTTCTTTCATGCCGATCGTCGCGCACGCTTCATCGCGGTGGCGCCGCGCCGGCCCGTGCATGCCACTACGGCTGAACGGCCGCTGCTGCTGAACACCGGCCGGGTGCGCGATCAGTGGCACACCATGACCCGTACCGGAAAATCGGCCCGTCTCGCCGGTCATCGCCCGGAACCGACGATCGAACTGCATCGGATCGATGCAGCCGCGCGCAACCTCGCGGACGGCGACATCGCCCTGGTGACCAGCGCGTGGGGTCGGGCGGCCTTGCGCGTTCATGTGACGGACGCGTTACGTCCCGGCGACGCCTTCGCAGCCATGCATTGGACGGCCCAGCTCTCGCGCGCCGGCCGCATCAACGCGGCGGTCAATCCCGCGGTCGATCCGATTTCCGGCCAGCCCGAGCTCAAGCACACGCCGATCGAGGTCCGTCGCCTGCCGATCCTGTGGCATGGCACGATTCTCGCTCGGCGACCGGTCATGTTGCCTGAAGTCTCTTATTGGGCGCGGATCAGGGGCGCCGGCTATCACGCCTGGCTGCTGGCGGGCGAGCAGCCGCTCGAAACAGCGCGACAGGTGTTGTCGGCGGCTGTGCGCGCCACCAATCCCGGCCCCTGGCTGGAAGGTGAAGACGGCATCGCTGCGGTGCTGAGCGATGGCCGGCTCGAGGCGGTGCTGGCGCTCGGCGAGACGCGCAATGAGGCAGTGCGCAACCGTCTGGCGCCGTTCATGGCCATCGGCCGTCTCGGCGTCGAGCAAAGAAACCTGCTGCTGCACAGTGGCGATGCCGACGCCAATGGAGGATGGCGGGGTGGCGAGATCTGCGCCTGCTTCGGCGTGTCCTACGTCGCGGTGGAGACGGCGATCGCCGATGGCGCGGCGAGCCTTGATGCAGTGGGTGCGATGACGCGCGCCGGCACCAACTGCGGCTCATGCCGTCCCGAGATCCGCGCGCTGGTGCGCGCCGCGCGGCCTAGGAAAGCGGCAGGCAAGGCCGCGCAGAAGGCCGCGTGATGCAAAGCTTCCCGCTCTTCCTTACCTTGCAGGATCGCCGCGTGCTGGTCGTCGGCGGTACCGAGCAGGCCGCGCGCAAGGCCGAGCTGCTGCTGTCGGCTGGCGCGAAGGTGACCTTGATCGCCGACACGGTGGTCGGCGAGATCGCGCAATGGATCGCTGACGGACTCGTTTCCTGGGCCGGCCGCGGCTTCGACGACGACGATCTCGCCGGCATGTCTCTGGTGATCGTCGCGGCGGACGACGAGGCGCTGCAGGCGCGCGTGTCGCATGCCGCACAGCAGCGTTGCGTGCCGGTGAATGTCGTCGATCGGCCGAAGCTTTCGAGCTTCATCATGCCGGCGATCGTCGATCGCGCGCCCATCACCATCGCCATCTCGACCGGCGGTGCCGCGCCCGCGCTGGCGCGCCGGCTGCGCGCCGAGATCGAGCGCGCCATGCCGGCGGCGATCGGCCGGATGGCGCGCTTCGCCGAGATCTTCCGCGAGCAGGTCCGCCGCACCCTCGATCAGCCGCGCGCGCGCCGCCGCTTCTGGGATCGCGTCTTCGCCGGCCGCATCGGCGAGATGGCGCTGGCCGGCGACGAGATCGGCGCGCGCCGCGAGCTGATCCGCCTGCTCGACAGCGCCCGCCATGAGGCGCCCGCGGTCGGCATGGTGCATCTGGTCGGCGCCGGTCCCGGCGATCCCGACCTTCTGACCATCAAGGCCCATCGCCTGCTGCAGCGCGCCGATGTGGTCGTCTACGACCGGCTGGTCGCACCCGAGGTCTTGGCCATGGCCCGGCGCGACGCCGAGCGCATCCATGTCGGCAAGCGAAGCGGCCATCACGCCATGCCCCAGGCGGTGATCAATGCTCGCCTGGTGAGCCTGGCGCGCGCCGGCAAGAGCGTGGTGCGGCTGAAGGGCGGCGATCCCTTCGTGTTCGGCCGCGGCGGCGAGGAGGTCGAGGCGTTGATGCAGGCCGGCATCGCGGTGGAAGTCGTGCCGGGCGTGACGGCCGCCCTGGGCTGCGCCGCCAGCGCCGGCATCCCGCTCACCCATCGCGATCACGCCCATGCCTGCATCTTCGTCACCGGCCACCTGAAGGACGGCAATGTCGAACTCGATTGGTCGATGCTGGCGCGGCCGCGCCAGACCGTCGTCATCTACATGGGCGCTGAAACTTTGCCGCTGATTGCCAGCCAGCTGATCGCGCATGGCCTGCCGGCTCAGACTCCCGTCGCCCTGATCGAGAACGGCACCACGAGCCGCGAGCGCCGGGTCGTCGGCACCTTGGCCACCATCGAGCGCCAGGCCGCGCGCGCCGGCCTCGGCGGACCGACCCTCTGCCTGGTGGGCGAGGTGGTCGGTCTCGCTTTGGCCCGCGACCCCGAATTTCGCTTTGTGTCAGGAATCGGTCTCTGATATGAAGAACTGTGGCATAAAAGCAACAACCAGGGGACCGGATGCGCAGTTTCGTGTTGAGCCTGGTGGCCATGCTGGCATTTGCCGGTGTGGGCGCCGCCCAGACCACCCATCCTGCGGGATCGCAACTACCTGAAGTTCTACGCGGCGCGAGCGCAGAACAGACCACCAAGAAACAACCGGCCGCCAAGGCGGTCGTCCAGAAGGCCTCGGTTGCCCGCTCGGCGCAACGCCCGGCCACCACCAAGCACACGACGCCGCAAACCCTGCGCGGCTCACGCTACGGCGGGTTCGCCCCCGCCGCGCCGCTGCCGCCGCCGGTGCTCGATACGACGAGCCCGCGCAGCCTCAGCCTGGTGAACGTCAACTCCGGCGAAACGCTGGCGGTGACCTATTGGTCGGAAGGCGCCTACCACCGCGACGCGCTCGACAAGCTGAACCACTTCCTGCGCGATACGCGGGACAATGCCCAGACCGAGATGGACCCGCTTCTGTTCGACGTGCTGTGGCACACCACGCGGATCGTGGGCTACGGTGGCACCATCGAAGTGCTCTCGGCCTATCGTTCGCCCACGACCAACGCCTGGCTGGCCAGCGTCAGCCGGGGCGTCGCCTCCGACAGCCAGCACATCAACGGCAACGCCATGGATATCCGCTTCCCCGGCGTGCCGGTGTTCAGGATGCAGCAGGCTGCCCGCTCGCTCGACATGGGCGGTGTCGGCTTCTATCCGCGCTCGGGCTTCGTCCACATCGACACCGGTCCCGTGCGCTACTGGTGACGGCGATGCGCATCGATATCGTCGAGGGCGACATCACGCGCCTCGACGTCGATGCGATCGTCAATGCGGCCAACGAAAGCCTTTTGGGCGGCGGCGGTGTCGATGGTGCGATCCATCGCGCCGCCGGCCCCGAGCTTTTGGCCGCATGCCGCGCCTTGCACGGCTGTCCGACCGGCGAAGCCAAGATAACCAAGGGCTATCGGCTGAGAGCGCGCCACGTCATCCATGCGGTCGGCCCGGTGTGGCACGGCGGGACGTCCGGCGAACCCGAGCTGCTGGCGCGCTGCTACCGCAATAGCCTGGCGCTGGCCGAACAGAACGGTCTTTCAAGCATCGCCTTCCCGGCGATCTCGACCGGCGTGTACGGCTATCCGAAGGATCAGGCGACTGAGATCGCCGTGCACGAAGTGAAAGCCCACGCGGGCAGTCTCGAGCGCGTGATCTTCTGCTGCTTCGGCGCCGACATGGCTGCGCTCTATCGCGATTTCATGTCGTCCTGACAGGCGGTAGGAGTCTACGCCCCCAGCGATGATCACTGCCCGTAGCGGTTCGCGTTCTTGAGATAGTCGAGCTCGTCCGGCGTGCAGGCGCGGCCCAGCGCGTCGTTGCGATGGGGAAACCGGCCGAAACGCTGGATGACATCACGGTGCTCGACGGCGTGCTTCATGTTCTCTTCGTCGTCGAACGCGGCGAACAAGGCGCAGCCCAGTTCCTGGTCGCTGAGCGCCTCGCTGTGCTGGAACGGCAGGTAGAAGAAGATCCGCATCGTGAGGTTGAAGGCCGCCGGATAGAATCGTGCCAGCGCCAGCCGCGCCGTTTCCAGCGCCTTGCCGTCGCCGGCGAAGGCGCGCGCCGTCTTGCGGTGCATGTTGCGGGGAAACTGGTCGCACAAAATGATGTGGGCCAGCGCCCCGTCGGGCGACTGCCGCCAGGAATCGAAGACGCCGTCGACCGCCCGGTCGAAAGCCGCGCCGAAGCGGTCGCGGATCTCGGCGTCGAATTCCGCCGGACCCTTCCACCAGATTTCGCGCGGCTTGCCGTGTTCCGGATCGGAAAGCGGCAGGAACCAGAAATCGAGAACATCGCGGATGGACGGGCCGTCGGTCATGGAGGGAGTCTATTAGTTAAAAAGAAGATGTCATCCCGAGCGCAGCGAGGGACCTTTGATCGGACGATGCCAAGGGTCCCTCACTTCGTTCGGGATGACAATTTTGTTGGCATAGGCGACGGTGCGTTCAACGAGGCCGAGGGAGGAAATAAGAGTGGGCAAGGTAAAAAACGTCCTGTTCATCATGTGCGATCAGCTGCGCGCCGATCACCTGTCGTGCGCCGGCCATCCGCACCTGCAGACGCCGGCCATCGACAGCCTGGCCCGGCGTGGCGTCCTGTTCCCGCGCGCCTATGTGCAATCCGGCGTCTGCGGCCCCTCGCGCATGTCCTACTACACCGGCCGCTACATGTTCAGTCACGGCGCCACCTGGAATCGGGTGCCGCTCAGCCTGCGCGAGCGGACCATCGGCGATTACCTGCAGCCGACGGGCATGCGCGTGGCGCTCGCCGGCAAGACGCACGTGCTGCCCGACACTGACGGCCTGGAGCGCTATGGAATCGAAGGCGGCTCGGCACTGGCCGCGCTGATGCGCGCCGGCCGCTTCGAGGAGCTCGACCGCTACGACGGCCACTCGCCGCCCGGCAACGAGAGCGGCTACGCCGCCTATCTGCGCGCGCAGGGCTACAATTCCGACGATCCGTGGAGCGACTATGTGATCGCCGCGAACGGTCCCGATGGAGAAAAACTTTCCGGCTGGCACATGCGCAACGTGCGCTTGCCGGCGCGGGTCGCCGAGGAGCATTCCGAAACCGCCTACATGACGCGCGAGGCCATGCGCTTCGTCGAAGACATGGGCGAGAAGCCGTGGTTCCTGCATCTCTCCTACGTCAAGCCGCACTGGCCCTACATGGCGCCGGCGCCCTACCACGCGCTGTACGCCGCCCAGGATTGCCTGCCGCTCAATCGCGACGAGCGAGAGCTTGTCGACCAGCACCCCGTGCTCGCCGCCTACCGCCAGCATGAGGAGTCGATTTCCTTTCAGCGCCCCGACGCGCCTCAAACGGTGCGGCCGGCCTACATGGGCTTGATCAAGCAGATCGACGACTGGCTCGGCCGCCTGTTCGATCACCTGAAGAAACTTGGCCGCTTCGACGACACGCTGATCTTCTTCACCGCCGACCACGGCGATTTTCTGGGCGACCACTGGCTGGGCGAGAAGGAGATGTTTTACGAGGAGGCGCTGCGCGTGCCCTTCATCGTCTACGATCCCGACCCGTCGGCGGATTCTACGCGCGGCACTGTCGATGATCGCTTCGTCGAGGCGATCGACGTCGTGCCGACGACGCTCGCGGCGCTAGGCCAGCCACCCTACCGCCATCTCGTCGAAGGCCGCTCACTGCTGCCGCTCCTGCGCGGCGGAAAAACCGAGACCTGGCGCGACGCGGTGTTCTCCGAGCTCGACTATTCCTTCCGCGAGGCACGGCTGTTGCTGAAGCGGGCGCCGCGCGACTGCCGCGCGATCATGGTGCGCACCGATCGCTGGAAATACATCTGGTGGCAGGATTTCCGTCCGATGCTGTTCGATCTCGCCAACGATCCGAAGGAGTTGCGCGATCTCGGCGCCGACGGCGCCTACGCCCACACCCGCCGCGCGATGGAGGAGCGGCTCGCGGCCTGGCTCAAGGCGCGCAAGACGCGGGTCACCGTCGACGACGCCTATGTCGAGGCCCGCACCGCGACCCACAGGAAGCACGGGATCTTCTTCGGGATGTGGTGAGGGCCTGGAGAGCGTTATCGGTACGCCCGGTCTTGGATTTGCCACAGGCACGCCCCACAATCGAGACTGGTTATCCTTGCGTCGCGAGCGTCTAAGGGAATGTCATGGCGATGAGCCTCTATCAGCGAATCACCGACATTGTCCGAGCGGCCTACAGTCGACGAATCGCGACGCCGGCCGTCCTGGACGCAGCCTCATACTTTCCGGCGGGCACCGCGTTCGCCGGAATGTGGGAGACATTGCGTGCCGAAGCCCTGACGCTCGCCGAAGGTGTCAGCCAGATCCCGCGCTTTCACGAGATCATGGAAGAACAGGCACCCATCTCAGACAACGATGGCCGCGACTGGCGCCTGTTCATCCTGAAGGCCTACGGAATCGAGCTGGCGCACAACATGGCCAGATGTCCGCGGCTCGCAGCCCTTGTGCGCGGCCGGCCCGAGGTCCTGTCGGCTTCGATCACCTTTCTCGGGCCGCGAAAGCATATCCCCAAGCACCACGGCCCGTTTCGGGGCGTGCTGCGCTACTACCTTGGATTGTCCGTGCCCCAGGCCGCCGACGGGGAGCCGGCGGTGCTGATGGTCCTGGAGGGCCGGCCCTATCGATTGGGCAACGGCGAGTGGCTGCTGTGGGACGATACCTATTCCCATGAAATCTGGAACGAAAGCGATGACATCCGTATCGCCTTGTTTCTCGACATCTGGCGTCCCTACATGCCCCTCGACATGTGGATCATGTCCAAAGCCATCCTTGCCATCACGCAGCTCGGCATCATGTGGCGCGGCGTGGCACAGAAATACCAGCATTAGGGCTGCTGGGCACATCCGCAGGCGTTCGGCCCGCGCGACGAGCTGTGTGTCCGCTTTCGTGCCAAACCCCGACCGCCTTCTCCTCGCGCGGCGTGTACTGCTAGCATGGGCAGGTGCCCGAGCAGGCAAGATCTGCATGCTCGGCAAATGACATCGAAGGCAAGCTTTTAGATGAAAAAAGTGTTGCGGATGTTGGGCCAGGTATTGGTCATCGTGGTGATGACACTGGCGGTGGATTTCGTTCTGCTGGCCACGGTGTTTTCTGGCATGAAGCGGAGCTGGGCCGACGCGGCGACCGCCTATACCGAAGCGTACATATCGACGGACTACGATCACGATCTGGCGCCGAACGCGAAGTCCCAGCGGGCCTGGGGCAACATCGTCTATTCCTGGCAGACCGACCGCTACGGATTCAGGATCGGTGACTGCGCGCCGGGCGAAGCCGAGAAAGACCGGCCGGCGATCTTTGTCGTCGGCGATTCGTTCACCGAGGCCATCGGGTCGAGTTACGAGAAGAGCTTTGCCGGACTGATGGCGTGCGATGCCGCGAAGCAGGGCAAAGCGGTCTGGAATCTCGGCGTCGCGTCCTATAGTCCGGCCATCTACCATCGCAAGATTCGCGTCGCCGCCCAGCGACTGGGCATAAAGCCCACCGAGATCTACGTCTTTCTCGATCTGTCGGACATCGATGATGACGCGAATGTCTACAAGGTCGGAGCGGACGGAGTCGTGAGCTCCACGCCGTTCCACTGGTTCCACATCGGTCAGTTTCTCCTCGGCAATTTCGCGACCTTCAGGTTGGCCTACGACCTCTACCTGTCCTCGCCGTTCAGCACCGTGGCTGCCCTGGGACGCGAGCGTGGCCGCTGGACCTTCGATCCGGCTCTCATGGAGAAATGGGGCTGGCGTGGACTGGAAATTGCCGGCAACAATCTCGACAAGATCGTCGCCATCTGCCGGGAATGGAATTGCCGCGTGACCCTGGTCGTCTATCCGTGGCCGGAAAGTGTCGACGCGGGCGACCGCGACAGCATCCAGGTAACGCATTGGCGGGCCTGGGCCGCCTCCCGCAATGTCCGCTTCATCGACGGCTTTGCGCCCTTCTTCCGCGAACCCGCCGACGCGGCGCTGCGCAAATATTTCATCGCCGGCGACGTGCACTTCACCGAACTCGGACATCGCCTGCTTTTCGACGAGGTGAAACGCGTCGAAAGCCTCCCGGGCCAGGAGGTCCAGAGCTCCAGAAATCCGCGTCCGGGGGCTACGCCATGAAGGTCCTGCTCGTTCATCCCAGCGGCCTCATGTACACCGAGGTCTACCTCCGGCTCGAGCCGCTGGGGCTGGAGCGGGTGGCCGCGTCCTTGCGCAACGCCGGCCACGACGTGCGGCTGCTCGATCTGCAGGTCTTCAAGCACCGGCACTACCACAGCCTGCTGCGCACTTGGCGGCCCGACGCGGTGGCCTTCTCGCTCAACTACCTGGCCAATATTCCCGAGGTCGTGGACCTGGCGCGCCTGACCCGCCGGCTCCTCCCCGACACGCTGGTGTTCGTGGGCGGCCATTCGGCCAGCTTCACCGCGCCCGAGATCCTGGCCCACGCCGACGGCGCGATCGACTGCGTGGTCAAGGGCGAGGGCGAGGAGATCGCGTCCAGGATCCTGGCCGCCTGGGCGGATAAACAAGAGCTCAGCACGCTCCCGGGCATCGTCACGACCGCGGGCGAGGGCCCCTCGCCGCGCATGATTGAATCGCTCGACGACACGCTTCCTGCGCGCGACCTGGTCAGGAAGCGCCACAAGTACTTCATAGGCGTGCTCGATCCCTGCGCCTCGGTGGAGTTCTCCCGCGGCTGCCCCTGGAACTGCACCTTCTGCAGCGCCTGGACTTTCTACGGACGCAGCTACCGCAAGGTCAGCCCCGGCGCGGTCGGCGAGGATTTGGCGCGGGTGCGCGAACCCGGGGTGTTCATTGTCGACGACGTGGCCTTCATCCACGCCGAGCACGGCCACGCGATCGCCGACGAGATCGAGAAGCGCAACATCCGCAAGCAGTACTACCTGGAGACCCGCTGCGACGTTCTGCTCAAGAACAAGGAGGTCTTCGCGCGCTGGAAGAAGCTCGGCTTGAGCTACATGTTCCTGGGCGTCGAGGCGATCGACGAGGAGGGGCTTTTACGGCACCGCAAGCGGGTCAGCCTGGGCAAGAGCTTCGAAGCGCTGGAATACGCCCGCTCGCTCGGTATCACCGTGGCGGTGAACATCATTGCCGACCCGAGCTGGGACGAGGGCCGTTTCGCCGTGGTTCGCGAGTGGATGCTGTCGGTGCCCGAGATCGTGCACCTGACCGTCAACACGCCCTACCCGGGGACCGAGACCTGGACCACCGACGCGCGCAGCCTCGCCACCCGCAACTACAAGCTCTTCGACGTGCAGCACGCCGTGTTGCCGACTGCGCTCCCCCTGGAGAAATTCTACGAGGAGTTGGTCAAGACCCAGCAGATCCTCTTCAAGAAGCACATGGGTTGGCAGGCGCTCAGGAGCTGCGCCTCGATCGCCGCGGGCCACCTGATGCGCGGCCAGACCAACTTCGTGAAGACGCTCTGGAAGTTCGGCGGCCAGTACAACGTGCAGAAGCTGCTCGACGACCACCGAGAGGAGACGCGCTACCCGATCGCGCCGCCTGCGCGCAAGGCGGAGAAGGTCGACGCCCGCTCGCTCTACATCCTCAAGCCGGAGCTGGTCGGCGCCGCGATGGCCACCGACCGCGACCGCCTTGGCCTTGCCAACAAGGGCTGACGCAAGGCGACGCACAAGAGGCGCGGCATTTTCTTCGGGATGTGGTAGTTCGGCTGCACGGGCCAGGGGAGCGGGGCGGGGGAGCGCGGCCATGTACAAGTCCATTCTTGCAATTTCAGAAGGCGGCCCGGATGCGGCGATGTCGTTTTGCCTCGCGGCCCGCATCGCCTCGATGTTCGGTGGGACCGTGGACGCCGTCCATTTTTCCGAATCGCGCGTCCACGATGTCGATATCGCAGCCCAAGCTATGCCCTTCCTCAAACCCTTGTCCGACGGAAGGCTGAAGGCGCGTGCTGCCGAATCCGAGCGGGCCTTTCGTGAGCTGATTGCGCCGATCGAAGGCGCTACTTTCACGGGCGGCGAAGGCGTCACGCGAGACCAGCTCGTCAAGATGGGGCGCTACGCCAACATGGTGCTGATCGGCCGGCCCGGCGCGGACACCGAAAACATCGCCCCGGCGACCGTCAAGACGGCCATCTACGACTGCGCCCGCCCGGTCGTGATCGGGCCGCCGGATGCGGCGCCGAATTCGGGGGCCGCGCCGATCGCGTCCGTCGTCGTTGCTTGGAACGGCAGCGCGCAGGCGGCGCGCGCCGTGGGCTACGCTCTGCCCTTTCTCGAAAAGGCCCGCACCGTGACGATCGTCGTCGCCGGCATGCAGACTGACGATGTCGGCACGCCTCTGCTGTTGCGCAACCTCGGCCGCCGCGGCATCGCCGCCACGGTGGACACGATGGATCCCGGTGCTGCCTCGGGACGTGCCCGGGGCCGTGCCCTGCTGGACTATGCGCGGGAAAAGAAAGCCGACCTTCTGGTGATGGGTGCCTACGGGCATGGCGGGTTGACGAACTTCCTGGGGCTGGGCGGCGCCACCGCGAAGGTGATTTCCGCCTGTCCGGTGCCGCTCCTGCTCGCGCACTGAGCTTCGTCAACCGCCTTGCCTCTTGGCATGTCGCTTGCTGCGAATCCGGCATGGATTGCAGAGGAGCTCGCGATGACCAAGGCTGCGGTTCCTGTCATCGATATTTCGCCGTGGCGCGGGGGCGATCCTGCCGCCCGGCGCGCCCTGGCGGCGGAGGTCGATCGGACCTGCCGTGACATCGGCTTCATGGTGATCTCCGGACACGGCGTCGATCCCGACCTGATCGCGGCGGTGGAGGGCGTCAGCCGGACTTTCTTCGATCTCCCGCTCGAGGAGAAGATGCGGATCGTCCGGCCAGCGCCTGACGTGACGCGCGGCTACATGCCGATGAAGGCCGAGGTCCTGGTGCGCAGTCGCGGCGGCACGGCGCAAGGTGATTTGAACGAGAGCCTGATGATCGGCCCGGTCGATGTCACGGACGCTCCCTACTACACGTCGCCGGCGGCGGGACGGCATTTCGCTGAAAACCTCTGGCCCGAGCGGCCGCCAGGGTTGCGGCACGTCTATGAACGCTACTACCGCGTCATGGACGCGCTCGCGATCGACCTCATGCGCCTGTTCGCGCTCGCCCTCGACCTGCCCGAGCGGTACTTCGACTCAAGCGTCGATCGCAGCATCAGCCGGCTCAGGGTGCGCAACTATCCGGCGCCGGCCGAGACGCCGGAGCCGGGTCAGCTGCGCGCCGGGGCGCACAGCGACTATGGCAGCCTCACCATCCTGAAGACCGAGGACCGACCGGGCGGCCTGCAGGTGCTGGGCAAGGACGGTGGATGGCTCGATGTGCCCCATCTGCCCGGCTGCTTCGTCGTTAACATCGGCGACATGCTGGCGCGCTGGACCAACGACCGCTGGGTCTCGACCCTGCACCGCGTCGTCAATCCGCCGCCCGATCGTGCGGCCGAAAGTCGTCGGCAGTCGGTGGTGTTCTTCCAGAACCCCAACTACGACGCCGTGGTGTCCTGCCTGCCCAGCTGCGCCGACGGGGCGAACCAGCCGAAATATCCGCCGACCACCGCCGGCGGCCATCTGCGCGAGAAGTTTTTAAGCACGCAGCAGGCCATCGCTTACGTCGACTGACGCGCCTGCCGTCGCCTCCGGAAAACGAGTGCCGATAATCGCGCTTGACCTAGAGTACACTCTAGATTGTTCACTGCAGGCAGGAGGCGCGCCATGCCGCACAGTCTGCATATCGGAGAAGTCGCGACCCGCACGGGGCGCAGCGTCCATGCCATTCGCTGGTATGAAGCGCAGGGCCTGGTGCCCGGCGTCGAGCGCGACGGCGGCGGCCGGCGGGTCTACACCGAGCATCACGTCGGCTGGCTCGATTTCATGGACCGGCTGCGCGGCACCGGCATGTCGGTGGCGCAGATGCGCGCCTACACGGCGCTGGTGAAGAAGGGCAGCGGCGCGCTCGACGAGCGCCGCACCTTGCTGCGGGCCCACCAGGCGCGCGTACTCGAGAACATCGCGCGCTGGACCGAGGCGCTGACCCTGATCGAAGCCAAGCTCGAGTTCTACGACGAATGGGTCGCCAAGGGCGCGCGGCCGCCAGTCGGGCCGCATCGCCGCGTGTGGCGGGCCGCGCAGCGCCACCGCAAGGGGCCGCAGAAGGCGCTATGAGCATGCAAGACGAAACAATCGAGATCGGCCTTACCGTCAACGGCCGGTCGCATCGCCTTGCCGTGCCCGCCTCGGCGACCTTGCTCGACGTGCTGCACGATTTCCTGGCCCTGACCGGAACCAAGAAGGGCTGCGACATGGGTTCGTGCGGCGCCTGCACCGTGCTTCTGGACGGGCGGCGGGTGAATGCCTGCCTGGCGCTGGCCGCGCAACAGGAAGGCCGGGAGATCCTGACCATCGAAGGCGTCGCTCGCGAGGGCGCGCTGCATCCGCTGCAAGCAGCCTTCATCGCCCGCGACGCGTTGCAGTGCGGCTACTGCACGCCGGGCCAGATCATGTCGGCCCTCGGCCTGATCGCCGAAGGCGGCGCCCAGAACCGCGCCATTGGCGAAGCCGAAATCCGAGAGAACATGAGCGGCAATCTCTGCCGCTGCGGCGCCTACGCCAACATCGTGTCGGCCATCGTGGACGCCTGGAGCAGCCCGGCATGACCAACCCCTTCGCCTACGCCCGCGCTGCCGACGAGCAGGACGCGGTGCGGCTCGCCGCGGCGCCCGGTACCGCCTTCCTGGCCGGCGGCACCGATTTTTTACAGCTCTGGAGGGCGGGGCTCGCAGCACCAAGCCGCGTCATCGATATCGGTCGCCTGGCCCTGGACCGCATCGAAGTGCGCGACGACGTGCTGGTGATCGGCGCCCTCGCGCGTCTGGCGGACGCCGCCGGCCATCCGTCGATCCGGCGCGAGCTGCCGGGGCTCGCCCAGGCCCTCTTGGCCAGCGCCTCGCCGCAGGTGCGCAACATGGCGACTGTCGGCGGCAACCTGATGCAGCGCACGCGCTGCGTCTATTTCCGTGGCGCCGACTTTGCCTGCAACAAGCGTGCGCCCGGTTCGGGCTGCAGCGCGATCGAGGGCGAGAATCGCCAGCATGCGATCCTGGGCACGAGCAGCGCCTGCGTTGCCACCCATCCCTCCGACCTCGCCGTCGCCCTGGTGGCGCTCGGGGCGAGCGTGCGTTTGCGCGGGGCGTCAGGCGAGCGGCGCGTCACGCTGGAAGACTTCTTCCTGTTGCCCGACGACACGCCCGAGCGCGAGACCGTGCTGCTGGCCGGCGAGCTTCTGGTCGCCGTCGAGGTGCCGCGCGCGCCCCGGCGCTCGGCCTATCTCAAGCTGCGCGACCGGGCCTCGTTCGAGTTTGCCGTCGTGTCGGCTTGCGTTGCCGCCGTAGTGCGAGACGGGCGGATCGCGACGATCCGCCTCGCCGCGGGCGGCGTTGGGACTACGCCGTGGCGCCTGAAGGCCTGCGAAGCAGCCCTTGCCGGCGCGCGTCCCGACGACACCACCCTGTGCGCTGCCTCCGCTCTCGCCGCCGAGGGCGCACGGCCGCTTGGCGGCAATGGCTTCAAGGTCGAGCTGCTGCAGCACACGGTGCATCGCCTGCTCGCCGACGTGCTTGTAACACCAACCTCACCCTGAGGAGGCCGGCAGGGCCGTCTCGAAGGGTGGGCAACAACAATGGTGTATCCCATCCTTCGAGACGGGCGTGGAGTTTACCCCGAGGTATTCGAGGGGCGCCCTCCTCAAGGTGAGGTTGTCTGTAGAGGAGACGATCGATGGACACGTTGATGGGGCAAGAAGCGCCGCGCCTCGAAGCTTCCCTCAAGGTAACCGGCGCCGCGCGCTATCCCGGCGAGATGCCCATGGACGGCCTGCTGCACGCCGCGCTGGCCACGGCACCGATTCCGCATGGCCGCGTGCTGCGCATCGACACGGCGAAAGCCCGCGCCCTGTCGGGCGTCGTCACTATCCTGACGCACGAGAACGCCGATCGCCTGCCGCCCACCGAGTACCTGATGCTCCTGCAGGACCCGATCATCCATCACGCGGGCCAGCCGGTGGCGCTGGTCGTCGCCGAGACGGCCGCGATCGCCCGCCGGGTGGCGGCTTCCATCGACGCGACGTACGAGGAACTTCCCGCCGTCACCTCCATCGCGCAGGGCTTGGCCGACGCCTTCGCCCCCAAATCGGCCGGCCGCGCGCCGACCGACAGCCGGCGCGGTGATCCCGAGCGTGCGCTGGCCGCGGCCGACATCGTGATCGACCGGCACTACACGACGCCGGTCAACAACCACAATCCGATGGAGCTGAACGCCGCGATCGCATCGTGGGAAGGCGAGGAGGTTACGGTCCATTCGACGACGCAGTCGGTCTTCGGAACCCGCCGCATCGTCGCCCACTGCTTCGGCCTGCCGATCGACCGGGTGCGCGTGATCGCGCGCCACGTGGGCGGCGGCTTCGGCGGCAAGACCTACGGCTGGTTCCCCTGCCTGATGCTGTGCGTGATGGCGGCTCGGCGTACCGGCCGGCCGGTCAAGCTCGAGCTGACGCGGCCGCAGATGTTCACCCTGGTCGGACGGCGGCAGGATTCTCTCCAGCACCTTCGGCTGGGCGCTACGCGCGACGGCCGGCTGACCGCGATCGTGCACGACACGATCGCCCAGACCTCGCCGTTCGGCGACTACGCCGACGCCAACGGCGGGTCGGCGCGCTCGCTCTATGCCTGCCCCAACGTCGCGACCACGCATCGGCTGGTGAGGGTCAACGCCCCGCAGCCCAAGCCGATGCGCGGACCAGGCCTCGGCACCGGCAGCTTTGCGCTGGAAACGGCGATGGACGAGCTCGCCGAGGCGCTCGACCTCGATCCGGTCGAGCTCAGGCTGCGCAACTATGCCGACCGTGATCAGAACGAGGGCTTGCCGTGGTCGAGCAATGGCTTGCGCGACTGCTATCGCGTCGCGGCAAGTGCCTTTGGCTGGGAGAAGCGGCCGCGCGGCATCGGCACGATGCGCGAGGGCCATCATCGCATCGGCTGGGGCATGGCCGCGTCCTCCTTCCCGGTCTTCCGTATGGCCTCGCAGGCCTGCGTCGCCATCGGCCGCGATGCGCGCGTCGTCGTGCGCTGCGGCACGCAGGATATCGGCACCGGCACCTACACCGTGCTGGCCCAACTCGCCGCCCAGACGCTGGGCGTCCCGTTCGCCCAGGTCGCCGTCGAGCTCGGCGACACGCTGCTTCCCGAAGGACCCTATTCCGGTGCTCACCTCGCGACTGCGAGCTTCACGCCGGCCGTCGAGGAGGCGGCGCGCACCCTGCGCGACCGCCTGATCGAGCGCGCCGTCGCCGATCCGCTCTCAGCCCTGTACGGCGCGCCGGCCGACCAGTTGACGATCGACGATGGGCTGATCCGCAGCGTCGCCGGCAATCGCTCGGAGAAGCTCGCCGACCTGCTCGCGCGGTCAGGCGACGGACTCGAGGCGACCGCCGGTGCCCAGCCCGACGACAAGGTGACCCACAGCGCCAGCGGCTTCGGTGCGGTGTTCGCCGAGGTGCGGGTCGATCCCGAGCTGGGCGAGGTCCGCGTGACGCGCCTGACCGGCGCCTATGCGGCGGGACGCGTGCTGAACCCGCTGCTGGCCAAAAGCCAGCATGTCGGCGGCCTGGTCTGGGGCATCGGCTTGGCGCTGCACGAAGCGACGGTCATGGACCGCAGGCTGGGCCGGATCGTCAACGACAACCTCGCCGACTACCTGATCCCGGTCCATGCCGACATGCCGCGCTTCGACGTGCACCTCGTGCCCGAGGACGATCCGCACCTCGCGAGCGGCATCAAGGGCATCGGCATGCTGAGCATCGTGGGCGTGGCCGCGGCGATCGCCAATGCCGTGTACCACGCCACCGGCCGGCGCATCCGCGATCTGCCCATCAGGCTGGAGCACTTTTTGTAGTCGGCTGGGGTGGAACCGCGAGCGGGCTCACCGGCCGCCGTGCCGCCAGCGGCGCGTTGCGGATCGCCTCGAGGTCGATCTCCGGCATCGCCAGGTTGAGGCCCTGCAAGACGCCGTTGGCCAGTTCGTTGTAGCGGTCGAAGCGTCGGCGCAACCGGCCGCGCCAGGCGAATTCGCCGCCGTTGGCGTGCAGCTCGAAGACATGCTCGCGATGATCGAGCGCCGATCCGACATGATCCCACGCCATGTGCAGCAGGGCCGCCCGCTGTTTGGCGGTGTAGCCGCCGCCGGCGAACGACTCCTCCAGGCCGCCGGCCAGGGCCGGGTCGGCGAGATCCCGGTCGGTCGGCGCCACGACCAGCGAGGAACCCGGCAGGATGCGCAGGATCTCGGCCATCCGCCGGCGCGCCTTCAGCATCGCCAGGCTGCCGGCGGCGAGATGGCCGTGGTTGGGCGAGCAATAGCCTTCGGCCGTGAACTCCGGGTCGAGTTCCGTGGCGGTCTGGCAGCTGCGCACGGTCTGGACGTCGGTGATGAGGTCGAGCAGGTACTCGATGGTCGGCTCGTGCGCGGCCAGCCCCATCGCCTGGGTGCAGGCCAGTGCCAGGCCCAGCGTGAACTCGGCCTTCGCCAGCCAGCAGTAGAGCTGGTGCCAGAACAACCAGCGCGCCACCGGCTCGGGCGACGGCTCGGTGAGAAAGACGCGGTTCCACGGCACGGCCACGTCGTCGAACCACATCTGCCCGTCGAGCTCGTCGAAGCGGTTGCTGAGCGGCGCCGAGAACGGGTGAGCGGCGCGCGCCGAGGCCTTGCGGCAGATCACCGTCACGCCGGGCGCATTCACCGGCACGACGAAGGTCGCGCGCTGGCCCTTGAGGTCGACGCCGTTGACCGCGCCGACATAGACGTCCTCGGCGAAAGCGGGACTGGTCAACATGCCGATCTTGCCGCGGATCACGATGCCGGCGCCCGACTGCCCGACGATCCTGAGCGCCGACCGCTCGGCGGGATTTTCGCGCAACCGATAGCCGATCGTCGCGGCGCCCGCGGCAAAGGTCAGGAAGCGGCCGCTGCGCGCGATCTCCGCGCGATAGGCTTCGGCGTTGGCGACCTGTTCCGGCGCCGCGTTGCCGAGGCCGACCGCGTGCCGGACGCCGAGCGCGATGAGATGGCCGTAGGCCGGCGTATGGGTGATGTTGCCGGCACTGGGGAAGGTCGTCGCCGAGAAACACCGCCCCATGCGGCGCAGGTCGTCGGCGCTCCGCGGCACGAGATAGCCGACCGGCCGGCGCACGCCGCCGTCGTCCGGCGGTGCGAGCACGGTGTCCTGCCATTTCGGATCGAAGTGCCGGTCGTACCAGGCGACATATTCCTCGACCATCGGCTGCGTGGCGGGATGCGTCGTGACGTCGTCTACAAGCCCTTCGCCCAGCACCCAGACGCGGCGGCCGTCGCGCAGGCTTTCGCGGTAATCGGCACCTGTTCGCATCGAGGACATGATGGGGCTCCGGCTGGTTGAACGATGATCGTGACTATGGCCAATCTGCTTATCCACGACGATGTTTTTGCTCGCTTCCAGCAAGGAGGTCTGACATGAGCCAACCCCACGGCCCCCTGCGCGGCGTCAAGGTCGTCACCTGCTCCACGGCGCAGGCCGGCACGGTGCCTTATATGCTGATGGCCGATCTCGGCGCCGAGGTCATCAAGATCGAAGTGCCCGAGGGCGGCGACCCGTCGCGCGGCTCGACCGTGCTGCCCGGCCATCCCAGCACCTACTTCGAGACCAACAATCGCGGCGTGAAGAGCGTCACCTTGAACCTCAAGACCCGGGAAGGACGCGAGATCCTGCACAAGCTGGTCGCCACGGCGGAGATGTTCGGCCAGAATTTCCGCCCGGGTGCGGCCGAAAAGAACGGCTTCGGCTACGACGAGCTCAGGAAGATCAATCCCGCGCTGGTCTATATCTCGATCTCGGGCTACGGCCCCAACGGCCCGCATGCCGATCTTCCCGGCACCGATGCCATGGCCCAGGCGCTGGGCGGCGTCGCCGAGGCCTACTCGACGCCCGGCCAGCCGATGCGCACCGGCATCGTTTCCGTGGCCGACGAGACCTGCGCCATCCTGGCCTTCGGCGGCGCGCTCGCGGCACTCACCTACGCGCGCAGCACCGGCATCGGCCAGAAGGTCGATTGCTCGCTGTTGGGCGGGCAGATCCGCCTGATGGGCTGGACGCTCACCACGACGATGTGGCGCGACCGCAATCCGGTGACCGGCCAGGCGCGCATTGTCGGCACGCCGGACCGCCCGGGCATGAGCGCCAGCTTCAATGACGGCAACGGCAAGCCGCTGGTCTTCCAGCTGAACGGCGCGCGCCAGTGGTGCGACGGCATGACCGCGCTCGGCTTCTACGAGCGCCTTGAGGCGGCGGGCTTCGGCGAGCTCGGCGTCGTCATGGCGTCGGACGACAAGCGCGTGGCGCTGCTCGGCCTGCTCGACGAGCTGTTCGCCACCGGTTCGCGCGACGACTGGGTCGCCCGGCTGCGCGGCGCGGACATCGTGTCGGCGCCGATCAACACGCTGCTCGAAGCCTCCAACGACCCCGACGTCCTGGCCAACGGCTACGTGACGGAAGTCGGCTACCCGCAGCATGGCAAGAAGCTCAAGGTGCATGGCTCGCCGTGGCAATTCTCCGAGACGCCGGCCAGGATCGGCGTCGCGCCGGGTCTCGGCGCCCACAACGACGAAGTGCTGGCCCGTCTCGGCTACAGCGACCAGCAGATCGGCGATTTCCGGGCGCGCAAGGTCATTTGAGGACGGGCGGACAGGGGACGAGGGACGAGATGAGCGAGACGTGGGAATTACGGCGGGCGGTGGCATCGGATGTTGCGGACATCCGCAAGCTCACGCGCGAGGCCTATGCCAAATGGGTGCCGTTGATCGGCCGCGAGCCCAAGCCGATGACGGCGGACTATGCCGAAGCCGTCCGCACCCATCGCATCGATCTCCTCCATGTCGCGGGCGCGCTGGCCGCGTTGATCGAGACGATTGCCGAAGCCGACCATCTGCTGGTCGAGAATGTGGCGGTGTCGCCCGCGTTCCAGGGGCGGGGTCTCGGCCGCAAGCTGATGGCCCATGCCGAGCAGATCGCCGCCTCGCTGGGCCATGGTGAAATCAGACTCTATACCAACAAGCTCTTCGCCCAGAACATCGAGCTCTACCGCAAGCTTGGCTACAGGGTCGACCGGGAAGAAGTGCTCACGATCGGCGTTGCCGTCCATATGAGCAGGCCGGTCCGCACCGCGGGTGGCAAGCTTTAGATCCGCCGGAACACGAAGCCAGTCCGGGCGTTGCGTGCCCGCGAGCGATCGGTCTATCGTTCCAGCCGGGAAGAAACACCGTTCGCGAGGCAACCGGCATGACGATCACGGTCAGGGCGCGACATCCTGCGCTGGGCGCGGAAATCCACGGCGTCGATATGCGCCAGCCGCTCGATGCCGCGACAGTGCAGGCGATCACCGACGCCTGGACGAAGCATCTGGTCGTGGTGTTTCCCGACCAGCGCATCACCGACCAGCAGCACGTGGCCTTCACCCGCCATTTCGGCGATCCGGAGATCTTTCACCAGACCTCCCTTCACCTGCGCTCGGACCGCGTGAAGGAGATCTTCCTCGTCTCCAACGTCGACGAGCAGGATCGCCTGATGCCGCCCTCGGAGGCGTCGCAGAAGCAGCTGTCCTCGGCACGGATGTGGCACACCGATTCGAGCTACCGGCCGATGCCCAGTGTCGGCTCGTTGCTGCACGGCATCGAGATCAGCCGGACCGGCGGCATCACGCAATTCATCAACATGTACCTAGTCTACGACGAGTTGCCGGAGAGCCTGCGCCGTCAGGTCGAAGGCCGCAAGGCGCGGCACGATTTCAGCATGCTGTCGCGGCTCGTGGGCTCGCCGCCGCCGACGCCGGAAGAACAGGCGGCGATGCCGCCGGCCTGGCATCCGATGGTGCGGCGCCATCCCGTCAGCGGACGGAAGTCGCTCTATATCAGCTCGATCTACAACGATGCCGTCGAAGGGCTGGACGAGGGCGCCGCGCAGCGCCTGATCGAGGACCTCTCGGCCTTCGCAGCGCAGCCGAAATACATGTACCGGCACGTCTGGGAACCCGACGACGTGCTGATGTGGGACAATCGCTGCACCGTCCACGCCGTCACGCCGCACGATCCCCACGAACGCCGCGTGATGCACCGCACGACGATCGTCGGACGCGAACCAGTGATGGCGGGCTAATACCCGTCATCCCGACTCGCGCGGATCACATCCGCGCTTGAGCGAAGCGGAGTGGAGGGACCTCCTCTTCGTCGAGCACATGAAAAGGTCCCTCCGCTTCGCCTCGCTACGCTCGGCTTCGGTCGGAATGACGGGAATGCAAAGCGCCATACGTCTATTTCTTCCGGCTCATGTTCCAGAACACCGTCGCCGGGGCCACCATCATGCCGTCGATATCGGTGCGCAGCGCAATCGGCTGGTACCACTCGCCGAGATGGACATGGGTCGGATGGTCGACCCAGTACTTCTGCAGGTCGATCGCGATCTGCTTCTGCTTGGCGGGATCGGCTTCCTTGGAGAACTGATCGCGCATCTTCTCGATCGTCTCGTCGCACGGCCAGCCGAACAGGGCCTTGTCGCACGACGCATTGAAGAAGGCGGCACTCACCGGGTTCAGGATGTCGGCCGCTCCCCAGGAGGTGATGAAAGCATTCCAGCCGCCCTTGTCCGGCGGATCCTTCTTGGTGCGGCGCGCGACCAGCGTCTGCCAGTCCATCGCCTGGACGTTGACCTTGAAGCCGGCAGCCTCGAGCTGCGCCTTGGCGACCGGCGCCATGTTGGTCAGCACCGTGAGGTCGGTCGACTGCAGCAGCTCGACCGGCGTGCCGTCGTAGCCCGCCTCCTGCAGAAGCTGCTTGGCCTTGGCGGCGTTGGCGTTCAGCACGTCGGCCATGCCCTCGTCGCTGGCCAGCGGCGTGCCGCAGACGAACACCGCCTTGCACAGCTTGTAGTACTTGGGATCGCCGATCGTGGCCTTCAGGAAGTCCTCCTGGTTGAAGGCGACCATGGCGGCGTGGCGGATCTTGGGATTGTCGAACGGCTTGAACAGGGTATTGAAGCGCAGCGCATACTGGTTGCCCAGCGGGTTGCCGTTGAACAGCTTGATGTTCTTGTCGGCGGCCATCAGCGGCAGGAGGTCGGGCGACGGCTGTTCCAGCATGTCGACTTCGCCGTTCTGCAAGGCCGCCACCTGCGTCTGCGCGTCGGGGATCCAGATCCATTCGATGCGATCGACCTTGGCGATCTTGGCCCCGGCCAGGCCTGAGGGCGGCTCGGCGCGCGGCTTGTAGGTGGCGTTCTTGACGAACACGACCTTCTCGCCCGGCTTCCACTCCTTGGCGATGAACACGAACGGGCCGGAGCCGATCACATCCTCGGCCTTGATCTGCGTGAAGGGATCGGTCTCGGCGACGCGCTTGGGCATCATGAAGGGCACGTTCGCCGACGGCTTGCCCAGCGACTCCAGCACCAGGCCGTAGGGCTCCTTCATCTTCATCTTGAAGGTCTTGGCGTCGACCGCCTCGAAGCCCATGACCGAGGCCAGCATCTTCTGGCCCATCGAATCGCGGGCGCCCCAGCGCTTGATCGACTGGATGCAGTCCTCGGAGGTGACCGGCGCACCGTCGCTCCACAGGAGTCCGTCGCGCAAGGTGAAGGTCCAGGTGAGCTTGTCGGGCGAGACCTCCCACTTGTCGACCATCTCGGGCTGGACCTGCAGCTTCTCGTCCAGGGCGAACAGCGTGTCCCACACCATGTAGCCGAAGCCGCGCTGGACGTAGGCAGTGGTCCAGATCGGATCGAGGATCTTCAGGTCAGAGTTCATCACCGCCTTGATCGTCTCGGCCTCGGCGGCCATCGGGCCCAGCAACCCGGCAATGCTCGCCGCGGCCAAAAGCAACGCGGCCGGCTTTCTGAGATTGACCATGAGCGACCCCTCCACTTCCCGGGCCGATAATTGCAAGAATCAAGCCACTTGGCGACTAATGGCCGACCCGAATCTCGCGGTCACAGGAGCTGCGGGTGGGCTCCGCCATCGATCAGGATGCTCTGCCCCGAAATGTAGCCCGCGTGCGCGCTGCAGAGATAGGCGCAGAGCCTGCCGAGTTCCTGCGGCGCGCCGAAGCGCTGGGCCGGCAGTTCCGCCCGACGCGCCGCCAGCGCCGCTTCGGGGCTGATGCCTTCCTGCTTGGCCCGGAAGGTGAAGTTGCTGATCAGCCTGTCGGTGGCGAACGGCCCGGGAAGGATGTTGTTGATGGTGACGTTGTGGCCGACATGCGCGCGCACCAATGTGCTGACGAGTCCGTGCAATCCCGCGCGTGCGGCGACGCTCAAACCTTGCACATCGATCGGGTGACGCACGACGCTCGACGTTATGTTGACGACCCGCCCGTAGCCGCGCTGGGCCATGCCGTCCAGCACCGCCGCCAGCATCGCCATCGGCGCTAAAAGGTTGCTTTCGATTGCGTTCGACCAGTCGTCCTGGGTCCAGCTCTTGAGCTTGCCGGGCGCCGGACCGCCCGCATTGTTCACCAGGATGTCGGGCGTGGGGCAGGCGGCGAGAAGGGCCGCGCGAGCCGCCTCGCTCGCGATGTCGCCCGCGATCGCGGTGACCTCGACCTTGTGCGCCGTCGAGATTTCCGCCGCCGCCTGTTTTAGCCGCGCCGGATCGCGCGCATTGAGGACAAGCGCCACGCCTTCGGCCGCCAGCGCCTCGGCGCAGGCGCGCCCCAGCCCCTTGCTCGCCGCGCAGACGATGGCGGTGCGGCCCTTCAAACCGAGATCCATCAAACACTCCCTCGCGCCGCACCGAGCGGCTTTACAAGAAGGTAACGAGTCTCTAGTTTAGTTCAAATAAGAACTAACGTTTCATTAGTAAAACAATGGGTCTTTCAGTTTCATCCATCCGCTGAGGAGTGTGTCCATGGCCGCGGCTGCGGAAACGATGCTGCTAACGATCTTCCTGCGGCACGACCAGTCGAACAATCTCGACACGATCCAGGCGCGCCTGAAGACGGCCAACTGGTGGGACGCGTTTCCGCCCGCGGGCGTGGAAATCGTCTCCTGGACCGTGGCGATGGGCTTCGGTCAAATCGTCACCCTGCGACTCCCGGCATCGAAGCTCGCCGAGGTGAATGTCGAGCTCGAGCGCTCGGCCTGGGGCATTTTCCGCACCGAGTGCTATCCGGCTTATGATTTCGTTCCGGTGCGCGAGCGCATCAAGGAACGCGTGCGCAACGGAGGCCAGTGATGAAGCGCGAGCCCTACCTCAATCCGCATCAGGCGCGCGACCGCGAGCCCGACGACTACCAGAACCTTTTAGGCGACGCGATCGAGCGCTGCTACGCCGCCGGCGTTCACGATCTTGGCGGACTCGTCGAGCAGCTGAACGAAGCGAAAGTCCCGACGCCGGGCGGCAAGCCCTGGACGGCGGAGCTGTTCAAGCAGGAGATGAAGCGGCTCGGCGCCTAACGCGAATTCAATCCAAGGATAGGCTCATGACTGCGGTGACCAACCTGGCGATCGGCAAGCTTCTCGCCAAGGGCGTACGGAACATCTGGTATCCGATCTGTCCCTCGCATTTCCTCGGCGAGAAGCCGATCTCGCTGCGCCGCGTCGGCGTGAAGCTGGTTCTGTGGCGCGACGAGACGGGCGCGCCGGTCATGCTCGAGGACCATTGTCCGCATCGCGGGGCGCCGCTCTCCATGGGCACCCCGATGGGTGACCGCATCGCCTGCGGTTATCACGGCGTGCAGGTGCGGAAGGACGGCACCGTCGTTGCCGTTCCCGGCAGCCCCGGCTGCAAGCTCGAGGGCAAGAACTGCGTGAAGGCGTTCCCGACACAGGAGCGCAATGGCGTGATCTTCGGCTATTTCGGTGACGCGCTTCATCCCGA
>DASZJU010000040.1:0-7413 GCA_035947815.1 Reyranella sp.
TCGGGATCGACGATGTCGAGGATCGGCACCGGCCGCCGGCTGCGCAGCATGCGGCCGAGCGGCACCGAGCCTCTGAGGCGGCCGGCCGGATCGACGACGAAGATGTCGTACACGTCGTCTGGCAGGTCGGTCGCCTCGCGGCAATGGTCGATCACCTGGCCGACCGTCCAGCCGTCCGGGATCTTGACCAGCGAGCGCTGCATGAGGCGCCCGGCGGTGTCTTCCGGATAGGCGAGCGCGCTTTCGATGTCGGCGCGCTCGGCCGCCGGCAGCTCGGCCAGCACCTCGCGACGCTCCTCCTCCGGCAGGTCTTCGAGGATGGTCGCCGCATCGTCGGTCTCGAGCGCGCTCGCCGCCGCGGCGATGTCCTTGCTGTCGAGCTGGTCGAGGACGTCCTCGAGGACCTCTTCGTCGAGCTCGGTCAGGGCCTCCGGATCGAGATCGCGCTTGAGGATGCCGACCAGCTTGTCGCGCTCGGGCTCAGGCAGCTGCTCGAGAATCGAGGCCTGGCCCGGGGCGCTGAGTGCCGCCAGAAGCGTCCTGACGTCCTCGGTCTTGTCTTCGGCGAGCGCTGTCTCGACACGACGGACCAGCTCCGGCGTCACTTCGTCGAGGACATCGGGCTCGCCGCTCATCCACGCGCCTCGGCGATGCGCTGGGCCTCGACCACCGACAGCGCCGTCATGTTGAGGATGCCGCGCGCGGTCACCGAGGGCGTGAGCACGTGCGCCGGCAACGCCGTCCCCAGCAGCATCGGGCCGATATGCAGGCCGTCGGCCGCGGTCTTCAAGAGGTTGAAGGCGATATTGGCGGTGTCGAGCGACGGGCAGACCACCAGGTTGGCGGCCTCCTTGAGGCGCGAGCGCGGAAAGACGTTGCGGCGGATCTCCGGATCGAGGGCTGCATCGCCATGCATCTCGCCGTCGACCTCGAGCGCCGGCGCGCGCTGGTGGAGCAACCTCACCGCCTCCGCCATCTTGCGCGCCGACGGATGGTCCGAGCCGCCGAAGCTCGAATGGGAGAGCAGCGCCACCTTGGGCTGGATGCCGAAGCGCAGGACCTCGTCTGCCGCCAGCAGGGTGATGTTGACCAGGGTCTCGGCGTCGGGGTCTTCGTTGACGTAGGTGTCGGCGATGAACAGCGAGCGCGTCGGCATGACGAGCAGGCTGAGGCCGGCCATGGTCTTCACGCCCTCGCGCGTGCCGATGACGTCGCGCACGTGATTGAAATGGGTGCGGAAGCGGCCGTAGGCGCCGGCAATCATGGCATCGGCGTCGCCCAGCTTCACCGCCAGAGCCGCGATCAGGGTCGGGCTGGAGCGCACTAGGTTGCGCGCGGTGGGCTCGGTCACGCCACGCCGCTCCATGAGCTGATGGTAGGCGCCCCAGTAGCGGTCGTAGCGCGGGTCGTCCGAGGGATCGATCAGGGCCACGTCGATGCCCGGCCGGAAGCGAAGCCCCAGGCGCTCGGCGCGCCGCCGGATGATCTCGGGCCGGCCGATCAGGATCGGCTGGGCGATGCCCTCGTCGAGGACGATCTGGGTCGCGCGCAGGACGCGGTCGTCCTCGCCGGCACTGAAGATCACCCGCTTGGGCGTGCTGCGCGCCTGCTCGAACAGCGGGCGCATGATCAAGCCTGATTTGAAGACGAACTGGCTGAGCTGCTGGCGATAGGCGTCGAAGTCGGCGATCGGCCGCGTCGCCACGCCCGAGTCCATGGCGGCCTGCGCCACCGCCGGCGCCAGCTCGACGATCAGGCGCGGATCGAACGGCTTGGGAATGATCTGGTTGGGCCCGAAGCCGCCGGCCTGCTCGCCGAAGGCGCGCGCCACGACCTCGGACGGCTCCTTGCGCGCGAGCGCCGCCAAGGCGCGTACGCAGGCGATCTTCATCTCGTCGTTGACCGTCGTGGCGCCGACATCGAGCGCGCCGCGGAAAATGTAGGGAAAGCACAGGACGTTGTTGACCTGGTTGGGATAGTCGCTGCGTCCCGTCGCCATGATGGCGTCGCCGCGCACGGCTGAAACGTCTTCCGGCGTGATCTCCGGATCGGGGTTGGCGAGCGCGAAGATGAGCGGCTTGGCCGCCATCTTGGCCACCATCTCACCCTTGAGGACGCCCGCGGCCGAGAGGCCCAGGAACACGTCGGCCCCGCCGATCACCTCGGCCAGCGTGCGCGCCGGGGTGTCGCGCGCGTAGCGCTCCTTCCACGGGTCCATCAGCTCGTTGCGGCCCTTCCAGACCACGCCCAGTATGTCGGTGACCCACATGTTCTCGCGCGGCAGGCCGAGCTTCTCGAGCACCCCCAGGCACGACAGCGCTGCGGCGCCGGCGCCCGACACGACGAGCTTCACCTTGGCGATGTCCTTGCCGACCAGGGACAGCGCGTTCAGGAGCGCGGCTCCGACGATGATCGCCGTGCCGTGCTGGTCGTCGTGGAAGACCGGGATCGACATGCGCTCGCGCAGCTTCTGCTCGACGTAGAAGCATTCCGGCGCCTTGATGTCCTCGAGGTTGATGCCGCCGAAGGTGGGCTCCAGGGCGGCCACGATGTCGACAAGCTTTTCCTGGTCGAGCTCGGCCAGCTCGAGGTCGAAGACGTCGATGCCGGCGAACTTCTTGAACAGCACGCCCTTGCCTTCCATCACCGGCTTGGCGGCGAGCGGGCCGATGGCGCCCAGCCCCAGCACGGCGGTGCCGTTGGTCACCACGGCGACCAGGTTGGCGCGCGCCGTCAGCTCGGCCGCGGTGCCGGGATCGCGCACGATCTCGTGGCAGGCGGCCGCCACGCCCGGCGAATAGGCGAGCGAGAGGTCGCGCTGGGTGGCCAGCGGCTTGGTCGGGACGACCTCGATCTTCCCGGGACGCGGCAGGCGATGGTAGCGAAGCGCGCTTTCGGTGAGTTCGTCCGTCAAGCTCGCCTCCTCGCCCACAACAAAAAGGGCCGCCCGAAGGCGGCAACAGGTTACCTTTCCGATCGAACCGGCGAGTTTGGTGCGGCCAAGAAGACTCGAACTTCCACGCCTCGCGGCACTAGCACCTCAAGCTAGCGCGTCTACCAATTCCGCCATGGCCGCGCCGGTTCGATGGGGCGGGGGATACCAAATAGGCACCGCAGTGGCAAGGTAACTCGCCAAAGGAACGCGGCGGGGCGCGACGCCGAGGGCTATTGCGCTTGGGGCCGGAAGTACCGATTTTGCCACAATGAACAAGCCGGAGTGGCGCATTTCGGACGGCGCGGTGTCCTACAGCGAGGCATTGGCGGTCATGGAGGAGCGCGTGGCCGACATCCGCGCCGGCCGCGAGCGTGAGCTGGTCTGGTTGCTGGAGCATCCGCCGCTCTACACCGCCGGCACCAGCGCCAAGCCGCAGGACCTCCTGCAGCCCATGCGCTTTCCCGTCCATGTCGCGGGCCGTGGCGGGCAATACACCTATCACGGGCCCGGCCAGCGCGTGATCTACGCCATGCTCGACCTGCGCAGGCGCCGCCAGGACGTGCGACGCTTCGTGTCCGATCTCGAGGAATGGACCATCCGCACCCTCGCCCGGTTCAGCGTGACGGCCGAACGCCGCGCCGGCCGGGTCGGCGTCTGGGTGGCGCGCCCCGACAAGCCGGCGCTACCCGACGGCCATCCGCGCGAGGACAAGATCGCCGCCATCGGCGTGCGCATCCGCCACTGGGTGTCGTTCCACGGCATTTCGATCAACGTCGAGCCCGACTTGTCGCACTACGCGGGAATCGTGCCCTGCGGCATCGCCGACCATGGCGTGACCTCGCTGGTCGACCTCGGACTGCTGGTCACCCTGGCCGATCTCGATATCGCGCTGGCGGAAACTTTCGACGAGGTGTTCGGCGAAGACGTCAGGCCGTCGGAAGCTGCGTAAAGCCTTTTGGCGCGTCTGCAGCATCGGCTGCAGCGACATCGACTTTGCCGACCCGGGCATGCGACGGCCCTCGATGGCAGGCCTCGATCATCGCCGCGACGGCGGCGTCTTCGCCAGCGATCAGAGCTTCGACTGAATCGTCAGTGCGATTGCGCACCCAGCCGCGCAGGCCAAGATTTCGCGCAGTCGTTATCGCCCAGTCGCGGTAGCCCACGCCCTGGACACGGCCGGTGATGATGAGGCGAACCGCTTTCATTCGTTCAGTCTGTCGTCCTGAGCGCAGCGAAGGACCTCATCGCCGATTGCAAGCGGCATGAGATCCCTTCGCTGCGCTCAGGATGACAGGGACTTTTGTACGCAACGTGAACTAAGCGAACTCGATGATCTTCTGGTCGACGCGCAGGCTGTCGCCGGCCTTGGCGTGCAAGGTCTTCACCGTGCCGTCGCGCGTGGCGCGTAGCACGTTTTCCATCTTCATCGCCTCGACCACAGCCAGCACCTCGCCGGTCTTGATCTCCTGGCCCTCGCTCACCGCGACGGAGGCGAGTAGGCCGGGCATCGGCGAGAGCAGGAACTTGGAGGTGTCGGGTGCGGCCTTCACCGGCATCAGGGCGTAGAGCTCGGCCTGGCGCGGCGTCAGCACCAGCGCCTCGGCCTGGCCGCCTTCATGGATCAGCCGCCAGCCGCCGCCCGCGGCGTCGATCTGCACCACGACCACCTGGCGGTCGACCTTGGCATGCATCAGCGGCTCGCCCGGCGACCAGTCGGTCTCGATCGCGAGCGCGCGGCTGCCGACATCGACGACGAATCCCGCACTGCCGCTCGTCACGGTCAACGCGACCGGCTGGCGGTTGAGCATGACGACGCGGTCGTCCTGGCGGTTGCCCAGGCGCGCGGCCTTGATGCGGTCGGCAACGGCTGCGACGGCGGCCAACATGGCGGGGTCGCGCGGCGGCAGATGCGCCGCCGTGAAGCCGCCCTTGAACTCCTCGGCGATGAAATTGGTCGTGAGCCGTCCCGCGCGGAATCGCGGATGGGCCATCAGCGCCGCCAGGAACGGCACGTTGTGCGAGACGCCGCGGACGTAGAATTCGTCGAGCGCGCGCCGCATGCGCTCGATGGCGGCGATCCGGGTCTTGCCGTAGGAGCAGAGCTTGGCGATCATCGGATCGTAGAACATCGAGATCTCGCCGCCCTCGTAGACGCCGGTATCGACGCGGATGTCCGGCCCGGGCGCGGGCTCGCGATACTTCACCAGCCGTCCGGTCGAGGGCAGGAAATTGCGGAACGGGTCCTCGGCGTAGAGCCGCGCCTCGACCGCCCAGCCTTCGAGCTTCACGTCCTTCTGCTGGAACGGCAGCTTTTCGCCGGCCGCGACCTGGATCATCAGCTCGACGAGGTCGAGGCCGGTTATCAGCTCGGTGACCGGATGCTCGACCTGCAGGCGAGTGTTCATCTCAAGGAAGTAGAACTTGCGGTGCTTGTCGACGATGAACTCGACCGTGCCGGCGCTCTTGTATTTGACCGCCTTGGCGAGCGCCACCGCCTCCTCGCCCATCGCCTTGCGCGTCCTGGCGTCGAGGAAAGGGCTGGGCGCCTCCTCGATCACCTTCTGATGTCGGCGCTGGATCGAGCACTCGCGCTCCCACAGGTAGATGCAGTTGCCGTGGCCGTCGGCGATGAGCTGGATCTCGATATGGCGCGGCTCCTCGACATATTTCTCGATGAAGACGCGATCGTCGGCGAACGACGCCTTGGCTTCGTTGGTCGCCGAGCCGAAACCCTCGCGCGCCTCCTCATCGTTGTAGGCGATGCGCATGCCCTTGCCGCCGCCGCCGGCCGACGCCTTGATCATCACCGGATAGCCGACCTTCTGCGCGATCTTCACCGCCTCCTCGGCATTGAGGATGGCGTGCAGATAGCCCGGCACGGTGCTGACCCCGGCCTTGAGCGCGAGCTTCTTGGATTCGATCTTGTCGCCCATGGCGTGGATGGCGAGCGCATCGGGACCGATGAAGACGATCTTCGCCTTGGCCAGCGCCTTCTGGAACTCCTGCTTCTCGGAGAGGAAGCCGTAACCCGGATGGACCGCCTGCGCGCCGGTCTTCTTGCAGGCCGCCACGATCTTGTCGATCTGCAGGTAGGACTGCGCCGACGGCGGCGGGCCGATCAACACCTTCTCGTCGGCCAGGCGGACATGCAGCGCATCGGCGTCGGCCTCGGAAAAGACCGCCACCGTCTTGATGCCGAGCCGCTGGCAGGTGCGGATGACGCGACAGGCGATCTCGCCGCGGTTGGCGATCAGGATCTTGTCGAAGGGCGGCTTGGCGATTTTTGCGACGGCCTTCGGTGCTGCCTTTTTCGCGGCCTTCTTCTTGGCGGCCATACTCACGATCCTTCTTTATTGCGGTCGAACAGGCCACGCGCCCAGGCGGTATGGCACACGATCAGCGGCAGCCAGGCCGTCAGCACCCACAGCCACCACGGATTGCGGCTGCTGAAGAGCGCGTTGACGGCGATCAACACCATGAGAGCGAACAAGGCCATGATCAGGTGCAGGCGCACCCCGCGCGCGCGCCGCATGCGCTCCTCCGGCGACAGACTCACAGCGGCCCTCTTTCACAGGGGGATGTTGCCATGCTTGCGCCAAGGATTCTCGAGCTTCTTGGTCTCGAGCGTGGCCAGCGCCCGGCAGATCCGCCGGCGCGTGCCGTGCGGCATGATCACGTCGTCGATGAAACCGCGATTGGCGGCCACGAACGGATTGGCGAACTTCTCGCGGTATTCCTCGGTGCGCTTGGCGATCTTGGCGGCATCGCCGATGTCGGATCGGAAGATGATCTCGACGGCGCCCTTGGCGCCCATCACCGCGATCTCCGCACCCGGCCAGGCGTAGTTCATGTCGCCGCGCAGGTGCTTGGACGACATAACGTCGTAAGCCCCGCCATAGGCCTTGCGGGTGATCACCGTCACCTTGGGCACGGTCGCCTCGGCATAGGCGTAGAGCAGCTTGGCGCCGTGCTTGATGATGCCGCCGAACTCCTGCTGGGTGCCCGGCAGGAAGCCCGGCACGTCGACGAAGGTGACGATCGGAATGTTGAAGGCGTCACAGAAGCGCACGAAGCGCGCGCCCTTGCGCGCGCTGTCGATGTCGAGGCAGCCGGCCAGCACCATCGGCTGGTTGGCGACGAACCCCACGGTGCGGCCGGCCATGCGGCCCAGGCCCACCACGATGTTGCCGGCCCATTCCGGTGAGAGCTCGAAGAAATCGCCCTCGTCGACGACCTTCAGGATCAGCTCCTTGATGTCATAGGGCTTGTTGGGATTTCCCGGCACGAGCGTATCGAGGGAGAAGTCGTCGCGGTTCGCCGGATCGTTCGTTAACCGCACCGGCGGCTTCTCGCGATTGGAGGCGGGCAGGAAATCCATGAAGCGGCGGGTCTGCAGCAGCGCCTCGACGTCGTTCTCGAAGGCGAGATCGGCGACGCCCGAGCGCGTGGTATGCGTCACCGCGCCGCCGAGCTCCTCC
>DASZJU010000041.1:0-10195 GCA_035947815.1 Reyranella sp.
GGCGCAACCGCATCGTGGTCGGCTACGGCAAGGGCGCCCTTGCGGTGATCGATCCGGCAAGCCGGAAGAAGGCCTCCGATATGCCGCTCAAGGGTCACCCGGAGAGCTTCCAGTTCGACGACACCGGCTCCCGCATATTCGTGAACGTACCGGGGGCCCGCCAAATTGCCGTGCTCGATGTCGCCGCCAACAAGCAGATTTCGACCTTGGAGACGGCCGGAGCGAGTTCGAACTTTGCAATGGCCGTCGACCCTGATGAGCATCGGCTGCTCGTGGTCTTTCGCAGCCCGGCCAAATTGATGGCCTTCGCGACTCCGACCGGCAAACTGGAAGGGAGTTTCGACACTTGCCGCGATGCCGACGACGTGTTCGTCGATTCCCGGCGGCGGCGTCTCTACGTAAGCTGCGGCGAAGGCGTGATCGACGTCCTCGCCCAAACCGGCAGCGGATACGAGCGGATCGCCCGCATCCCCACCGTCGCGGGCGCCCGCACATCGTTGTTCGTCCCGGCGAACGACCGGCTCTATCTCGGCGTGCGGGCGACCGCTTCCGAGCCGGCGGCGATCTGGGTGTTCCGACCGCCGTCATGACTCGCAGCCTGCGCAATATCGGTCTCGTGCTGTCGCCGATCCTGGCCATGGCCTGGTGTGGCGACGCCCAGGCCTACCGCCCGTTCGACGGCACCGATGCCGCCGTTGCCGAGCTCGGTCAGGTCGAGATCGAACTGGGGCCCGCGCAGTACCTCCAGATAGGATCCGAACGCACGCTCGTGGCCCCGACCGTGGTCTTCAACTACGGGATTGCAGCGGGATGGGAGCTCGTGCTGCAAGGCGAGGCGGTGCACTCGCTGATGGAGGACTCCAGCAAGTCGAGCCTGGTCGGCGATGGCTTGTTCCTCAAGGCGGTGTTGCGCGAAGGCAGCCTGCAGGGCCAGGCGGGTCCGAGCATCGCCACTGAATTCGGCTTCCTGCTGCCCGGCATCAATGACGATCCGAGCCGTGGAACCGGCGGCAGCGTCGCGGGAATCGTGTCGCAGCAATGGCCGTGGCTGACCGTCCATCTCAACGCCGCCGTCGCCATCACCAGACAGGAGACCGCGGATGCGTTCTTCGGGGTGATCGTCGAAGGCCCGCATGACTGGCCGCTGCGACCCGTCGCGGAGGTCTTCTACGAGCGGGATTTCGTTGGCCTGACGACAAGGTCGGCGTTGGTTGGCGCGATCTGGCAGGTGCGCGACAACGTCGCCTTCGACGTCGGCCTGCGCGGCGCGCAGCTCAACGACCAGCCGCTTCGCGAAGTCCGCTTCGGTGTGACCTTCGGCTTTCCGGTCCGATGAGGCGGCTACGGTCCTGGCGGCCCGCTGTTCGTTTCACCAGTTTCTGACAGGAGCCCAGACATGGACGACCAACCGGCAAGATTGAGCGACCTCGCCCGCGTCTTTCTCAAGATCGGGGCGATGAGCTATGGCGGCCCGGCGATCATGGGAATCATGCAGAGCGAAATCCAGGAAAGGCGCCGATGGCTCGGCAAGGAGCGCTTCGTCGAAGGCCTGTCGATCGTGAACATGTTGCCGGGCCCGGGCGCGACGCAGCTCGCCATTTTCATCGGCCACACCAAAGGCGGTCTTGCCGGCGGCATCGTTGCCGGCGTTTGCTTCATCATTCCGGCCTTCGCGATCATGCTGCTGCTGGCGAGCGCCTATGGCGCGTTCGGCGCCTTGCCGGCCATGCGCAACGCCTTCTACGGCATCGGCCCGGTCGTCGTCGGCATCTTCGCCGTGGCGATCTACCGGCTGGCCAGGGGAACGATCAAGGATCGCCTGCAGATTCCCATCGCAGTCGCTGCCGTCGGTCTCCTGCTGTTCAGTCCGTTCGGCCTGGCCGTAACGCTGCTGGCGGCCGGCTGCACCGGCGTGGCCCTGTTCCATTCCTGGCGCGCGGGCCTGGCTGCTCTCCTGGTGCTGGTTCTCGCTGTGGCTGGCGCTTACGCCGCCGAGGGATTCATCGTCGGTTCGGTGCCACCGGTTGCGGGTCCCGGGCCGCGATCGGCCGTCGGTCCTGCGACGCTTTGGGACGTCGGCGTCTACTTCTTCAAGGTCGGCACTTTCACTTTCGGCGGCGGCCTCTCGATGCTCGCCTTCATGCAGGAGCAGGTCGTCAACCAGTTCGGCTGGCTGACGCCGCAGGAGTTCGTCGACGGCCTGGCGCTGGGGCAGCTGACGCCGGGGCCGGTCCTGATGCTGGCCGCCTTCATCGGCTACAAACTGTTCGGGGTTCTCGGGGCGGCCGTCGCCGCCGGCGCGATCTTCCTGCCGTCGTTCCTGATGGTGCTCTCGATCCTGCCGCTGCTGCGCCGGATGAAGGACCTGCTGTGGCTCAAGGCATTCATGCGCGGCGTGGCGCCGGCGGTGATCGGCGCGCTTGGCGTGTCGGTGGTGCAGATGGCGCCGCACGCCGCCCCCGATATTTTTACCTGGGGTCTGCTCGGCGGCTCCATCGCGATCGCCCTGTTCTCCAAGCTCGGACCGTTGCCCTTGATGGCGGGTGGCGCAGTGCTCGGTTTTCTCTCCTTGCGCAAGACTTGGGATTTTGTCCGGACGTTAGCGGGATAGCCCGTACCGCCGAGTACGACCCAAGGCGCGTCGCGCGATCTCCGAAGGCACCTGTTCGGGAAACGGAAAGACCGAACTGACATTGATCTCGCACAGCACATAGGTGTCTTCGCCGGATGGGGTGCGCGGCCCATACAAGAAGTCCGCGTCCCAAATGATCGGCAGCGACTCGGCGTCGATATCGAGCACCTGCATCATCCGAGGCGTCCATTCCGATTCCATTTTTGTCCTGAGAGCCTGAAATGCAGCTGCCGACGCGGGGTGCATGATGCGTGGACCCGGTCGCGCAGCCTCCGAGTCCGGACCCTCGGGCGGCGGCGGAATCAGCGCCTTCACCAATTGGTGTCCGAAACCGACAACCTTATCCGCGCTCATGTAGCAGCGGATCATGCCGTCGGTTAGGCGCGGCTGGAACGGTTGATCCACGATACAGCCATCAGCCGCGAAATAGGCCTCGCAGCGCCTCATGAAATCGTCCAGCGGCATGTCTTCCGGCACGCTGCCCCTGGCCGCTTGCAGTACGCGAACGATCGCGACCTCGGATGCCGTTGGGGAGACGAGTTCGACCTTCCAGACACCCTGACCGCCGTTGCCGCGGTTTTGCTTGAGGACACGAGGGCCTGCCGATTGAAGCTTCGGCGGAAATTCTTCGTGGAACGCCTGGACGGAGCGATAGAGCTGTGTGTCGGTGCCCCACCCGAGGTGCTTCGTGCGATGAAGAACCTCCTTCACGCCCATCCGGAGGATCACGTCAGGATGAGCGCTGACCCAGACTCCCCTGGAGGCGACGTCGCGCAACATCGCATCGAGCGTCGTCCGGTTCTGGCCGTCGGAAATCGGATCGACCCAGACGAGCACGCCGTCGAGCTTCAGGAGTTGCTCCCGTACCTCCGGCACCAGATCGTCGGCATAAACGGCGGGCTCGGCGCGAATGCCGAGCGCGGCCAGCGCCTCGAAGACGCTGCTCAGTCTGTTGTTGTCGGGCGTCGCCTCGCGCCGTGCCTCGCGATCTCCGCGCCAAAGCAGCGCCAATCTGGCGGTATCTCGTGCAGCCAATGCGGGACCTCCGACCGAAACAAACACCGAAGATTTTAAGGCACAATTAAGGTTCACGCAGAAAGCCGTCCAACGCCGATGCCTGTGGTGTTCGTCCGGCTGCACGCCCGCCTTGGCGCCCCAGAAGTCCGAGATCCGACGGCTGTAGAAGAAGCGATTGTCGATGCCCCGGGTGCCACCCTCGTTCGATGTGGCCGGAATCGTCGATCGCGCCCCAGTACTATGCAAGGTTGAAACGTGGCCGCGGCGGCGTGGCGATGCTACGTTTGGCCCATGCCCGTGCATTGGACAGTCTCGCATCCCCAACGGCTGGTCGTCGCGGTCGCCAAGGACAGGGTGACGGTAGCCGACATCGAGCAGTATTTCGCCGGCGTCACCGCCGAGGGCGGCATGTCCTACCGCAAGATCTTCGAGATCACCCACACGCCGATGGCGCTCTCGGAAGAGAACCTAAAAGCGCTCGGCCAGCGCGTCATGTTCTACGCCCAGCACGGCCAGATCGGTCCCTTGGCGATCGTCGCGAGCTCCGACGAGAGCTTCGCCCAGGCCCAGACTTTCGCCGCAGCGGCGCCGGCCCGCCGGCCGCTCGCGATCTTCCGCGAGCTGCATGCTGCGCGCCAGTGGCTGGACGCACAAGCGGCGGCGCCCGACAGCTCGTCCTAGTCGGCGTTCTCCACCGGCGGCGGCGTCCAGGCGCCTTCGAGGACGGCAGACTTGGGCCAATAGGCGCGGAGATAGAGCGAGAAGTCGCCGTTCTCATCGGCCTCATTAGGCGCCGGAAGCCAGTTTGCGAGCTGGTCATCCGGCGGCGGATCGGCCTGCACATAGAGGGTGAGCGAGCCGTCGGCGCCATATTTCAGGTCCTTGTTCCCGGTGCCGATGGAATAGCGACCGATCGCGTTCGGCGCGAAGGAATGATGCCGGTTGTAGAGCGCGAGCGACCAGAAGCCGTTGACCGGCGGCGTCAATCCCTTGGGGAATGTCACGGTATAGCGGTTGCGGCCGTTCAGCCGCGCGCCGCCACCGTCGAGGTCCTGATAGAAATACTTGGTCTCGGTGGGCGCGTTGACCAGGATGTTGGACGTGGCGACGGCGGTGCGCGTGAAATAGTCGGTGCCGAACGCAGCCTCGTTGGCAATCGTGCTCCAGTGATAAGGCAGCTGCTGGCCCCAGGCGCGGAACTGGAACAAGGGTGCCACCACATTGTTCTCGGCGTCGACGGCGGCCTTGGTTATCGCCTCCCGCCGCCGTGGATCGGTCTTGGCCGCTTCGAGGACGCCGCGCAGCTGGGCATAGCGCGCTTCCTCGCCCGGCAGGGGCGGTGCGTCGGCCAGCACGGCGCCGAGTTGGGCGGCGAACTTCTCCGGCACGACCCACTTCACTTCCTCCGCGCCGCTGTCCGGTGCCGGCCCTTGCGGGATCTTGGTCCAGTCGATGCTCTTCATCGTGCCGTCGAATTCCGCGAGCGGATACATCACGACCTGGCGCAACGGCGCCTGGACGGCGCGTTTGTCCTCCGGCGTGTCGTCCTGGAAGATGCGCGGCACGACCACGCCTGAATTGGTCGAAGCGCGGAACATTCTGGTGATGCCCTTCGGCGTCTCGCCTTTCCAGTTGGGCCCGACCAGCAGGTAGAAGCCGGGCTTGGTGTCGTACATCTTGCCGAGCTGCACGAAACTGTCGGTGCGCAGGTCGACCGCCTGGTAGACCCAGAAGCGGTCGCCGAAATCCGGCACCTGGATCACCACCGGCGAGACGTCGAGCGCCAGCACGCCCAGGCCATAGGCCACGTCCTGGTTGGGACAGGCGACCAGGCGTTCGGTCGGATCGACAGTGTCGGTGATCATGCCCAACCGGTTGAGCGGCGCGCTGATGGTTGGGCCGAACCGCACCATCTTGGTCACCTGCGCGGCGGCGAGCCGGCGGTTGTAAAGGTTGACCATCGGCCAGGCCCAGAAATAAGCGTCACGCGCGACCAGAGCGGCATAGTCGTCGGTGATCTTCACGCGCGCGTCAGGGCCAGGGGGCGTCGAAGAAGGCGGCGCCGGAGAGGGTGAAGGGGGCGCCGGCGGCGATGGCGGCACGGCGGATTGCGCCGACGCCGTCATCGACAGCAGACAAGTGGCGCCGATCAGCGCGGCGCGGACGATCTTGATCATGCCCCTCCGTAACAATGGAAAGCGGCGATCGAGTGTCCAAAGCGCCGGATTGCAGACCCGCTGCTGCCACGCGGCAGGCCTATTTCGACTCCTGGCAGCGTGATCGATACGTGCGCATTTCCGAGCTCACGAGCACCGCGAACTTGGACTCGTTCGTCTCGCCTTACTTCAATGTCTTTGTGAGCGTGATCTCGGCATTCAACACCTTGGACACCGGGCAGCCCTTCTCGGCGGCCTCGGCGAGCTTGTCGAAAGTCGCCTGATCGAGGCCCGGGACTTCGGCCACCAGGGTGAGCGCCGACTTGCTGATCTTGAAGCCCTGACCTTCCGGGTCGAGCGACACGGCGGCTTCGGTCGACAGCGACGTCGGCGTGAAACCCGCGGTCTGGAGCTGGAAGGCCAGAGCCATGGTGAAGCAGCCGGCATGGGCGGCCGCGATCAACTCTTCGGGATTGGTGCCCTTCTCGCCCTGGAAGCGGGTCTTGAACGAGTAGGGCGTTTTGGCGAGCACGCCGGAATCGGTCGAAAGATCGCCGTTGCCGTCGCGGCCGGTTCCACGCCATGCGGCGCGTCCCTTGCGGATCATGTGGACCTCCATGGTTGCGAATGACCGCCATGCTGCGCCGGTAAAATGACAGTGTCGATACAAGGGGCGGCCGAGGATCGATTCGCCGCTGCAACCGGGCGGTGTTAGGCTCCTCGGACAATGTGTACGGGGGCGTCTCAATGCGATCGATTTTGACCGGAGTTTCAGCGGCCCTGCTGGTGATCGGGCTGGCCACGGCTTCATGGGCGCAGAACGGGCTGGAACGCTTCGAGAAGGACATCAAGCCGCAGCTCGAGCTGAAGAAGTTCACTTACGCGAGCGCGGCACCGCTCGGCGACGCGGGCTTCGTCCTGAACGACGTGGTGGCCGTGGTGCCGGCCAACCAGGCGACCGGCGACAAGGAAAGCACGGTCAAGATCCACAAGGTAACCGTCGAGGAGCTCGATTTCGACCGCCTGACGAAGACCGCCAAGGACGACGAGGCGCCGCGCTTCGCCAAGCTCAAGCTCGAAGGCATGACCGGTGACGACGAGATGTTCACGGCACTCGCGCCCTACGGCGTGCCCAACGTGCCGTTCGATATCGCGCTCGACTACCGCCTCGATACGGCGAGCAAGGTGCTCGACCTCAAGACGCTCGAGATCAATATGCGCGGCGAGACCAAGATCACGCTGGCCTTGGTGGTCGACGGCATCAGCGACAAGTCGGGCATGGCCGGCGCCAAGGACGACGGCAAGCTGCGCAGCGCCTCGCTCGCCATCGACGACAGCGGACTTTTGGCCAAGCTGCTGCCGGCCTACGCCAAGGAGGAAGGCACCAAGCCGGATGAGCTCGTGCAGTCGGCGCGGGCGGCCATCGCGGCCTTCGCGGCGCAGCAGGGGCCGGCTACCTTGAAGGCACTGGATGCCGTGACCTCCTTCATCGCCGACTGGAAAGCGCCCAAGGGACCGCTGGTATTGGGTCTGAAGCCCGAGAAAACGGCGGGGCTCTCCGACCTCGACAAGGTCATGATGCCCGATGCGCTCGCGACCATCTTCGGCTTCACCGCCACCTATCCCGGCACCAAGGAGGGCGCGGCCAAGGAGGGCGCGACAGCAGCGAAGTAAATGAAACGACGCGCTGCCACGCGCCACGAGCATGGCGAGTGCAGATTTCCTGATCATCCAATCGACTCAAGATCTTGTGGCTGGGTTGCCCGGGCAGAACGAACGGGCCGGCAACCCATGTCGCCGAGGAGGCGTTCCATCTGCAGCGGCGTCCACCCCGGGCGTCGCCGGTAAGATGGAGGGCTAGTGATGAACAATCCTAAGGACCGCAATCCCCAGCAGTCGCAACAGGAGCGTGATCAGCAGCAGCGCGAGCGCCAACAGCGCGAGCAGCAGCAGCGCCAGAACCAACAGCCCAACCAGAAGCCGGGTCAGCCAGGCCACAAGCCCGGCGAGCCGCAGCACAGGGATGAATAACGTCTTGTCGTAGCCAAGGAGAGATGCCCGCCGAACGGCGGGCATCTCTTTCTACAGGGAGAGCTACAGGGAGAGCGAAGGATGACGCCGAGATCAGGGCCGCGCGAACCCTCGCCGGTACCACCCGAGCCGGGCAAGACCGATCCGATCCCGCCCGAGATGCCGCAGCCCGGCGGTCCGGTGCCGGAAGACATGCCGACGCCGACGCCGCATCCGACGGGCCCGCCAACGCCCGTCGCGTGAGGGCTACTCTTTCATCTTCATCGCGCCGGTATGGCAAACCGCATAACAAGTGCGAGCATTCACTGACGAATCCGTGACTTAGTCACTCTTGCAATCGCTTGTCGAAAAAACCGGCCACGTCCAAAATGAACAGAGCGCAATCTGATTTGGGGGAGTCAACAAATGAACTTCGACGCAATCGGCGCGGCGTGGGCACCACGCCTGCTCAGCATCCTGCGCATCATGGCCGGCCTGATGCTGTTCGAGCACGGAACGGCAAAACTTCTGAAGTTTCCCGCCGTGCCGACCATGGCCAGTCTGGACCTTTCGTCGATGCCCGGCGTCGCCGGCTTCTTCGAGCTGATCGGGGGCGCGCTGCTGGTGCTTGGTCTCTTCACGCGACCGGTAGCCTTCATCCTCGCGGGCATGACGGCGGTGGCCTATTTCTACGCCCACATGCCGCGCGGCTTCTTCCCGATCCTGAACGGCGGCGAACTGGCCGCCCTCTATTGCTTCGCCTTCCTCTACCTGGCGGCGGCAGGGCCCGGCCCGTGGAGCCTCGACGCGCAACGCGGGAAGTAGCGCTTAACGCCCGCTTGTTTGGACTGTAAGGAGAAAGACGGCCGCCTAGAGCAGCGTTCGATCAGATGGAACCGCGCGCGGTTCCATCTGATCGAACATAAGCTGCTCTAGACTCTAACTATTCTAGAGCACGACCTCCCGCTCGGCTGATTCCAGCCGAGCGGGACGTGCTCTAGTGCGGCCGTCTTGCTGCTGGGACGACAGGAGGTCGCATGGCGCTGAAGAGAGTGGCCCTCGAAATCGGCATGGGCACCGACATCCGCGGTGGCGACTACACCAAGGCCGCCGTGCGGGCACTGCGCGACGCGCTGTGGCACAACTCGCTCACCGTCGCAGGCGCGGTCGGCAAGTCGAGCGACGACATGCAGGTCGAGGTGCTGATCGGCGTGCCCAAGCCCGACCTGGTCGACAAGACGCAGGTGCTGGCGGCGCTGCCGCACGGCACCGGCACGGTGAGCGTGGTCGAAGGCGGGCTGGAAATTCCCAACGAAGCCGGCACGGACAAGACGGTGATCGCCCAGGCGGCCGCCATCGTCCGGCTCGATCTCTGAGGGAGGCTTATAAAATGCCCGCCAAACGCGTCATCCTCGAGCTCGGCACCGGCAACGACCTGCATGGCGGCGACTATACCAAGGCCGCGCTGCGTGCCGTGCAGGATGCCCTGCACCACAGCTCGCTCACCATGCTGCGCACGCTCGGGGTGAATTCCAGGACCGGCATGTTCGTCGATGTCACGATCGGCGTGCAGCAGCCCGGCAAGGTCGACCTCGAGAAGGTGCGCACGTCACTGCCGCACGGTATCGTCACGGTGAAAGCGGTCAAGGGCGGGCTCGACGTACCCGATCCCGAGGGCAATGATATCGCCGTGATCGCCAGTGCCGCGATCTCCGTCCGGCTGGAGCTTCCGTGATGCTTCTCTACGAACACCCGCTCTCGTCCTATGCCCAGAAGGTCAAGATCGCGCTGCGCGAGAAGGGACTCGACTTCAAGGTCGAGACGCCGCCGGCGCTGGGCTCGGGTAAGGCCGAAGGCGCGTTCGCGGCGGCCAGCCCGCGCAACGAGGTGCCGGCGCTGATCGACGGCGACGTGCGCATCTTCGACTCGACCATCATCCTCGAATATCTCGAGGACAAATTCCCCGCCCCGCCGCTGCTGCCGCGCGATCCGGCGGCGCGCGCCAACGCGCGCATGATCGAAGAGCTCTGCGATACGCTCTATGAGGCGGTCAACTGGGGCCTGAGCGAGATCCGCTGGTTCAAGCGCGCCGAGGGCGAGCAGGCCGAGAAGATGAAAGCCACCGCCGCGCGCCAGACGGCCGAGCTGCAGGGCTGGCTCACCGACAAGCTGGGCGATGCCCAATGGTTCAACGGCGCCAGCTTCGGCTGGGCCGACCTCAGCGTGGCGCCCTACGTCAACCGCTCGTTCCACTATGGCTTCGGCACGGAACCGGGATCGCCGATCGACAAGTGGCGCGACCGCATCCGCGAGCGGCCGTCGGTCGCCAAAACCTTCCGCGAGTTCGAGGCGGCCTCCGAACGCATGGGCGACGCCGCGG
>DASZJU010000042.1:0-3116 GCA_035947815.1 Reyranella sp.
CTTCATCTTCGGAATGCAGTACTTGGTGCACAGCATGGTGGTGGTGAGGTTGGCCTCCAGCACCTTGTGCCAGTCGGCCAGGGTCACGGTCTCGGGCGTGCCCGGCGCGCCGATGCCGACATTGTTGTGCAGGATGTCGAGCCGGCCGTATTTCTTGGCAGCGAATTTTGCCATCGCCTCGGCGGCATCGGCCTTGGCGACGTCGCCCGCAAAGACCGCAGCCTCGCCGCCCTCGTCCTTGATCTGCTTGGCGAGCTTGTCGGCGCGCTCGGCGCTGCGATTGACCAGCACCACCCGGGCGCCCTCGCGCGCGAACATGAGGGCCGTCGCCATGCCATTGCCGACGCCCTCGCCGCGCGGCGCCGCGCCCGTCACCACCGCCACCTTGTCCTTGAGACGTCCGGCCATTTCTCTCCCCTTCGATCCGATGCTATTTCGTCGGCGAACCTTAGCCGGGAGCCTCGCGCCATGGCCAGCAAGACCGAAATCCACGAAGGCGGCTGCACCTGCCGCCACGTGCGCTATCGCATGACGTCCAAGCCGCTGTTCGTGCATTGCTGCCACTGCCGCTGGTGCCAGCGCGAGACGGGTGCCGCGTTTGCGCTCAACGCCATGATCGAGGCCGACCGGGTCGAGTTGCTGGCGGGTGAGCCCGAGGCGGTGATGACGCCGTCGGCGAGCGGCAAGGGCCAGAAGATCTGGCGCTGCCCCAAGTGCCGCATCGCGGTGTGGAGCAACTACGCGGGCGCCGGCGATGCGCTCCGCTTCGTCCGCGTCGGCACGCTCGACGAGCCCGACCGCGTGCCGCCCGACATCCATATCTTCGCCATGTCCAAGCAGCCCTGGGTCGTGCTGCCCGAAGGCACGCCGGCAGTGAAGGAGTACTACCAGGCGAGCAAGATGTGGCCGAAAGAGAGTCTGGAACGCCGGGCGGCGCTCAGGCGCAGCTAGAGCCGGCTGAGATCGGCTACCAGGGCGGCGACGCTCCGCGTGCCGACACCCACGATCAGGATGTCGTTGTCGACGCGCAGGTATTGATAGCCCGCCGGCGACGGCGAGAGCTTGGCGATCAGCGCGGCCGGCAGCGCCTCGCCCGCGACACTCTCGGCGAGCGGCTGATCCAGTTTCCAGGCCTGCTTCGCCGGGGCGGGCGCCACACAGGCGTTGTTTTTCCTGACCAGGCCAGCCGGACAACGGCCAGCGGCGACCTCTTCGCGATAGTAGGTGTAGACGGCGGTACGGTCGCGCTCCGGCACGATCATGCTGAGCGTCGGCAACGGCGATTCCTGCGCAGGTGCGGCGGCTTTGGCAGGCGGCTTGGTATTTTGTGCCAACGCCAACGGAACCGACGCCAAGCTTGCGACCAACAAGAGCGCTATCGAAACCGGGCGCATGACTATGCCTTCCAATACCCCGGCAGTTTCGTCGCCAGCCATTTCACCAGCGCGGCATTGACCGCCACTGGCTGTTCCTGCGCCATCCAGTGGCCGGAATTCACCACGACCTCGGTGAGGTCGGCACAGTCGTGGCGCATCGGCTCAGCGAGCCGGGAGTGCATCGTCTCGCAAGTCGTGTCGTAGGCGCCATGCAGGAACAGCACGGGCATGGAAAGCCTGCCGCCGTTCGGCGCACGCTTGGCATAGGCGCCGTTGGCCTTGTGGTTCATGTACCAGGAGTCGGGCCCAAAGAAGCCGTTGCGGGTGAGCGCCGCGGTGTAGGCCTCCATGTCCTGCTCGGTGATGACGTCGGGGTCGCGCGGCACGTCGGGGAAAGCCGCGCCGCCGAACCAGCCGCCGTTCCTGCGGACCGAGGCGGTGCGGCTGGGCTTGCCCACTGCCTTGGGATCGCCCTTGCGGAACAATGCCTTCACGACATTGCGGATGTTGGTCTCGAAGCCCTTGCAGGCCTTGTCGAAGCTTTCCTCGTAGAAGAACTGGTAGTCCCACTGGCCGGCCGGGAACTCGGCCTCGGGATAGACCTTGCGGTCGACCAGCTGCACCACGGCTTCGAGGGTGAAGCCTGACGCGAGATAGGGAACACAGAGGCTCGCCACGCCCGCCGTCTTGTCGGGATGATGGGCGGCGACGTTCCACACCACCGGACTGCCCCAGTCGTGGCCGATCCACACGGCCTTGTCCCGGCTGAGCGACGCCAGCAGTTCCAGCATGTCCTCGACGATCAGCTCCTGGGCAAAATCCTCGTGGCGCTTATAGGTGCTGGAGCGACCGTAGCCGCGCATGTCGGGCGCGATGCAGCGGAAGCCCAGCGCGGCCATTGCCGGCAACTGGTGCCGCCAGGAGAGCGAGAGCTCGGGCCAGCCGTGGCAGAAGATCAGGAGCGGCGCGCTTTCCGCTCCGCAGGCGAGATAGCCCGTGGTGTGACGGGCGGTCTTGACGGTGTGTTCGGTGACCGGGAATGTCATGGCGAGGAGAAAATCCCATGAAAATCGACACCGGCACAACCGAACTTTTATGCGCCGTACGCGACGGCGTGGCGCTGATCACGCTCAACCGTCCGGAGGCGCGCAATGCCATGTCGGACAGGCTGACGCCGGCGCTGCGCACCCAGATCAAGGAGCGCGGCGAGGATCCTGCCGTCGGCGCCATCCTGATCACCGGCGCCGGCACTGCGTTCTGCAGCGGCGGCGACGTCAAGGGAATGGGCGGCCGCGGGCCGCGCGGCCAGATGGGCTTTGACGAACGGGTTACCGATTTGCGTCAGCGGCAGGCCGCACTCACCGGCGCGCTGGTCGCGGTACGCAAGCCGACCATCGCCGCCTTGCCGGGCGCGGCCGCCGGCGCCGGGCTTGCCATCGCGCTCGCCTGCGATATCAGGATCGCCGCCCGGTCGGCCTTCGTCAGCACCGGCTATGCGAGGGTCGGGCTTTCAGGCGACTACGGCATCGCCTGGCTGCTGACCCGCGCCGTGGGGTCGGTGCGGGCGCGCGAGCTGATGTTCACCGCCGAGCGTGTCGACGCCGAGCGCTGCGAGCGCATCGGGCTGGTCAACCGCATCGTGGCCGACGACAAGCTGCAGGAGGAAGCCTTCGCCTTCGCCAAGTCGCTGGCCGAGGGCCCGCGGGTGGCGCTGCGCAACATGAAGGACAATCTCGACGA
>DASZJU010000043.1:0-1859 GCA_035947815.1 Reyranella sp.
CCGCGATCGGACATGCTGCTGGGAACGAAGCTGTCTGCCCCCAGCAAGCCGTTGGCCGAGCCGAGTGTTTGGTCCTGGGTGACAAAGGCGCGGCACAACTCCGTGATACCGACGGTCAACAATGCATAGTAGAAGCCTTCAAGTCGAATCGCAGGAATGGCAATGATGACACCGAACACGAGCCCAAACAGCGGTCCGGTGAGCCACATCGCCCACCACGGGAATCCGAAATAGACCGATAGGTACGAGCTGCCGTAGGCACCCACGCCGACAGTTGCGAGGCTGGCCAGCGAGAAGATTCCGGCCGTGCCGATCGTCAGCATCCAGATGACGTTGATTGCGGCATACATGGCAAAGCTGGTCGCGGAGAGGACGAACGAATTGTTGCCGATCTGCGGCGGGGCAATGGCGAGCGCAGCCAGACCGATCACCCACAGGATCGGCGCCGGATTAAGGATCCGGCGCTCAGCATTAAGCGTGACCGGATTGAAGTCGGTCTCGATCAGCAGCGGCGTGCGTCGGGTGAACGGGTAGCGCCAGCGGTGCCAGCTTGCGCCACCATGGCCGCGCAGGACCGGCAGCCAGCGTCGGGTGCCCACCGCCAAGGGCACGGCCGGCGCCGTCGGTTCCCGACTATCGCTTTGTGCCGCCACCGCTATTCCCGGGAGTGCTCGATCATTCCGGCGATCCCCCGCGGGCGCACGAGCAGCACGGCGATGATGAAGAGGAACTGAGTCATCAATACATATTGCCCGCCCAATTGCACCGCCGTGAATGCCTCGACGAAGCCGATCAGCACGGCCGCGATCAGTGCGCCGGCGACGCTGCCGAGGCCGCCGGCGAGCGCCACGACCATGCCCTTGACCAAGGGCGTCGTGCCGGCGAAGGGGCTGATGAAATAGGTTTGCGAGAGTAGCACCGAGGCCAGCCCCGCCATCGCCCCGGTCACCATCATGACGGCCATGGCGGTGGAGCGGAGCCCGACGCCGACCAGCGCCGCGCCCTCGGGGTTCTGCATCATGGCGCGAATTTCCAGGCCCCGCCGGCTGCCTTTCATCCAGCCCAGCGTCAGCAGCAGCAGAATCGCCGAACAGACGATCGCGCCGATCTTGTCGTAGCTGGCAGTTGCCGGACCGATATGAATGCTGCCGACGCCGAAGATCTTCGGCAGCGCTTTGACCCGCGGCGTGAACAGCCAAAGCAGGGCTTGCCCGCCCATTAGGCTGATGGCGAGGGTGGCGATCAGGCTGCGCAGCGGGAAGTTCGGCTTGTCGTAGAGCGGGATAAACGCCAGCAGGCCGGTCAGCGCCCCCGCCAGCGCCCCGGTCATCACGCCGGCCGCCACCACGACGAAGCCGTTCGTGCTGATGTTCTGCGCGGCCAACCACGCACCGTAACCCGCGACCGTGAAGGTAAAGCCCTGGGCCAGGTTGATCATGCCGAGGCTCGACCAGATGATCGAGATGCCAATCGCCAGCAACCCGTAGATCGACGCGAGACTCACCGCGGTCAGCAACAAGTAGTAGGGGTCCATGCGGCGGGCGTCTCCTTGGCGGCGGCGTCAATGCTGCGGATGAGAATGACCGCCGTGGTGGATGAATTCGCTCGTCGGCAGGTCGGGTGCGACGGTGCCGCCCTTGAGCTTGCCGGCGTGCAGGCCGATCAGCCGAGAAACTCTGCCCTCGAGGAGGGAAAGGTTCTGCTCGGCGATCACCATCGCGCCGTCCTTGAGGTCAATCTGCATCAGCGCCTGCAACAATCCCTTGCTGATCTTCGGCGCGAGGCCGAGGGACGGCTCATCAATCAGAAGCAGTTTGGCGTCGTCCATCAGCCCGCGCCCGAGGCTGACCATGCGCCGC
>DASZJU010000044.1:0-5606 GCA_035947815.1 Reyranella sp.
CTTGGCGAGCGCCTTCAGCATCATGGCGAACGGCTCCTTGAGGACGATGCGGAAGGTCTGACCGTCGAGCGCTGACATCTCCTTGGTCGACTTGGCCAAAAGGCCGCCCAGCGCGTCCTTGTCGGTGAAGCGCTTGATCGAGGGCAGCACGTCGGCGGTGCTGACCGGTTGGCCGTCATGCCATTTGAGGCCATCGCGCAGCTTGAAGGTCCAGGTGAGCTGGTCGTCGCTCACCATCCAGCTCTCGACCATCTGCGGCTTGGGCTCGAGCTTGTCGTCGAGCGCGAACAGCGTGTCATAGATCAGGTAGCCGTGGTTGCGCACGATGTAGGCGGTGGTCCAGACCGGATCGAGGATTTTCAGATCCGAGTGCATGACCACCCGCAGCGTCTTGTCCGACTGCGCCGCTGCCGGTCCGGCGAACAGCAGGGCCGCGAAGACGAGAAGCGAACGACGCAGCATGATGCTCTCCTTCAGACGGCGGCCCTTCAGACGGTGGTTGGTGGCGTCCAGGTCGTCTCTTCGTCGAGCGGGTAGACCGGCCGCGGCAGCTTGCTCCAAGTGAAGTTCGCCAGCACCGGCGACGTCAAGCCCGGGCAGTCGACTTCGTAGATCTGGTCGGGCTTGAAGAATTCGTCAAAGCCGCCGCGGAAATGGCCGCGGCTCTTGACCACGACGACGCGCGCCTGGGCGATGTCGAGGCCGAACATCTCGAACTGCCGTGGGTCCATGCACTGGCAGCGATGGCTGATCACCACGAGCTGGATGCCGCCCAGGTCGAGCAACGCCGAGGGGCCCATGTCGGACGACACGTTCCTGAGGACGCCGCGGCGGCCGACATATTTGCCATCCGACAGCTTGATCACCTTGGCTTCGCTATCGAACGGCAGGGAGAATTCCTGGTGCTCCTGGGAATTGAACGAGGCCGTGAAGATGGCGCCTTCGCCCAGCTCGTGCGCCTTGGCCGCCACCGCCGCGTCGTTGAAGACACCGAAGAACACGTGCTGGGCGCCGGCGCTCTTCAGCGCCCGCAGCAGATAGGTGGTGTTGCCGCGTCCGCCGCCGCCGGGATTGTCGGCGACGTCGGCCAGGACGATCGGCTTGCGGCGGCGGTCGCGGCCGACCGAGACGGCGAGCTGGACCGCATCGCCCAGCGACATCATCGCGCGCTTGAAACGTTCCTTCATGTCCCAGGCGCGCTGGGCGATCTTGAGCGACAGCTTGGCCGCTGCCTTGCGGTTGGCGTTACGCGCCGTGACCACCGCGGTAAGGCCGTTCTTCGGGCTGTCGCTGTAGGCGAAGCCCGCCATCACCGAGACGTTCAATATGTCGCCGCCCAACTTGGTCTGGCCGTACCGGATCAGGTCGGCGTAGGGGCCCTTGGCGGTCAGCAGCGAGATCTGCGGCGGCACCAGCGGCACCTTGACCATGGTGATGGCGGTGCGCGCGCCGGCCAGGCATTCGCGCATGTGCTTGGCGGCCTCGACGCCGCGCTCGTAGATGTCGGTGTGGGGGTTCTCGAGATAACCCACGAATACCGAGAGATTGTCGATCATCTTGTGCGAGACGTTGGCGTGCAGGTCGAACACGGCGACGACAGGAATGTCGGAACCGACAGCGCGGCGCACGACCTCGAACAGATCGCCGTCCGGATCGTCCGTGCCTTCGGCCAGTGCCGCGCCATGGGCGGAGACGAACACCGCATCGAGCGGCCTGGCCGCCTTGAGCCCCGCCTCGATGTCTCTCAGGAAGGTCCGGAAGAAGCTCTCCTCCACCGGGCCGCCGGGCTGGGCCAGCGACACGCGCAGCGGGACCGGCGTCCACTGCCCGGTGCGATCCATCTCGGTGAAGAAGCCCGGTAGGTCGGGCATGGTGATGGAGGCGCCTGACCGCGCCTCGCTCACGATCTGGTTGCCGCGGATGTCGACGTCCTGCTCGAAGTCCGCCGCGGTGGTGACCGGCGAGAACCGGTTGCACTCGATGGCGAAGCCAAGCACGGCGATCCGCGGATTGTTCTTCGACACGGGTCTCCTCCTTCAGGCGGCGAACGCGGGCTTGTAGGCGAAGAGCCCAGCCTGGCCGCCGGTGTGAATGAACACGATGTTCTCGTCCTTGCCGAACGTTCCCTTGCGCACGAGGTCGATCAGCCCCGCCATCGCCTTGCCGGAATAGACCGGATCGAGCAGCACGCCCTCGGTCTCGGCGAGCAGGCCGACGGCCTCCTTCATGGCCGGCGTCGGGATGCCGTAGGCCTCGCCGAAATAGTTGTCGTTGGCCTCGATGTTGTCGTGCGGCGGCGCACTCGTCATGCCGAGATGCGCCCAGGTCTCGTCGAGCAGCCGGCCGACATTCTTCTCCTGATTGTCACGTGGCCGGCCGACGGTAATGCCGAGCACGCGCACGCCGCTTCGCATGCCGTCGAAGCCGGCGATGAGACCGGCCTGTGTGCCGCTGCTGCCGGTCGCATGCACGGCGCGGTCGATCCTGATGCCGAGTCCCGCCGCCTGCTGCAGGATCTCGAGCGCGCAGCCGACATAGCCCAGCGCGCCAATGGCATTCGAGCCGCCGCCGGGAATGACATAGGGGCGGCCGCCGGCGCGCCGTACCTCGTCGACGGTCCTCTCGGTCGCAGCCGTCATCGAGCTGTCGCGCGGCACGTATTTCAGCGTGGCACCGAGCAGGCGGTCGAGCAGGACGTTGCCGTTGTGGCGATAGGCGTCGGTCGCCTGCGAGATGCGCTCCTCCAGTACGAGGACGCATTTCAGGCCAAGCTTCGCCGCTGCAGCCGCCGTTTGGCGCGCGTGGTTGGACTGCAGCGCGCCCAGTGTGATCAGCGTGTCGGCGCCTTGGGCAAGGGCGTCAGCCACAAGGAACTCGAGCTTGCGCGTCTTGTTGCCGCCGGTGGCGAGTCCGGTGCAATCGTCGCGCTTGATCCACAGCGTCGGCCCGCCAAGGTGCGCCGACAGACGCGCCATCGGTTCGAACGGCGTCGGCAGGTGTCCCAGACGCACGCGCGGAAAGCGATTCAACTGAAGCAACGCCTTGCTCCTCAGCGCTGGCGCGCCAGAAACGCGTCGACCAGCGTGTTGAAGGTAGCGGCCTGTTCGAAATATGGCGAGTGGCCAGCCTCGGGAATCAATTGCGCCTCGGCGCACGGCAGGGCTGTCGCGATGGCGCTTGCCAGGAAGGGTGGAAAGACCACGTCCTCGCCGCCGGCAATCAACAACGTCGGCACGTTGAAATCCTTGAGTTCGGCGAGCGTGCGTTTGGCGGCGCGGCGCAGGCCGGCGCGTACCTTCTCCTTGTCCGGGATGCCCGCCATGTCGTCGATGCTGCGATAGAGAAGGTGCAGGGCAGGCGAGCGCTCCGCCGCCGGCGCCCCCATCGCCGGGTGGATGCCTTTGGCGGCGCCGTCCTTGATCCTGGCTTCCGCGTCCTTCAGCCAGGTGTCGTACTGGCCGCCACCCGACGGATCGCAGCCGCGACGGTCGAGCGTGCCGGATGTCGAGCTGAGCACCAGCGCCTTGACCTTTGCCGGATGGGCAATCGCGTATTCCAGCACGGTCCAGCCGCCCATCGATTGGCCAACCAGGCGCACGTCGGGAAACTTCAGATGATCGATCAGCGCGGCGAGATCGCCTGCATAGTCGGCGGCATCGGGGCCGCCCGGCACCGCATCCGACGGCGCGAAGCCGCGATGGGCGAAGGCGACGCAGGTGTAGCGCGGCGCGAAGTGCGCGACCTGCTGCCACCAGCTCAGATGATTGCCGCCCAGCCCGTGGGCGAACAGCAGGGCCGGGCCGCTGCCCGACACTTCGTAGTAGAGGTTGCCGAATGGTCGCTTCAGCCGGCCGATCGTGCGCGCCGGCGCCGCATAAGACGTCATGGGAATGGAAATCCTCTTAGAAGAGGATCAGCGTAAAGCCCACGACGCCCAGCGGCCAGCGTCCCGCGGCGAACAGACGAAACTTGCTTTCGAAGGGCGAAGCGGCATCTTCGGCCAGTCGCGCCAGCGCCAGTTGATACGCCGCCTGTGCGGCGGCGCCGGCGGCGACATGGACCGACGCTTTTGCGGCACCCCCCATGCGCGCGGCTGCAACGCCCGCCCTGCCGTGCACGACATCGCCCAACTCGGTGGTGAGCTCGGTGAGCGCCGTCCATAGCGCACGCTCGGGATAGCGCGCCTCGGCCTCGACCAGCAGCCGTCGACGCCGGGCCTCCTCGCGATCCCACCATATCGGCGACCAGTCGGGTGCCTTGAGGACCCGTTCGGCTTCCGGCCAATCGCGCACCTGTCCGAGAACGAGCGCGCCCAGGCCTAGCGCTCTGGCGTAGCCATCGGCATCGGCACGGTCGCCGTCGGTCAGCGGTTCGCCCAGGGCGGCGAACCAGGCCGCCGCGCGCAGCTCGGCTTTGACCTGGTCGAGCAGGGTGCGCGGCAGGACGACGATTTGGCTCACGCCGCCTGCCGGACCTCCGGCAGGGTAAGGCCGTACTTGGCGGCGACTTCCGAGGCGCGCTTGACGAAATCCTGGCGCATCTCGTCGTTGGTGCGCTGCTTGATCCTCCATTTTCGGAAGATCTCATTGTTCTTCGACTTCGAGCCGCCGAAGAAGGAGGGCAGGTAGGGATAGTATTCGTTCACCGCCGCCTGCAGCCGCGCCTTGCCCTTGGGCGTCTTCACCAGCTCGGCAGAAAAATCCTCGCCGAACTGCGCATGGAAGCGCTCCTCCGGCATGGTGGCGCGCGCCAGGTTTCGCAGCGGATGGAAGGTGCAGTGCAGCAGGTCCTCGACCTGCAGGATCTCGGCGAGGTCGGCCAAAAGCTTGATGGCGACGAACTCCTCCCAGGTCTTCAGCGGGAATTCGAAGATCGACAATGGCCGCTTGCCGGCGCCCGGCATCATGCGCTCCTCGGGAATGCCGATCTGCAGGCCGAGCTGCTTGAAGCGCACGTGATGGCCGTATTCCTCCATCGCCACGCGGCAGGTCAGCCACTTGGCGTAGGGCGTCGGCGCGTAGGCGATCGCCGGCTCGTCGAACACCTGCGCGCCGTAGAGCTCGTTGATGGCATGGCTGATCACCAGCTTGGCAATGGCCTCGCGATACTCCTCGGGCGCGGTCTTCAATTCCTCGACGGTCTTGACGACGATGGGGTCGCTCATGGCGGGCTCCTCAGACGAGAGGTTCGGTATTGAAGGCTTCGAGATCGGTGGTGAGGTCGGTGAACTTGTCTGAAAGCTTGGTGCTGAGATCCTGGGCGAGCGCATCGGGCGCTCCCGCTTCGAGCCGGGCATCGATTTTCGCCACTGGTCGCGGCTGGCCGAACAGGAAGACCTCGCGGCCGCGCACGCCCAGCAACTGCCCGGTGATGCCCTTGCCGGCCGGCGCGCAGAGCGCCGTCACCAGGTTGGCGACGTGGTGCGCGCCGATCTTGAGGGCGCGCTCCTTGTAGGTCTTCTGCGCCTCGTTGGCGGGTTGGATGATGTCGGTGACGCGGGTGCGCGCGAAGGGCGCCACGGCGTTGGCCGTGATCTGGGCGCGCGCCAGATCCATCGCTGTCACGCGCGTCAGCCCGAACAGGCCGGCCTTGGCGCTGGCATAGGC
>DASZJU010000045.1:0-3535 GCA_035947815.1 Reyranella sp.
TTTCGACCTCGTGCTGGCCATGGACCGCGGCCACCTCGCGCGGTTGCGCCGCTGGGCGCGGGGCCGGCTCGCCTTACGGCTGCTAATGTTCACCAGCTTCTGCCCTGCAGGCGGCCCCGTCGACGTCGCCGATCCCTATGGTGGCGCGGCGCGCGACTACGAGGAGGCACTCGATCTGATCGAAGCGGGCTGCCAGGGCCTGCTCGAGGCGCTGACGCCACTCGTGCGCGAGTTTGTCCTTAAGGATTGCCAAGGAGTCAAAATCTGACTCACTGGAGCGTTTTGTCTCCACGGGCAGAAAAGCGGCCCTTGCGTCGATTTCCCCTCCCGACGCCGGTCGGTTCTAATTCGCCGCTCGACCCCTTGCCACCATCGCCACGTTCGGTGGTAATCTCTTCAGGCAATACGACCGACTTTGGGGAAGGTCATGAGGGCATTGGCTTGGGTCGCTATTTCCGTGCTTTGTCTATCCGCCCGTGCGACCGGAGCGCAGCAACAAGCGGCTAAGATGAACGAGGCAGCAAAGGCAGCGGTTTCGGATGCTACTGCGGCTCGCGATCGAGCGGCAGCGCTGCCATCCTAGCGGTGGCCACGGTGAGGGCTGCATCGAGGGTGATATCCATACTCGGTTGATATGCATACTGAGGAGTTGGAACAACCATTGCTCCCCCGATATGGTTTCGAGCAGACGCCGCCGCCAACCGAAAGCCGAATGACTCAGTTGTGCTCGGGCGCGAGGCTTGGACAGGCGCCCGTGCGCCGCAGCCGTCAAGGAGATGCCTGAGCGACGAGCGTTCTCATTCATTGATGACGACAAGTGTGAGTACCGAGGAGCGTAAGCGTGTCAATGAAGACGTTCATCGAGGCTGCTGTTCTGGTTCTTCTAATTCTGCTTTGCATGGCTACGTGTTATCTATCGGGTATCGGGGAGCACATGCCCCCGTAGGCTGCATGCTTTTCGGGGAATACGGCCGGTTGAAACTCCCAGCCGGGCGTAGAACGCCGACCTGGCCGGCGCCATTTGCGATCTGCGCGGTGGCCGCCGTGACCTACAACGTCGATCTCTTCCTCTTCCGTCGCAACGTCGATCGCAACCTGGCGCCCCGGCGTGATTGATGCCGCGGCGGCGCCAAGCCCATGGCACTCCAAGCTCCCCGACCCTGCGGCGACACGCATCCTCTCCAAATATGCGGTCGGGGAAGACTATATCCGCGACATGGTCATGCCGGCCTACGACCGGTTCGCGTGACGCTCGCCTTCTACAGCTTCTTCCGCTCCAACCGGCAAAGCGTGTTGTTCCACCCGGTGGGGGCGGCGCCGACTGGCTGCCCTTCGACTGTCCCGCCGTTGCAGAGGCGCTCGACCATGCGCGCGACGCTCAGGACCGGATGTTCCTGAATTTCCTCGCCCAGAATTATTGCGCGCGCTGAGCGCTACGCGCGCCAACGCGGCAAGGTGGCGTCTGACGGTCCGATCACCTGGCCGATCTGCTTTAAGATGGCGGCCACTGGCCTCGATACCTGGTCGGGCTGCCATTCGGTACTGCCGCGCGATGTCCTGACCCCAGGGGCCTGCAGAGTGCGGGCTTAAGCGATCTTGCGATCATCCGGCCCTCGCTGAAGGTTGGCGGGCCGCTAAGCCATGTGAAGAGCCGCGTCATGCCTGGCGCTGGCCTTCCTCTGTCATTCGCCGCTGATCGCCTTGATCCAGGGTGTCGGCGGCACCGGTCTGCTGCTCGCCGCCTTCGCCGTCTTGTGAAGGCTGATGCCCTCATTTTGTCACGGTCCCGCCAGTTGCCGGCGGCTTAGGCTAGCCACCCTTAGTGGGGGAGGAACAACTATGGCGTTGGTTGCCGAAGGAGGGCGGCTTGGCTCCAAGCCGCAATCAGAGTTTTATACTTCGCCGGCAAACTTGGCTCTGCTGGCTGGCGTGCCGGTTCTCCTCGCCATCTGGGCCCTTCTCTCCCCGGGTCTCGTGCTGTCGCATGAGATGACCTGGGATTTCCTTTTCAACCTCGCCGGCGCCTGGCACCTGCAGTACGGCCATGTGGCGCACGTCGATTTCCACGATCCGGTGGGCCAGCTCAACTTCATGCTGACCCTGCTCGGCTTCGAATTGGTCGGGCCGACGCCCTTCGCCTTCCTGGCCGGCGTCGCCATTGCGGCCGTTGCCGTCTTCGCCTCGGCTTCGCTTGCAGCGATACGCCGCCTGCCCCTCGTGCCCGCCGCCCTGTTCGTGATCTTCGCCAGCCTGCTCGTGCTGATGCCGGCCAACGTCGGCGACAAGCCCAGCGTCTACTCCTTCGCCATGTCCTACAACCGCTACGGCTGGAGCCTGCTCAGCATCCTGGCGCTGATCCTGTTCCTGCCGACGCGCGACCGGGCTGCCCGCGACGGACTCGACATCGCCAATGCAGCGCTGCTGCTGGCGGCACTCTTCTATCTCAAGGTGACCTACTTCGCGGCCGGGCTCGCCTTCGTGGGCCTCGCCGTCCTGATCTCTCCGCACATCCGCGCCCGCCTGCTGGCCTGGGCGGCGGTCGGCGGGCTGCTCGTCGCCAACGCCGTGGCGCCCTGGAACTACCCCTATCTGTCCGACATCCTGCACGCGGCCAGCGCCGGCTCGGTGCGCGTCACTTACCTCGGCGACCACCTGAACAAGTTCTTCGCCACCGCCGAAGGCTATGCGCCCTATGCCGCCGGCCTCGTGGTCGCGGTCTGGATGTGGGCGCGCGGTCTTGCCCCGCTGCGGCTGCCGCTTGCCATCGCCGGCATCCTCGCGATCGGCGCCTTCGTCTTGTCACAGAACAGCCAGTCGCACGGCCTGCCGGTCGGCATCGTCATCGCCTTTCTGCTGTACGACCAGATCCGCGAGCGCTTCGGCGCCACGGTGCCGGCGCTGTCGGTGCTTATGGTCTTTCCGCTGTTCACGATCGGCGCCTCGGCGCTCAGCTTGCAGGGCTATCGCGCGCGTGCCGGGCACCAAGAGTTGCTGCAGGTGGTCGAGCGCACGCAGCTCAAGGGGCTTGCTGTGCCCGGCGAGGGACAGGGCCTGCTCGCCGCCTTCGCCGACGGGCTGCCCGGTCACCAACTGCTCAATCGGGCGCGCGCCAAGAAGCCGCTCTATGAGCTGTTCCCCACCGAATATGTCGAGACGCTTGTCGAGGCGGCAAAATTGCTCGGGAGCGGCCGCTACCGCCGCGGCGGCATCGTCGTCCTCGACCAAGTGAATCCTTTCCCCTTCATGCTCGGCTGGCCGCCGCCGCGCGGCGGCAATCTGTGGTCGGGGCCGGGTGTGCCGCTGCGGCCGGCGGACGAGCTCTTCGCCGAAGCCGACCACGTTCTCATCCCGAAATTCTCGACCTACGGCGCCTGGACCGAGCAGGCGCGGCTCGAATACAGCGTGTACTTGTCGCAGAATTTCCCAGAGAGCGAGGAGACCCAGAGCTGGCTTGTGCTGAGCCGCGCGGGTTCGGCCAGCCTGCCTCCGGGCGTGACCAAACGCGCCCCGCACGACATGGACCTACCCACGCACA
>DASZJU010000046.1:0-2138 GCA_035947815.1 Reyranella sp.
TGGTGTCGAGCTGGCCGAACTTCAGCGGATCGGTGCTGCCCGGCGTGAACAACAGCTGCAGGTCGGGCGAGGCCAGGCCCTCGCGGCTGTCGCAGAAAAGTTGCGCCGTGGTGACGCCGAAGGTAAGCGCACCCTTGCCGGTCAGCGCAAAGCGCAGGATCTCCGGCAGCACGCGCGGGAAGCGGGCGATCTCGTTCACGGTCGGCGTGCCGTGCACGCGATGCACGACGCGGATCACGTAGTGGTCGATCAGGTTCGAACCGACGCCCGCGAGGTCGTGCACCACCGGGATGCTGAGCGACTGTAGGTGCACGGCCGGTCCGATGCCGGAGATCTGCAGGATATGCGGAGAGTTCACCGTGCCGCCCGACACGATCACCTCGCGATTGGCGCGCACCTCGGTGAGGTTGCCGCCGCGCCGGAAGGAAACGCCGACGCAGCGCTTGCCGTCGAACAGGAGCTTGCCGCCCTGCGCCCCGGTTTCGACCCGGAGGTTCGAGCGGCCCCTGGCCTCGCGCAAAAAGGTCTGCGCCGTCGAGCCGCGGAAGCGGCCGCGCCGTGTCATCTGCGAATAGCCGACGCCCGAGCGCTGCTTGCCGTTGAGATCGGGATTGAACGGGAAGCCCGCCTGCTGGGCGGCTTCGACGAAGCGATGGGTGAGCGGCAGGATGGTGCGGTAATCCTCGACCTTGAGCGGCCCGCCCTGGCCGCGCACCTCTGCGTCGCCGCCCTGCATGTAATGCTCGGACTTCTTGAAGTAGGGCAGCACGTCGTCGTAGCTCCAGCCGCGATTGCCCATCTGCGCCCAGCCGTCGAAGTCAGCCGGCGCGCCGCGCACATAGAGCATGCCGTTGATCGAGCTCGAGCCACCCATCACCCGGCCGCGCGGCCATTCCATGCGGCGCTCGCCCGTACCCTTCTCGGGCTCGGTGGTGAAGTTCCAGTTGACCAGCGGATTTCGGATCAGCGAGCGCATGCCGGCGGGAATATGGATCATCGGATGCCAGTCGCTGGGGCCTGCTTCGAGCAGGATCACCGACGCACCCGTTTCCGACAGACGAGACGCGACCACGCAGCCGGCCGAGCCGGCGCCCACGACCACATAATCCGCCCTCATGGAGCAGCGCTCATGGCGTTCTCTCCCGATATCGCTCGACAACGTCTATCGGTTTCCCATACCAAGCAACAACATTGAAAGGACGGAGCAATGCGCGGTCGTCAGGTGTTCTTGGAGACGCTTTTGGCCCACGGCGTCGATCGCATCTTCGGCAATCCCGGCACGACCGAGAGCCCGTTGCTCGATTCATTGCTCGACTATCCGCAGCTGCAATACATCGTGCATCTGCATGAGGGCGTGGCGGTCGGCGCCGCGAACTTTTATGGCCAGGCGAGCGGCAAGACGGCGTTCGTCAACCTGCACGTGGCGCCCGGGCTGGGCAACGCCATCGGCATGATCTATGGCGCGCTCAAGAACAACACGCCGATGGTCGTGACGGCGGGCCAGCAGGACACGCGGCTCAGGCTGCGCGATCCCGTGCTGGGCCACGACCTCGCGGCAATGGCGGCGCCGGTCACCAAGTGGAGCGTGCAGGTCGAGCGCGCCGACGAGATGGGACCGATCCTGCAGCGCGCCTTCAAGATCGCCAACGAGGCGCCGGCCGGACCGGTGTTCGTGGCGCTGCCGATCAACGTCATGGAGCAGGAAACCAGCGTGCCGCCTGGCAAGCCCGCGCAGCTCTTTTCGGCGAGCCGCCCCGATCCTGCCGGCATCGAGGCGATGGCGAGGCTGCTGATTGCCGCAAAAAATCCGACGATCGTCGTCGGCGACGAGGTCGCGCGCGCCGGCGCCGACAAGACCCTGCTGAAGCTGGTCGAGCGCATCGGTGCCTCGGTGTGGTTCGAGGGCTTGCGCGGCCGCAATTCCTTTCCGACCGACCATCCTGCTTGGCGCGGCACGCTCGCCTTCGATGCGCCCGGGATCGCCAAGCAGTTTGCCGACAACGACCTGGTGCTGATGGTGGGCGGCCCGTTCTTCGAGGAAGTCTGGTACGCGCCCGGCTCGCCGTTCCCCAAGGGATGCAAGGTGCTGCAGATCGAACCGGCGCCGTCGCGTCTGGCCTACAACTTCGCCGTCGATG
>DASZJU010000047.1:0-4032 GCA_035947815.1 Reyranella sp.
AGCTCGACCACGAGCTGGTCGACCTCGGGATTCTTGTAGAAGCTCCAGTTCACGCCGATCGGCGCCATCTGGTCGGAGGCGAAGAAGCGGTTCACCGCGTAGAACGGATCGGACGTCACGTGGGTGACGTTGGTGGCCGAGACGTCCTTGTTCATGTCGGCCTTGGCGCCGCCGCGCCAGCCCGTCATCAGGGCTTCCAGGTCGACGGGCTTGAATTCGATGTTGAAGTAGGCCTCCTTGAGCATCTCCTGGATGGCTTCGTTGACCGTCTGATTGGTGCCGCCGGCCTGGATCGAAATCCTGGCCATCATCGGCTTCGTCTTGCTGTAGCCCGCTTCGGTCATCAGCTTGCGCGCCTCGTCGGGCGCGTATTTAAGCTCGAAGGTGGGCTTGCCGAACCACGGGCTGTTCCTGTCGACCTCGCCATAGGCGGGCGTCACCAGCCCGTGCAGCAGCTTCACGATCGAATCGCGGTCGATGGCGAGGTTCGCCGCCTTGCGCACCCGGATGTCGGCCCACGGCGATCCTTCCGCCAGCGAGGGATGATACTGGAAGACGTGCGGCGTGACGTTGCTGATGATCCGGGCGCCGCTCTGCTTCAGCCGGTCCAACACATCGGGCTGCGGCGCGTCGATCATGTCGACGGCGCCGGAGATCAGCGCGGCGCTGCGGCTGGAATCTTCCGGCGCGCAGACCAGGACGAAGCGGTCGACCTTGGGAATGCGCTTGGGATCCCAGTACCCCGCGTTCTTCACCAGCTCGACATGCTCGCGCGGCACCATGCGGGCGAGCTTGAACGGGCCGGTGCCCGACGGCTCCGCGGCGAACTTGTTCCAATCCTTGCCGAGCTTCTCCCATTGCGCCGGGCTCGAGACCAGGAACCACAGGAGCTGATAGGGAAAGAGCGAGTCGACCGACTTGGTCTTGATCTCGATCTCCATGTCGCCGGTCTTCTTGTAGCTCAGCAGGCCCGGCAGGCGCGGCCGCACCTGCGCCGCCTGGCGCGTGTCGAATTGCGGCGCGTCCTTGTTGAAGATCTTCTCGAGGTTCCAGACCACGGCGTCGGCGTCGAACGCCGAACCATCATGGAACTTCACGCCCGGGCGCAGCTTGAAGGTCCACAGCGTCTTGTCGGCCTCGTTCACCTTCCACTCCGTCGCGAGTCCGGGGATCATCTTTCCCGGCCGATCCGACACATCGAGTTCCCAGGCAATCAGCGGATCGTAGATCGTGAGGCCGGTATACTGGTAAGCGCCAGCGCCGCGGTCGGGCTGGCCGGTGGTGAGCGGGATGTCGGCCATCGAGATGCCGTAGCGCACGACCTTTTCCTGCGCCCAGGCGGCGTGCGGCACGACAAGCGCCGTCGTTGTTGCGGCAAAAAGCGAGCGGCGTGAAAGCTTCATGATGTCTCCAGACAGCGGGGAGTGAGTGGCGTGCCTGCGCATGCGACTCCCGTGCCAGAACTTCGAAATCGGGCCTTCTTCACGGCTTTGCGGGCATGGCTGGTCCTGCCTGCCAGGCGACCGACAGGCCAAAGCATGAGCTCGCTACAAGCTACGGCATTTTCGACGTTCCATGGTAAAAGCACATGATGGGAACGGGCCGGGAGAGAGCCATGCGGGCCGAAATCGCCGAAAAGCGCAACGCTCTTGCCGCAATCTGCCGTCGCCATGGCGTGGCGCGACTGGAGGTCTTCGGCTCGGCGGTACGCGGCGCCGATTTCGATCCGGCACGCAGCGATGCCGATTTCCTCGTGACCTTCGAGCCTGCCGTCCGGAACGATCTTGGCGCGTTCAGCGACTTGAAAGACGCGCTGGAGGGACTTCTCGGGCGCCCCGTCGATCTGGTCGAGCGGGAAGCCATCGAGACGAGTCGCAACTTCATACGCCGCCGGGCGATTCTGAAGGAGGCCAGAATAGTTTATGGCTGAACTGCCGGAGCGAGACACGGCGCTTCTCCTCGATATGCTGCTAGCCGCGCGTGATGCGCAGAGCTTTGTCGAAGGGCTCGATGAGGCCGCGTTCCTCGCAAGCCGGCTGCACCAGAATGCGGTCATACGATCACTGGAAGTTCTCGGCGAGGCGGCTGGCAGGATCTCGGCCGCCACAAGAGCCAGCCATCCCGAGATCCCCTGGCGGGAGATCACGGGCATGCGCCATCGCCTCATCCACGGCTACGGGGAGGTACGTCTCGACCTTGTTTGGACGGTGCTTCGGGACCGTCTCGCGCCGTTGATTGCCGTAGTGGCAGGCCTCGTTCCCGACGATAGCGACATTGGCCTATGACGTGGGAGCAAGAACATCGTCCGACGAGCAGCGGCAAGGCTTCCGTCTCCTCATTCAGGCTGTCCAAGTACGCGGTTGAGTCGACGCGGGCAGGACCAATCGCACTGCTGGCGACGATGTTGCGCCTCCGCGACGGAGGTCCGACTTGGATATCTAGCTGAACGCCTCTTCGCAGGTGCCGCTGCAGGCGGTCGCCGTCATGCCTTCGATCTCCGCTCTGCAAAATTTACACATCAAACAGTATCCCGCGATCGCAGCGCCGGCTTGCCTTGCCGGGGGCCTTGGGCGGACCCTGACGCAAACTGACGGTCGAAACGACCGCATCGCGCAGGAGGAAGCGAACCATGAGCACGGCCACAGCCAACGAGGCGGGTGGGTTGTCGACCTCGCCTTCGCATCGTGCAGCAAGCGCGGGTCCGCTCGAGCTGAAGCACATGCGGCACGCGAACTATCGTGCCGTCGCCGACGACGACCGCATCACGCCGACGCACCGGCACATCGCCATCGCCAACGGCCTCGGCTGGGGTTTCGACGGCATGGATGGCGTCATCTTCGCGCTGATCTCGCCGCTGATCATCAGGGAGTTCGCGCTCACCGTGCCGCAGTACCGGACGGGCCTGCAGATCTCGCTCTTCATCGGCATCGCCGGCCTCTACGTCTGGCCGTGGCTTTCCGACCGCTACGGGCGGCGAACGCTGCTCGCGGTCAATATCGCGCTGTTCTCGCTGCTGATGCCGGTCGTCGCGCTCTCGCCCACCTTCACGGTGTTCGTGATCGCACGGTCGATCATCGGCTTCGCGCTCAACGGCGAGTGGTCGCTGGGCTCGATGCTGGTGGCGGAAACCTGGCCGGCGCGCCTGCGCGGCCGCGTCATCAGCATCAACCGCGCGGCGTGGTGCTTCGGCGCCTCGCTGGCCGGCGCGATCACCGGCATCGCCGCCGCGGCCTGGGGCTGGCGCATCGCGGTCATGGTGCCGGGCGTGATCGCGCTGCTGGCGATCTACGTGCGCGCGACCTGCCCCGAATCGCCCTACTGGGTGCGCACCCAGGACCGCAAGACGCGCGTGCGCGGGGCCCTGGAGCGCGGCGAGCCGGTGGGCGATGAGGACCGTGCCTGGTACCTCAAGGCCGACAAGATCGGCATCCGGCAGGTCTTCATGCCCGACACCCTGCCGGCGACCCTGGTCGCGCTGTTCGTCGCCTGCTGCAGCACCTGCATCTTCGGCACGGTGGGGGCCTGGATGCCGCTCTACCTGTCGACCGAGAAAGGCTGGTCGACGGCGGAGTACAGCGCCTTCTACGTCTGCTGGGGCATCGTCGGATTCTTCGGCCTGTGGCTCGCGGGCTGGCTGGCCGATCGGGTCGGGCGACGGGTCGCCTTCATCGCCCTCCTGCTCGAAGGCGCCGTCTTCCTTACCGCCTGGATCTTCACCAGCAACCACTTGCTGCTGTGGGTCTTCGGCCTGGCGTGGAGCTTCGGCTTCCTGGGCTTCTGGGGGCCCAGCACCGTGCTCACGGCGGAGATCTTTCCCACCCGCGCCCGCGGCGTCGCCAACGGCGTGGTCTGGGCCATCGCCTACTTCGTGGGCTTCGTCCTGTGGCCGTTCGCGACGGTCGCCCTGCAGCAGGCCACCGGCTCCTTCAAGCTCGCCTTCCTCTGCATCCCGGTGTTCATGCTGCTGATGGCGGGGGGCGTCTGGCTTTGCGTGCCCGAGCATGCCGGCAAGGAGCTGAACAAGATCAGCGT
>DASZJU010000048.1:0-7738 GCA_035947815.1 Reyranella sp.
ACCGGCGGCAGCTTGCGCAGGAAATAGGTGCCGCTGTCATTGATCAGGAAGAAGGACGTTCCCTGGGCGTTGTCCGGACTGCCGGCGGTGCGGCCGACCATGTTGACGTTGGGCTTGGCCATGATCGGCGCGCCGCTGGTCGGGTCGTAGAACGGCCGGTCGGGCATGCTGAGGCCGGTGCAGCCGGTCGCGGCGATCAGCAGCGCCTCCTCGAGCGGCGTGAGCGGCGCGCGCGGATGGGGACTCTTGTAGCTCATCTCGCCGGCGGCGACTTCGCTGCCGCGACTCACGCGATGGGTGCGGCGTCGCCAGATCGTCTCGATCAGCGACCGCGCCTTCAGCGCGTCGAGACCGCGGGTTGCCTCATGGGTGGTCATCGCATTCCCCGATCATGATGTTACGAGCCGCCGCTAAGCCGGGCCTCCAGCATTTCAACGACACCGGCGATCGTGCCCGCGGGCGACGGGCTGTAATGCGGCAGGGCAAGGCGCGTGATCTTGGCGTCGATCACGCTCGGCCGCTTCGACGCCAGCGCCGCCGAGTAGGCCCGCTCGAACTCTTCCAGGGTCTCGACGGTGTAGCCATCGGCGTTGCAGGCGCGGGCATAGGCCGCGAAATCCGGATTCTGGAACTCGACCAGTCCGGTCTCCATAAAGGCCGAGAGCTGATAGAGCTTGATCAGCTTGAACTCGCCATCCCTGAAGATGATCCAGATGATGGGCAGCGAGTGCTCGACGGCGGTCATCAGCTCGAAGCCGGAGAGCGAGTAGCTGCCGTCGCCGCAGCCCACCACCACCGCACGATCGGGGTGCGCGAGCTTGAGGCCGATCGCGCCGTTGACGTGCCCCGCCATCGGCCCAAACGTGCCCGGCTTGCGGAAGTTCTGGCCGTCGGCGAGCTCCACGAAGTAACCCAGCCAGGCGAGATGGGCGCCGGCATCGGCCAGCAAGATGCCGCGCGGCGGCAGCATGCGTCCGATCGCCTGGGCGAGCTTTCCGGGATGAATGCCGCCGGGACGCGGCAGGAGCAGGCGCGCCTCGTAGTCGCGGTGATCGACCCGCGCCGCCGGCCGTGGTCCGACCTTTTGCTCGAGGGCGTCGATCAGCGCGCGGAGTGCCGGCTTGGCATCGGAGACCAGCGCGAAATCGGCCTTGTAGGCTTTGTCGATCTCCATCTCCGAGATATTGATGTGGATGAGCGTTCGATTGTTGAACAGGTCGTCGCGATAGCCGAAGGTGGCGTGCTGGTTGAGCGAATTGCCGACGGCGATCACCACGTCGGCGTCGAGGAACGCCTTCCAGGCCGTGGCATGGCCGCTGTCGCAGAACACGCCGACCGCCAGCGGATGGCTTTCCTCGACGATGCCCTTGCCGTCGAGGGTGGTGAGCAACGGCAGCTGGAACCGCTCGATGAGACGGCGCACTTCAGCACCGGCGCCGCTCCTGATCGCGCCGAAGCCTATCAGCGCCACGACTTTCTTGTTCTTGGTGAACGCATCGGCGAGATAGTCGGCGATCTCGGCGACCCGCGCCGGATCGGGCAGGACCGGCGCGACCGCCAGGCGCAGGTCGCGATAATTGTTCACCTCGACGCCGTGATGCGTGAGATTCTCAGGCACATGGATGTGCACCGGGCCGGGCCGGCCCTCGAAGGCGAGGTTCACCGCCTCTTCCACGACATCCATCGTCTTGGCGATATCGGTCAGCAGCCAGCTTTTCTTGGTGGTTGCGGTGAACATCACCTGCGAATCGGGAGTCCGGTTGACGCCCGAGGTCTCGTTGAGCGCGCCTTTGCCGCGCCAGTCGAGCGACGAGTAGCCCGAGATGGCGAGCAGCGGGTAGGAATCCGACATCGCCACGGCAAGGCCGGAGAAAAGGTTGAAGGCGCCCGGTCCCGCGGTCGCCCAGCACACGCCGAGCTTGTTGGTGAACATCGCGTAGCCGCAGGCGGCGAAGGCCGCGCCCTGCTCGTGCCGCGTTATGACCGGGCGGATCTTCGTCGAATGTTTCAGCGCGATCATCATGCCGGCGGCATTCTCGCCGGCGCCGCCGAAGGCTGCGTCCACGCCGACACTTTCCAGCCCGCGAACGATCGCTTCGTAGATGCGCACGGCCCTACCCCCGCAAGTTGCCGGACAACGCCACGTCGTTCCATGGCTTGAAGCCGTTGCTCACGCCGTAGAGCGCCGGACCAAGCCGCGGGAAATGGCGAAGGACCAAGCTGACAAAGCTGTTGTCGTTCACCCAGGCGACGCCGGCGCTGGTGAGGAGGTCGGCGGTGAAGTCCTTGGCGATGAAGCGATCGCTCTTGAGTCGGCGCGACGCCATCAGGATGAAGATGCGGAACGCGGTGTCGCTGAAGCCGAAGCCAGCCGGCGGCACCTCGCAGAACAGCCCGACCATCAGGTCGATGCGATCGACGTTGTCGCGCCCGTTGGTCTGGCCATAGACGCGGCGCAGTTCCTGCGGCAGGCCGGGATGCAGGGGATTGGCCAGCTCGTCGAAACTCTGGATCGGCTTCTTGTGCACGAATTCCAGGAAGCGATTGTAACGCGGCACGCCGCGTTCACGGTCGCGCATCACGTCGATCGAGGCGAGGTCGATCACGGCGCCATCCGGCCGCACCAGCTCGCGCAGGAAGTTGGGGTAGTTGTGGATCGTGATCGCACCGGGATTGGCGACACCGAACGAGTAGAAGACGTCGGTGAAATCCCAGTCCTTGCTCTTGAAGACGCCGAGCTGGTCGAGATTGCCGACCACGCCGTCGGTCGCCGCCACCGTCGCCAGCAGGCGCCCGTCGGTCGCCGAGCGCACCGGCAGGTCGTCGCGCATCAGCGGGTGCATGCGGTAGACCGAGACGAACTCCTCGGTCAGGCAGTAGTCGGCGCCGTTGTGATCGACGCCGCTGAGCGGCATGCCGGCGAAGGCCTCGTTCTCGCTGATGCGGCCGATCGCCCGGTGCAGGCGCTCGGTCTCGAGCCCCCACCAGTTCGCCTTCATGCCGATCTCGAGCGCCGGATGCGCCAGGATCGCCGGTGTCCATTCGACGGTGTGGATCTTCGCCATCAGCGCCGCGTTGACCATGCGCGCGCAGTGGAACAGCCGATCGCCGTCCCAGTCCGGATTGAAGCGCTTGAGCTCGTCGCAGATCGCGTTGTGCTCGCGCGCGAACAGTGTGTGCAGCAGGCTGAGGCCGGCCCACCAATTGCCCGAGAAGCCGGTGAGCGCCGTCTCCAGCTTGGAATCGAGGGCATTGGGGTCGAGGATCAGATTGTCATGATCGAGGTAGAGCTTGCCGTCAGGCACGAGCTCGCCGGTCAGCACTGTATTGCCGTTCTCGATGCGTCGCTCTGCTCGCAAGCGCTCTGTCGTTTCGTGGTTGCTGCCGTAGATCTGCGACGCATCCCACCAATGCGACTCGGCGTTGGCGTAGGTCGGCGGATAGCGCAGCTGCCCTCCATTCTCCGCCCTTTCGCGTTCGTAGTCGCGGGTCGGGTCGGGCCGGGTGCGGCGGATCTTCATCGGGCAGCTGCGCTCCCGCCACGGATCGTCGGGGGCGAGCGGCACCTCGAACTCATGCCCGGGGATCGGTTCGCCGTGATTGAACCAGTCGTGCGTCTCGAACTGGATCCAGGCGGCGGCGAGGAAGTTCAGCGAGGTCGCCGGGATGAAGTGGCGACGCGCCAGCAATTCCGTGCTGACCAGGCGCGGACTGGGCGCCAGGAGCGCCGCCTCCGGCTCGGGAAACGCCTGGTCGATGGGGATGTTGCGGCCGAACCGCGCGCCGGGGTTGCTCTTGGTGAAGTACATGCTGTTGGCGTCGGTGAGCTCGGGATCGCTCGAACTGCCCATCGCCGGCTTGGCAAGGTCGTTGTAGTAGCCGTCGAGATTGCGCTGGGTCAGGTCGCGCGGATCGAACGGCGGCAGCGCCGCCAGTCCCGCCGGGTTCGACACCGGGACGGTCGACGTGTCGTGCAGGTTGCGCTGGCGCAACACCACGCGCAACGCGCCGAGATTGAACACCGAACCCCAGGTCGAAAGCCGGTACCACGGCGTGAAGCGGTTGAGCGCCTCGAAGAAGAGCGTGTAGAGGCGTCCGCCCGCCGAGGTCGGATCGAACGGGCGGACGACGATGCGGTAGAGCACGCAGGCCAGCGTGCAGAGCAGCAGCGCGACGCCGGCGACACGCACATAGCCGTTGCTCGACAGCGCGATCGAGGACACCAGCGCCGAGAGGAAGATCAAGGCATGCAGCGCGCCGCGCTGCATGTGAGCCCAGAACGGCATCGGCGCCGCGCGGACCGCGATCCACCAGGCGAGCGCCACATCGGCCGTCCACCACAGCGACGTGACGGTGTCGCCGACCGGATTGGTGACGCGGGGCGGCGAAGCGCTGTCGTGGAACACGCGCGCGACGCCACCCAGAACGTGATCGACGCCGTACCAGAGATGAACCACGAAGGCGAGCCAGGCGGCTGTCCAGAACATCAGCCAGACCGCACCGGCCCCTGCGGGGCGACGCAGCACGAAGGCGCCGATCGCGGGAATGAGCAGGACGATCGAAATGCAGATCGCGTTGATCGTCATGTAGTAGTCGACGTCGGGCGTGCTGGTGCCCTTCCAGGGATTGCCGATCGGCGGCAAGTGGCCGGATGCCAGCCAGCGCTGCATCTGCGCCGCCTGCATGTCGGCGGCCCACCAGCCTGCTGTCAGCAGGACCACGACGAGTATCGCAACGGCGACGAACAAGCGTGTGCTGGGCATGAGGCTCTCCTCACCGCGAAGCCTATGCGCCCGACGCCATTTATCAAGTTGCAAATCCCATCATTTGCGCACACTTGTGTCGCCCTGCTCAGCGTGCGTTTCGCCACATCGACGCAGCGAGAATCAAGGCACGCTGCCGGATGGCGTTAAATCTGGACTCGGTTGCAAAAATAGTTTAGGCTTCTCGCTATCACCCGCCGGCGTTTTCCGCCTGGGGAGGATGACGGCGCTGTGTCAGTTTTTACTCGACACCGGAGGCGCACATGGCAAACGTCACCACACGCAAATGCGGTTGCTGCTTCATCGTCTCGCTGAGCGTCCTGCGGGCGTTGGCGCAGGCCGAGCAAATCGGAAGCGCTGACCGCAACAGGTATCAGCGCAGCTATGCCACGACACAAAAGCTGCGCCTAGTACGCGAGGGCCATCGCCAGGCGTCGCTGGCCGGCCATCAAAGCGGGCTTGCTCTGCGGGCCACGGCCGTCGCCAAGGTGCCGGTCGAGCACCTGTTTGATTGCAAGCACGCCACCACCCTGCCCGGCACGCCTGTCCCAAATCCGGCCGATCCGGCCTTCAAGACCGTCTTCGATACGACGGCGAAGGTCGCGGAGTTCTACAAGACGGTGCTGGGACGCAACTCGGTCGACAACCGGGGCATGGACCTGGTGTCGAGCCTGAACTATGACCAGGACTATCAGAACGCCTTCTGGGACGGCCAGCAGATGGTCTACGGCAACGGCGACAACAAGATCTTCATCGACTTCTGGCGGTCGCCCGACGTCATCGGACACGAGCTCACGCACGGCGTGACCCAGCACGAAAGCGGCCTGCTCTACGAAGGCCAGTCCGGCGCCCTCAACGAGAGCATCAGCGACTGCTTCGGCGCGGCCTTTGCGCAATGGCTGGCGAAGAAGCCGGCAAGCGACGCCAGCGGCTGGCTGATCGGCGCCGGCATCATGGGACCGGACGCCAAAGCCAAGGGCTTCACCTGCCTGCGCGATATGATCGACCCGCGCGCGGCGCACTGCCTCAGCCCGCAGCCGGCCTCGTACAAGGACTTCGACCCCACCGGCGATGTCCACGAGAACAGCGGCATTCCCAACCGGGCCTTCGCCGCGTTCGCCCAGAATCTGGGCAGCAACACCTACGATATGGCGATCAAGGTTTGGTATGACGCCTGCGTCAGCGGCCTTTCCTCGCGGGCGACCTTCGTCGATTTCGCCCAGGCCACCGTCGCTGCCGCCAAGAACAAGGGTTCGGCGGTCGCCAAGGCGGCGACGGATGCCTGGCAGGCAGTCGATCTGTCGGTCGATTCGCCCAGCGCCGCTCTCGCCGCCTGAACCATGCGCGTCCGCATCGAAAGACGCGGAGGACTGGCCGGCCGGCCGGCCGTTGGCGAGCGCGAGGATCACGAGCTGACGGGCACCGAGCAGGCCGAGCTGAAGGAACTTTTGGCCAAGCCCCCGCCGCCGCAGGCCGCGGCGGCGGGCGCTGACCGGTTCCGCTACAAGGTCACGGTCCACGACGACAAAGGCACCAACGTGCTCGACGTGCCGGAGCACCTGATGCCGCAGGCGCTGGCGGCGATCCCCAAGATCGAGCTGTAGCGCCGTTGTAGCCCAGGGGCCTCAGCGCCCGCGAAGCTCGCCGCGACGCCAGCGGTCGCGCAGCGATTCGGCGACGCGGTCGGCGAGCGCCATGATGGTGACGTAGGGGTTCACGCCGGAGGAGCCGGGGAACAGGCTGCCGTCGGCGACGTATAGCCAATCCAGGCCATGCACCTTGCCGCGGTCGTCGGTGACTGACTGCGTGCGGTCGGTGCCGATGCGGCAGCCGCCCATCGGATGGGCGCTCTGGATCGAGATCTTGCCGAGCTTGAGGTGCCGGCGGTCGATCAGCGCATCCACCCGGTTGCGGTCGGCCTGGTCGATGAGAAACCGGTCGGCCGCCGGGGCATGCACCCGCCCGGCACCGCCGGCAAAGAAGATCTTGGCGGCGATGCGCTGCGAGGCCACCAGCGCGTCGAGCGTGCGCTCCGAAAATGCGTAGTGAAGGACCGGATTGCCGTCGGAATCGGCGGTGATGCGGTTGTCCGCCTCCGCGCGGTCCGACACCAGCACGAGGATCATCTGCAGGCGCCGGAAGTCCGCCATCATGGCGCTGTGCGGCGCGCCGAACCCGGCGAGGCTCTTGGCCGTCGTGAACGGGAAATACATGCAGGTCTCGAGGATGAAATCATCCTGTTCCTCGAAATCGTCGCAGTAATAGGTCTTGGGGAAGCCGTAATAGTTGATGATCGGCCGGTCGTGTTGCGCCACCAGGGTGAGCGCGGGGTGACAGGTGAAGTAGCGGCCAAGCGCCGGCAGATCGACCGGCAGGCGGGAATGGGCGAGCAGCGCCGAGCTGTGCATGGCGCCGGCGGCGACCACGACGATCCGGGCGCCGAGGCGACAGCGGCCGCTTGGCCAGGCGGACGGCCGGCCGTAGGGCGACGGCGTCACTTCCGCCTCGACTCCCTGCGGCGTGATGCGATGCACCCGGCAGTTGGTGATGACCTGCACGCCCAGCGCTTCGGCCGCGGGCAGCTGAACCCGGTTGGTGCCCTGCTTGGCCTGGTTCGGGCATCCCATGTTGCACATGCCCGAGCCCTTGCAGCCCTTGATGTTGACCGGGAACCGCTTGACCTCATAGCCGAGCGCCCGGCAGCCGTCGGCGAAGAGCTGGTTGTTCTCGTTGATATCCTCGTCGGGCAGCTCGTGGACGTTGTTCTGCTGCTTGTAGCGCCGCATGCGCGGTGTGAGATCGTCGAGCGTCAGGCCGGGAACGGCCCAGCGCTCCAGCGAGTGCTGGGGGATTTCGATCGACGTGCCGGTATAGGCCAGCGTCGAGCCGCCGTAGCCGCGGGCGCAGGCGACGTTCAGCGTTTGATCGCGATTGCCGATCGCGCCGGAATCGAAGAACAGCTTTTCCGCCATTTC
>DASZJU010000049.1:0-1649 GCA_035947815.1 Reyranella sp.
CCGGAGTTCACGGCGTCGACGGTGGTGCTGGCCGCCAACCAGGGCCTCTATAACGGCTTCCTCGCCGCGGGCCTGCTGTGGGGACTTTTCAGCGGCCGCCGCGACCTGAAAATCTTCTTCCTGTGCTGCGTCATCGTGGCCGGCGTCTATGGCGGGCTCACCGCCAAGATGCCGATCCTCTACGTCCAGGGCGTGCCCGCCCTGGCCGCCCTCCTGGCCGTACTGTCGACCCGCCCGCCGCGCACGCGGAGTCGGCTGTAGAGGCTCGTCTCAGGCGGGCTGTGGCGCGTAGCCGAAACCGAATCTCGCTATATTCTGATGCCTCTCGCCCAGCGCCATCTGGGCGAGCAGTTCGCCGACGCCGGCCGAATGCTTGAAGCCGTGACCCGAACAGGGAGAAGCGATAATCACGCGATCGGCGTCGGGATGCCGATCGATGATGAAGCGGGCGCCGTCCACCTGGGTGTACAGGCAGACCTTGTGCTTCACGCAGGTTGGCGACAGGCCGGGAAAATACGGCCCGACATAGGTCTCGTACATCTCGCGGATTTCGTCCGGACCGACGGCGCGCGCCACCGCCTCCGGCGTTGTCGCGGTGTGATCCTGCTCGGTGGCGAGCTTGACGCCTTCCTCCAGGCCGCCGGTGGCGGGGAAGCCGTAGATCGGCTGGGGCGCCGGAACCTGCCAGATATAGACGGGAAACCGATCGGGCGAGAACTGCGCATGTTCCCGGGCGCCCTTGGCCCGAAACCAGTAGAGGACCTGACGCGTCACCTTGAACTGGCCGGCGAGGGCCGGCTTGAGAAAATCCGGCAACCACGAACCCGCGGCCACGATCAGCTCCTTGGCATGGTAGGTAGCCTTGTCCGTCTTCACCGTGACCGAGCCGCCCGCCTGATCGAAGGAGATGACCGTCTCGTTCAGGTGCAGATCGGCGCCGAGGGCCTTGGCCTTTTGCAGCTGGGCGGTGACGCATCGCTCGGGCCGCACGAAACCGCCGACATCGTCGTGGTAGGCCTCGTCGCCGTCGGCGACATTATAGGCGGGATACCTTTGCCTGATCTGCGCCGTGTCGAGAATCTCATAGTCCAGCTTCGCCTTCTTCGCAGCGTCGACGGTTGCGCTCAGGAATTCCGGCACGCTGTGATTGGCCGCCCGCTCGCCCGGTCCGAAGAGGACCAGCAGTCCGTTCTGCGTGAGAAGCTCCACACCGAGCTCCGCCTCGAGTTGCCGCCAGATCTGGTGGGAGCGCACGGCGAACGCCGTATATTCCGGTCCCTCGCCGCAGGCGACGCGGGTTATGCGCGTGTCGCCATGGGTCGAGCCGAATTCATGGGGCGGCGAATAGCGGTCGATCCCCAGCACCCGGGCGCCGCGCCTGGCCAGCTGGTAGGTGGCGGCGGCGCCCATGGCGCCGAGGCCCAGGACAACGACATCGTAGGCGATCGGCATCAACGCCCCCCTCAAACGCCGGCGAGATGCCGGGCCCCCCATTTGCGGATCGAATCGATGATCGGCACGAAGCTGCGGCCCATCGGCGTCAGGCGATAGTCGACCTTGGGCGGCACCGTGCCGTAGTCGCGGCGGTCGATCAGGCCGGCCGTGGCCAGTGCCTTGAGCTCGCGGCTCAGCACCCGGGGCGCGATCTC
>DASZJU010000050.1:0-3785 GCA_035947815.1 Reyranella sp.
CGCTCGGCTAAAACCTTGCCGCCCAGCCGGCGGGCCGCCACCGCGACGGCGGCGACCGCTTGTCGGTCGCTCTCGAAGAGCGCGAGTTTGCCGGCGCGACCCAAAGACAGCGCGCCCAAGCCGGCAAAGAGATCGGCCAGCCTCGGCGCATCGCCCGTCCAAGCGCTGACCGTCGCCCGCATCGCTTGCTCGGCACGTCGGGTCGCCTGCAGGAAGGCGCCGGGGGGCGGCTCGATGCGGACCTCGCCGGAGGCCTCGCCGAAGACCAGGAGCGGCGTGCGCCGAACGACGACGGGTTCGGCGGACGCACGATCGCCCCAACACAGTCGCGCCAGGTCCGCGCCCTCGGCCAAGGCCACCAAGGCCTCACGCCGTTCGAGCGACAGGTCGAGACGCCGATGCGGACGGATCAGCAGGTCGAGGCCGCTCGCGGTCTCGTTCACCATCGCATCCGCCGCCCCGCCCTCGGGCAGCACGGACGCAAGGCTCGCGCGCAACGGCTCGAGCAAGGCATCAAGACCAGGCCGCACCACCACGCAGGTGCCGACATCGACGATCTCGGGGCTCGCCCGCTCATGGAAGCCCGCCACCACGCGCCTGCCCTGGCGGCGCAGCACGAAGTCGGCGCGCCGCCGCTCGCCCGGCGCGCCGACGAGAGGCGGCTCGAAGCGCGGCGCGTCGATGCCGCGCTGCGCCAGCGCGCGGACGATCAGCTCGACTTTCCACGCGGTGTAGGCATCGCGCCGCCAATGCTGCAGGGCGCAGCCGCCGCAGACCTTGAAGTGGGCGCAGGGCGGCGCCTCGCGATGGCGCGACGGCGCCAGCACGGCCACGAGATCGGCGGCGATCCCCTCGCCTCGTTTGTCACGCCGTTCGGCCTCGACCGTCTCGCCCGGCAACGTGAAGGGCACGAAGTAGCGCCGACCGTCGAGTTCGGCGATGCCATCGCCGCGTGCACCGATCTCGCGGATGTCGAGCCTGATGCTCACATCGTGGCTCAGCCCAGCCAGCTCTTGGCCGGACGCATCTCGCCGACCAGCAAGCCGACCACATTCCTGACCGGCGGATGGACGATCTCGTCGCGCTGGTCCGCCGGCAGGATGCCGAGATGGTCGAGCAGGGTCGCCATGGCGACTTCGGCTGCACGCCCCGCGCCGTCCCACATCTTGAGGGCGACGCCCAACCCGAGGCTCGGCAGCATGCCGCAGAACACGCCTTCCGCGCCGCCTTTGACCTGCGCCACCCCAGGCAGAGCCGCATTGATGCGGGTACCGAAGCTGCCGGTGCCGCCCATCATGAACGGCTCGGCGTTGATCGCCGCGCGGATGCGGCCTGCTGCCTCGGCGTGCTTGTTCGACAGGCGCGACGGCTCGGCCATGCTGGCCATGGCACGGGCGAGGCTTTTGAGCGGCGTGGCGAGCGTGGGAATGCCGCAGCCGTCGGTCCCGTGGGGAAAGGCGTTGGCATCGGCGCCGCAGAGATCGCTCATGGCCTCGCGCAGGCGGCGCTGCACCGGGTGGTCGTACTTGATATAGCCGCGCGTCGGCTCGCTATACTGCACCGCTGTCGTCAGGAAGCCGCTGTGCTTGCCCGAGCAGTTGTTGAAGGCCGCGGTCGCCGTCCTGCCCTCGCGCACCAGCTCCTCGATGGTTCCCTGCAGGCGCGGCGCATGGGTGCCGCATTCGAGGTCGCCTTCGCCCAGCCCGACCTTGCCGAGCCAGGCGCGCACCGTTTCGACATGCCGCTTCTCGCCGCTGTGCGAGGCACAGGAAAGCGCAATGTGCTCGTTGCCCAGGCCGAAGCGCTCGATCGCGCCGCTTTCGACGAAGGCCATGGCCTGGATCGGCTTGTTGGCCGAACGCGGCAGGATGGGTGCGTCGATGTCGCCCCACGAGGCCACGACCGTGCCGTCCGGCTTGACGACGGCCGCTATGCCCTCGTGCCGGCTTTCGACGACCGGTCCCCGCGTCACCTCGATCGCCACCACGCCCTTGCTCATCGCTCGCGCTCCAGCTTCACCACCGTGACATTGTCCTGATGCTCCTTGGCCGCCGCCAGCACGGTGTCGATCAGGCCGCGCACCGGCTTGCCGGCGGCGGCGGCGATCTCGACCGCGCTCAACGACTGCACGCCATCGCTGCACAGCAGCAGACGGTCATCGGGGCCGAGCTTGTGGCTGCCTTTGTCTATAAGGGTCAGCGGATCGCCCATGACGGCTTCGCGCAGCGTGTGGCGCGCCGGATGGTGCTCCGCCTCATCGGGCGTCAGCAGGCCGCGCTCGACCATGGCGTCGATCTGCGGCGCCATCGAATGGTCGGCGTTCAGCCGTTCGAGCTTGCCGTCGGTCACCAGGAAGAGCGGCGAATCGCCGACGCTGATCCAGCGCACCTCGTCGCCGCGCACCTGCGCCGCCACCAAGGTGGCGCCCATGCCGGCGAGGTCGGGCTTGGCCGCCGCGCGCTTGCCGACGGCTGTGTTGGCGTCCTGCAGTCCGTCGGCCAGCCCGCCACCCTGCTCGAGGGCATGGACGAAGGCGTCGACCGCGAGCTTGCTGGCGACCGCGCCGCCGGCATGGCCGCCCATGCCGTCCGCCACCACGGCCAGCAACGAGCCGTCGCCGAGCGGCGTCAGCGCCCAACTGTCCTCTTGGTACGGGCGGGCGCCCTGATGTTGGCTGCCCTCGCCCTGCCAGCGTCCCGCCATCTTCAACGCCACACTGCTAGTGCCACACCGCCGGCAGCTTGCTCAGCCCGCGCAAGGTGAAGCTCCGCCGCCATGCCGGCGTGTTTTTCTCGGGCAATTCGATGTTGGGCAGGCGCTCGACCAGGGCGGTGAAGACCAGTTCGGCTTCGAGCCGCGCCAACTGGGCGCCCAGGCAGTAGTGGATGCCGCCACCGAACGACAATGGCCGCACATTCGTCCGGCCGACATCGAGCCTGTCGGGATCCTGATATTGCGCTGGGTCGTGGTTGGCCGCGCCCAGCAGGGCGATCACATTCTCGGTGGCGCCCACAGTCACGCCGCCGATTTCGACCTCGGCGTTGGTGACACGGCCGGTGATCTGCACCGAGGAATCGTAGCGCAGCAGCTCTTCGACGGCGTTGGGGATCAGTGACGGATCGGCCTTCAGCCGCTCCCACTGGTCGGGATGGCGATGCAGTGCCAGGAGGCCGTTACCGATCAGGTTGGTGGTCGTTTCGTGACCGGCGCCAAACAGCAGGCCGATATTGGCCTGCAGCTCCTCGGCGCTGAGCATGTCGCCCGCCTCCTCCGCCCGCACCAGCTCGGTGGTGAGGTCGTCCTTGGGCTCGCGGCGACGCAGCTCGCAGAGCTGGTCGAAGTAGGCGCCCGCCATCAGGCTGTTGCGGTTGGCCTGGTCGAGCTCCTCGCGGCTCATCGGCACCGGCTCGAGGATGCGGCCACTGACGTTGCTGCCCGCCAGGAATGGCGCGCGCTGCTCCTCGGGGATGCCCAGCATGTCGCAGATCACGATCACCGGCAGGCGATGGGCGATGTCGCGGATCACGTCCATCTGGCCGCTGTCCGCGACGCGGTCGAGCTGCTGGTCGACGAGCTTTCGAATGCGCGGGCGCATGTCGGCGACGCGGCGCGCGGTAAAGGCCTTGGTCACCAGGCCGCGCAGGCGCGTGTGATCGGGCGGATCCCGTTCCAGCATCCAATTGCGGACATTCTCATAGATCGGCTCGTCGAATGCCCCGGCGCCGAAGCGCTTGGTCATGCGTTCCTCGAACGCCTTGCCGAAGCGCTTGTCGCGCAGTGCCGCC
>DASZJU010000051.1:0-13072 GCA_035947815.1 Reyranella sp.
CCGAACCGAGAATCGTCGCGGGAAAGCTTATGGTGTGGAAGGGCACGTTGTCCTTGGCGAGGAATTGCACGTAGTGCACGTCATCGCCGCCCTGCCACCAGGCTCGCCAGTCGCGTCCCGAGGCCGCTTCGCTCCATTCGACCGCCGCCGCAACGTAGCCGATCGGCGCATCGAACCAGACGTAGAAAACTTTGTCTTCGAAGCCCGGCTTGAGCACCGGCACGCCCCAGGTGAGATCGCGCGTGATGCAACGATCCGTGAGGCCTTCGTCGAGCCACTTCAGCGCGATCGAGCGCACCAGCGGCGGCCAATCGCGTCGTGCCTCGATCCATTGGCGCAGGCGGCCCTCGAACGCCGACAGTTTCAGGAACAAGTGCCGCGTCTCGCGAAATTCGACATCGGTCGCGCCGGAGATCGCCGAGCGCGGCGACACGAGGTCATCGGGGTCGAGCAGGCGCGTGCAGCTTTCGCACTGGTCGCCACGGGCGTTCGGGTTGCCGCAATGGGGGCAGGTGCCGACCACATAGCGGTCGGGAAGGAAGCGCTTGTCGGTGCATGAATAGGCCTGCCGAATAACGCGCGGCTCGATATAACCGGCGGCATCGAGGCGCCCGAAGAGTTCCTGCGTCAGCAGTCGGTTGGCGACGCCCGAGGTTCGCGAGAAGTGGTCGAACGAGAGGCCGAAGCGACGATAGATGTCGGCCTGGATCGCGTGCTGACGCAAGCAATACTCGGCGACCGGCAATCCCGCCGCCTGAGCCGCGAGCTCGGTCGGCGTGCCGTGTTCGTCCGTACCGCAGAGAAACAGCACCTCGTGCCCGGTTTGCCGGCGAAAACGCGCATGGATGTCGGCCGGCAAGAGCGACCCGGCGAGGTTGCCGAGATGTTTTACGCCGTTGACGTAGGGAAGTGCGCTGGTGATCAGAAACTTGGCCATGGGATCTCTCCATCGTGTCGCGTGCGGACATGAAAAAGCCCTTCGCGCGGAAGGGCTGGAGAGACCGATCGGGCCGCTATCGCCCGCGCGTCATCCTTCCGCCCCGTCCGGTCGAAGGGGCTGGCGCATTCGCAAGCAGGGCAGGTGAGCGGTGTCGAACATCGATTGAATATTGGACCTCGCGGGACGCCCGTCAATGGGCCTGGATCAGCGTGCCGGCGGCGACAGCGTGATCGTGCCGACGGCGGTGCGGGCGACTTCGGCGTGGGTGCCGGTGATCTCGACATAGCCCAGCGTCTGCCAGCGGTCGACGAAGTTGCGCGCCCACGGCGAGAGCATGTTGCCGGACTGGCCGAGCGGCATGGCGAAACGGCTGTTGTCAAGGTCGCTGAAATCGTAGACGCCGCGGTAGGCGGCGCCGAGCACGGCGTCGAACGGCCGCTCGCCGCGGTAGGAGGGATGAGCGCGGTTGAGCGTCTGCGCGCCGCCGTCTGACGCAAAGCGTACGGAGGCGAGATCGCGCAGCAGCGGCACCGAATCGAAGAGCGGATGGCGATGCGCGGCGAAGTGTTCGCGGCCCCACTGCCATTTGTCGATTTCGGGTCCCTGGCGACGGGCGATCCAGTCCAGCGCACGGTCGAGTGCGAGCGCGATCTGATCCTCGCAGGTCTCGGTCTGGCGTGTGCCGCCGTCGTCGCACCAGCCGGGCTTTTCGCGGATGATGCGCATCATCAACGGCACGTCGGGCGCCGCCATGGTCTCGAAGAGGTCGTCACCCAGCTCATCGGCCAGCAGGCCGCGCTGTAGCTGCCAGATCCACGCTGTATAGATCAGAGGCTCGGCGCGGTTCGCCAGCATGAAGCGATTCCACCGGCTCATAAGCTCGTAGACGCGGGCGGCGCGGGCGTTGCGCGGCGCCCCCTTCAGCAAGAGCGGCAGCATGTCGGCGGCGTCGCCCGTGAGATTGTCGGCCTGCATGACGATCATGCCGTAGACCGGATGGCGCTCGACCTCGCGCAGGAGCTGGTTGGCGCGGAGCTGGCGGTAGGGCTCGCCCCAATCGCGGGTGATGAAGTGACGGTAGTCGTCGGGCACCACGCGTGCGTTGGCGTTGACGATGATGCCGCTCGGCGGATTGTAAATCCGCGGCAGTTCGTCGAACGGCACGAAGCCCGCCCAATCGAAGTCCGACGTCCAGCCCGGCACCGGCATCGAGCCGTCGCCCTTGCGCCGGATCGGCACGTGCGCCGGCGACACCAGGCCGATGTTCCCCGCGGTGTCGGCATAGACCATGTTCTGCATCGGCGAGACGATCTTGCGCGCCGCGTTCAGGAAATCTTCCCAGTTCTGCGCCAGCCCAAAGCGGCCGAACCCCTCGGCCGAGGTGTCGTTGCCGTCGAGCGCGGTGGCCTGCAGCGCGAGCACGTGGCCCTGCGGCGCGAGGTCGTCGGCGCGGCGGATGAAATCGTTGATCACCGGACCGTGCCGCGTCTCGCGCACGCGCATCGTCACCGGATCGCCCCAGGCGACGTTGATCGTCTCGTCGCGCACGGCGAACGGCCGTGCGCCGTCGGGCGTGATGTAGCGGTTGGGGTCGGTCGGATCGATCCGCTCGATGAACAGGTCCTGGCTGTCGAGGTTGGTGGTGGTGAAGCCCCAGCCGATCGTGCCGTTGTGGCCGAGAACGACGGCGGGCGAGCCGGGCGACGTGGCGCCGCGGATATCGAACCCCGGGCCGACCAAACGGGCGAGATACCAGGTGCCGGGGAAGGAGAGGGCAAGGTGCGGGTCGTTGGCGAGCAGCGGCTTGCCCGAAACGGAATGAGCGCCCGACAATACCCACTCGTTGGAAGCCTCGCGCTTGCGCGTGCCGATATTGTCGGTGGCGCGGTAAAGCAGGTCGAGATCGGTGCCGTTCATCGCCTCGTTCGCCAGAGAGAGCGTCGAATCGCGGCTCTCGCCCGGCCGCTCGATCAGGAACTTGACGCCGTCCTCGCCGATCTTGCGCGCGAGCCGGAGCCGCAGCAGCTCGGCGCGCCAATTGCCGTCCAGCCCGAGCGCCATCAGCTTGGCCCATACCAGCGAATCGGCTGGCTGCCAGGCTTCGGGACGGTAGCGGCCGCCGGACAGCAGCTTGATGACGGTGAGTTCGAGACCGAATTGCTGGTCATCCCGGGCGAGCCAGGCATTCACGCCGGCGGCATAGGCGTCGATGATGGCGCGCATCGCCGGCGAGAGCGCGTTCACGCTGTCGGCTGCCTTGCGGTAGAGTCCGAGGCCGCGCATCGTGCGATCGGTGTCGACCAGGCCGGACCCGACCAGCCGCGGCGGTACGATCTCGGAAAGCCGGCCCTGGCCCAGCCGGCGCATCAGCTCCATCTGCCAGAAGCGGTCCTGGGCGTGCACGTAGCCCAGCCCGAAAGCCGCGTCCTCGAGGGAGCCCGCGATGATGTGCGGCACGGCGTTCTTGTCGCGCAGGATCTCGACCGGAGCCTTCAGCCCCTTCGCCTCGACATGGCCGCTATAGGCCGGCAGCGCGCCGCGGACCTGGAAAAAGGCGCCGGTCAGGAACACCAGGATCGACAGCATCGCGCCGGCCATGACCTTCGCCAGGCCGACGCCGAGCCGAACCACCATTTTCGCGGGGGGTGCCCGCACGGGCTAGCCGCCGAGATAGGACAGGATGGCGTCGCGGTCGCTGTCGAGATCCGGCGCCGGTCGCCGCGTCTTGGGGTCCTCGAAGGCCGACATCTTGATGGGGTTGCCCGCCAGCTTCAGCGTGCCGCCGCTGCCGTCGGGAACCTCGACCAGCATGTTGCGCGCGGCGATCTGGGGATGCTCCAGCGCCTGCTTGATGTTGTTGATCGGCCCGCCCGGCACGCCCGCCTTGGCGAGCACATCGAGCCAATGAGCCGTGGTGTGATCCTTCAACACCGATTCGATCTCGCGCTCGAGCTTGCCGTGATGCTTCTGGCGAAGGGCGTTGGTCTTGTAATCGGGATTGGTCGCCATGTCGGATCGGCCGAGCGCCGCGCAGGTCTTGATGAAGAGGCCGTCATTGCCGGCGGCGATGATGATGGCGCCGTCGGAGGTGCGGAAGGCCTGGAAAGGCGTGATGGTGGGATGGCGCGCGCCGAGGGGACCCGGGATCTCGCCCTCGACCGTGTAACGCATGACGGCGTTTTCCAGGAGCGCGATCTGGCAATCGAACATGCCGATATCGACCTTGGTCGCCTCGCCGGTCTTGAGGCGATGGACCAGCGCGGCATTGACCGCGACCGCGGTGAAAAGGCCGGCACCGATGTCGCCGATCGACATGCCGACCCGGGCCGGCGGCTGGCCCTCGTTGCCGGTGATGCTCATGACGCCGCCCATGCCCTGCACGACCATGTCGTAGGCGGGATCCTTGGAGTTGGGACCGGTATGGCCGAACCCGGAGGCCGAGGCGTAGATCAGCTGGGGATACTTCTGGTGCAGGCTTTCCCAGCCATAGCCCAGCTTCTCCATCGTGCCGGGCCTGAAGTTCTCGACGATCACGTCGGCCTTTTCGAGCAGCTTCTCGAAGATCTTGCGCTGCTCGTCGTTCTTGAGGTCGAGCGCGATGCTTTCCTTGCCGCGGTTGACCGAGGCGAAGTAGGTCGACTTGCCCTTGACGAACGGCCCGTAGGCGCGCGCGTCGTCGCCGCCTTTGGGCGGCTCGACCTTGATCACCCGTGCGCCCATCTCGGCCATCAGCAAGGTGCAGTAGGGGCCGGCCAGGATGCGCGAAAGGTCGACGACGACGATGCCCGACAAGGGGCCCTTTGAACTCTGGGTCATGTCCGGTTCTTAACCAGTGACCCGCCGTGAATCCAGCCACACGTTTGCCGCGGCGGCGCCGATCACGATGACACCGCCCAGCAGGGTGAGATCATCCGGCTTTTCGCCATCGAACAGCCAGACCCAGACGGGACCCAGCACCAGCTCGAGCAGGCCCAGCAGGGCGGCGCGGGCGGCCGGGATGCGCTTCAGGCTCGCCATGTAAAGCAGCAGACCGCCGGCGAGCTGGCCCGGGCTCAGCGCCAACAGCCACGGGACCTGCGACCATGTGACGTTGGCCGGTTCGGCGAAGGGCAGCGCCACCAGGCCGGAGATCAGCCCGGCCAGCCAGATCGCCGGCGCCATACCAATGTCACGGCGGTGACGCACGACGACGTAATTGCCGCTCATGCACAGCACGACGATAAAGGCTGTGGCCATGCCGGCGAGCGCGCCTGCCTGGAGCGAGCCCGCCACGCTGATCGCAAGCCCCAGCACCGCAATTGCCATGGCGAGGACCGTATGGCCGTGCAACCGCTCGCCCAAGACGAGCCGTGCGAGCAGGGCAGTGATGAAGGGCGTGGCGCCGAACATCAGCAGCACATTGGCGACCGGGGCGAGGCCCAGCGCCAGGATGAAGGCGACGAAGCTGCCGGCCAGCAGCAGCGCACTCAATAGAAGGGCAAGCCCCGCATTGCGGACGTCGATCCATACGCCGCGGCGCTGCCAGAAAAGCAGTGGCAACATCGTGGCAACGAGCAGGGCCGAGCGCCAAAACGACACATCCCAGGCCGGCAGGCCGATGCGGCGCACAATGACGCCCGCCGTGCTGAAAACGGTCGCCGCGCCAACGGCGCATGCGACGCCCAGCAGGGCGGAACTCTGTGACGGAACCGGCGTTTTCATTCCAAGCAAACTGTGAATACGGATTCGACGTGCCCCCGTCCATCGATTCCCCCTCTATCGATCCCATGGCCTCGCTCGATCTGCCGCCCTTTAGGCCGCGGTTTCCGTGGTGGGGCGCGGATTTGCAGACGATCGCCGTTCTTCTCGGCACCTTCGAATCCAATCTCTCGCCGCACGCCAGCGAACGCGTCTGCTTCTGCATGGCCGATCGCAGTGGTGACATTCTCGTGGGCATGCTCGACCGGCCAGCCGATCCGCAGCCGGGCCGGCCGTTGGTGATCCTCATTCACGGCCTCACCGGGTGCGAAGACAGCTCCCACGTCGTCAACGCCGCGCGCCATCTCTTGGATCGCGGCTATCGGGTGCTGCGTTTGAATTTGCGCGGCTGTGGCAAGTCGCGCCCTTACTGCCGCGAGCACTATCACGTCGGCCGCACCGCGGATTTCCGCCGTGTGCTGTGGCAGCTGCCCGAGGAGTTGACCGAGAACGGCATTGTCGCTGTCGGCTATTCGCTGGGCGGCGCCATGCTGCTGAAATATCTCGGCGAGGAAGGCTGGTTCTCGCCGCTCCGCGCGGCTGCCACGATCTGCGCGCCGCTCGACCTGATGCGGACCTGCCAGCACATGATGCGGCCGCGCAACTGGCTCTATCACAGCTACATCCTGGCCGACCTCAAGAAGGAGGCGCTGGCCCCGGGCGCCAGCAACTCGCCGGAGGAGCGCGAGATCGTACGGGGCGTGCGCAGCGTCTTCGAATACGACGACCGCTTCATCTCGCCGCGCTACGGCTTCCGGGGCGCCGACGACTATTACGAACTGTGTACGCCGCTCCATTACATGCCCGAGATCCGCGTACCGACCATGGTTCTCGCGGCGGCCGACGATCCGTGGATTCCGGCCGAGTACTACCGGGACTTCAAATGGTCCGACAATCCCTCGCTGCTGCCGGTGATCCCTGAGGGCGGCGGGCATCTCGGCTTTCGTTCCGCGTCGAGCGACCGGCCGTGGTGCGACCTTGCGCTGGAGAAATTCCTGGAACGGATTTGCTAGCATGGTGGGGTGAGCCCCGATCCGCCGCTCGACCTGCCGCGCTTTCGACCGCGCTTCCCGTGGTGGGGGCGCGATCTGCAGACCATCGCCAACCGGCTACGCGGCGTTTCGACCTCTCTCGCGCCCCATACGACCGAACGGCTGAAATTTCCGTTGCCGGACGGCACTGGCGACACGCTTTTGGCCAGCCTCGATCGGCCGGCAACGCCGCGCGCCGGCGCCCCGCTCACCATCCTGATCCACGGACTGACCGGCGCCGAGGACAGTCTCTATCTCATCACCATGGCGCGGCTGCTGCTCGATCGCGGTGGCCGCGTGTTGCGGCTCAATCTGCGCGGCGCAGGCCCGTCACGGTCGGTCTGCGGCCAGCACTACTATGCCGGTCGTAGTCAGGACTTGCGGGCGCTGCTATCGGTGCTGCCGGGCGAGCTCACACGCGACGGGCTCGTGGCCGTCGGCTACTCGCTGGGCGGCGCGATGCTGTTGAAATATCTCGGCGAGGAGGGCTGGGCCTCACCATTTGCCGCGGCCGCCACCGTCTCGGCGCCGATCGACCTCGCCGTCGCGTGCCGGTCCATGATGCGGCTGCGCAACCGGCTCTATCACCGCTACATCCTCGATCTCATGAAGGCCGAGGCGACGGGCGCGGGCGCCATCGTCTCGGCCGCAGAACGCGCCGCCATCATGGGCGCCCGCACGGTGTGGGACTACGACGACGTTTTCATCGCTCCACGGTACGGTTTCGCCAGTGCCGAGGACTACTACGAGCGCTGCCGGCCGACCCGGTTCATGGCCGGCATCCGCGTTCCTACCCTGGTGATGTCCGCGCTCGACGATCCGTGGATTCCCGGCGCGCTCTATCGGGAGTATGATTGGGCATCCAACGCGTCGCTCAAGCCGCTTCTGCCCGACTCCGGCGGCCATGTCGGCTTTCACGGCGCGCGCAGCCGGCAGCCTTGGAGTGATCTGGCCGTGGCGAGGTTCCTTGAACATGGTTGAAACCCAATCGATCGCGCTGATCGTGGGCGTCGCCTGCTCGTTGGTCGCGCTCGTTCTCGCCTGGCGCGCCTATCGTGGCGCGTCGGCCGAACACGAGAGGCGCAAGCGTGAGAAGGAGAAGCGGGACGGCCGCTGAGCTAGGTGAGCGTGATCGGTTCCTTCGGCGGCCCGTCGCGCAGCAGCGTCGCCAGGCGCTCGCCGAGATCGAGCGGCTCGAATCGCTCGTTGGAGGCCGCGATCTCATCGGCGCGCCACCAGCGATGGCCGCGCGTCCAGCTTCGCTCGCGCGCGTCGAGGCCCGAGGTATCGGCCTCCGTGCGGTCGGTATGGGCCAGGAAAAAGCGTTCCTTGTGCAGGACGTCGCGGCCACGCCAGCTCATGCGGCGCTCGCGGGTCCATACCCAGCGCGGCGTGCCGATTACCGGCAATTTCGTCTCTTCGTCGGCCTCGCGCACCGCGGCTGCCGCAAAATCTTCGCCGGCATCGACCATGCCGCCGATCATCACCCAGAACGGGTCATGGAACGGATAGGCCGGATCGAACACTGCGGGATCGTGGACCTTGAACAGGAACAGGCGGTCCTGCGGGTCGAGCAGGATCAACCGGGCCGACGGCCGTTCGATCATTTCTGGGCGTTCAGGAGCTTGGCTGCGTCCACCGCGCCATAGGTTAAAATGCCGTCGCAGCCGGCGCGCTTGAAGCTGGTCAGGGTCTCGATCAGCACCTTGTTCCAGTCGAGCCAGCCCCGGTCGGCGGCGCCCCTCAGCATCGAATACTCGCCGCTCACCTGGTAGGCGTAGGTCGGCACGCCGAAAGCGTCCTTCACGCGGCGCACGATGTCGAGATAGGGCAGGCCAGGCTTGACCATCACCATGTCGGCGCCTTCCTCGATGTCGAAGCCGACCTCGCGCAACGCCTCGTCTGAGTTGGCGTAGTCCATCTGGTAGGTCTTCTTGTCGCCGGTCAGGACGCCGGAGCTGCCGATGGCGTCGCGGAACGGATTGTAGAAGGCCGAGGCATACTTGGCGGCGTAGGACATGATCTGGGTGTGGATGAAGCCCTTGTCGTCGAGCGCCCGGCGGATGGCGCCGATGCGGCCGTCCATCATGTCGGACGGCGCCTGGATGTCGGCGCCGGCCTCGGTCTGCACGATCGCCTGCTTGATGAGCGCCTCCAGCGTCTCGTCGTTCTGCACGTAGCCGTCGCGCACGATGCCGTCATGACCGTCGCTGTTGAAGGGATCGAGCGCCACGTCGCAGACCACGCCGATGTCGGGCACCGCCTTCTTCACCGCCGTGATGCCGCGACAGACGAGATTGCACGGGTTGTAGGCCTCGCGACCGTCCGGGGTCTTGCTCTTGGGATCGGTCTCGGGAAACAGTGCCACCGCCGGAATGCCGAGATCGCGCGCCTCTTTCACCGCCTCGACCAGCAGATCGACCGACAGGCGATCGACGCCCGGCATGGACTCGACTGGCGTGCGTGCGTTCTTGCCCTCCTGCACGAACACCGGCCAGATCAGGTCGTCGACCGAGAGCTTGTGCTCGGCGACCAGCCGGCGCGACCACGCCTCGCGGCGGTTGCGGCGCAACCGCGTTGTCGGATAGCGACCAAGGGTCGAGAAGCGTTTCGCCATGGTCGGGGTTTATGGCGTGAACCGCAGGCAGCCGCAATATGGCGGGTTTGCCGCAAGCCCGTTCCGTCAAGATTGCTCAATTCCGCATGAACGAATGTCATGGCCGAACCGCTTGCCAGGACGCCGCTCGGGGCCGAACGCTCGTCATCAGTCACTTCCTGGAGGATCGCCATGGCGTCGCCACCGAACCCGGTCGAAACTCACTACGCCTCGCGTTCGCTGGTCGAAGTCGTGCTTGCTGCCCTCGACGCGGCGGGATTGCCGCCCCGGCTGAAAACGGCGGACCTCGCGCCGCTCGATCAATTCCACGCCCGCGGTCTTGAAGCCACCAGGGAACTGGCGGCACTCGCCGGCATCGACGCAACAAGCCGCGTCCTCGATGTCGGCTCCGGCATCGGCGGACCGGCGCGCTACCTGGCGGAAAGCCTGGGCTGCAAAGTCGTCGGTATCGATCTGACGGCGGAATATTGCCGGTTGGCCGAGGCGCTGACGGCACGCGCGGGCCTCGCCGGCACCATCGAGTTCCGCGCGGCCGACGCGCTCGACCTGCCGTTCGGCGACGGCGAATTCGACAGGGTCTGGACGCAACATGTGGCGATGAACATCGCCGACCGGCCGAGGCTCTACCGGGAAATGGCGCGCGTGCTGAAACCGGGCGGCAAACTGGCCTTGTACGATGCCGTCGCCATTCCGGGCGCCGAGCCACTGTTTCCGGTGCCATGGGCGCGCGATCCCTCGACCAGCTTCCTGCTGGACGCCGACGCCACGCGTGCCGTGCTGGAAAGCAGCGGCTTCACCGTCCGTGTTTGGCGCGACGTCACGGCGGAAGCCAGGCAGTGGTTCGCAGCCCTGCGTCCTGCTGCCCAGCCACCGAAACTGGGACTTCATCTGCTTCTCGGGCCGGATTTCAGGATCATGTCGGGGAATTTTGGCCGCAACGTCATCGAAGGCCGCGTCGGCCTGTTGATGGCGGTCTGCGAGAAAACCTGAAGTGAAGTTGGCGGTGCGGGCGGCCAGCGAGGCGCTTTTGCACGCTCAGGACGTCGGAAGACGCCGACGATAATAGGCGTTGGGCCGCACTCCGCCGGCCATATAGCCGCAGAAGCCGGCGGCCAGGATCGCCTCGCCCAGGAGGTCGATCGCCAGTGGCCATCCGGTCTGACTGAGCAGTGCGACAAAGAAGCGATAGGCGATCCAGACAACGAGGCCGGCGCCGGCCACGACCGGCGTCACACGGGCCCGCAGCAGGGTCAAAACGATGAAGGCGAGCGACCAGGCCGTGACGAAGCCGACCGCGATCATGTAGCGGCCGCCGATTTCGTGTAGTTGATGGAAGGCGAAGACCGCGCCCGCGATGGCGACGATGCAGAGGAGAGCGGCGGCGGCGGCCATCCAGAGCAGTGCTCCGCCCAGCCTCGCCTCGGGCAGCGTCGCCGCTTCCTCCGCCGTCATGTCGCGCCAGCCCATGGTGCGAGCATAGGGGGAGGCGCCGTTCGTTGCCATCCTGCCAGGTTGACGGAGGGGGACCCCCCGATATGATCCCGCGCGCATGGACTTCAATCTCACCGAAGAGCAGCAGGCATTTCGCGATACAGCGCGGCAATTCGCGACCGCGCGGATGCTGCCCGAAGCGGCGCGCTGGGACGCCGAGAAGATCTTCCCGGTCGAGACCCTGCGCGAGGCGGCGGCTCTTGGCTTCGGCGGCATCTATGTGAAGGAGGATGTGGGCGGCAGCGGGCTCTCGCGGATGGATGCGGCGCTGATCATGGAGGAGCTGGCGGCGGCCTGCCCGAGCACGGCGGCCTACATCTCCATCCACAACATGGCCGCCTGGATGATCGACGGCTTCGGCGACGACGCGCAACGCCGGCGCTTCCTGCCGAAGCTCTGCTCGATGGAGCATTTCGCCAGCTACTGCCTGACCGAGCCCGGCGCCGGATCGGACGCGGCCGCTCTCGGCACGCGCGCCGAGCTTTCAGGCGATCATTACATCGTGAACGGCACCAAGGCCTTCATTTCCGGCGGCGGCCGCAGCGACATCTATGTCGTCATGCTGCGCACTGGCGGGCAGGGGGCGGGCGGCATCTCCACGCTGGTCGTCGAGGCTGGAACGCCCGGCCTTTCCTTCGGCAAGCAGGAACAGAAGCTCGGCTGGAACAGCCAGCCGACGGCGGCGGTGATCTTCGAAAACTGCAAGGTGCCGGTCGCCAACCGGTTGGGGCCGGAGGGCCATGGCTTCAAGATCGCCATGGCCGGTCTCGATGGCGGGCGCATCAATATCGGCGCGTGTTCGCTGGGCGGCGCACGTGCCTGCCTCGAAACCGCGTCGCGCTACGTCGTCGAGCGCAAGCAGTTCGGCCAGCCGATCGCCGACTTCCAGGCGACGCAATTCAAGCTGGCCGACATGGCGACCGAGCTCGACGCCGCGCGGCTCTTGATCTGGCGCGCGGCCTTCCTGCTCGACGCCAAATCGCCCGAGGCGACCCAGGCCGCGGCGATGGGCAAGCGCTTCGCGACCGATGTCGGGTTCCAGGTCGTCAACGAGGCGCTGCAATTGCATGGCGGCTACGGCTACTTGAAGGACTTTCCCATCGAGCGCTATCTGCGCGACTTGCGCGTTCACCAGATCCTCGAAGGCACCAACGAGATCATGCGGGTGATCATTTCACGCAGGCTTTTGATGGGATAACGCGCACCTTGTCATCCCGAGGCCGCAGGCCGAGGGACCTTTAAGGCCAAGAGCAAAGGTCCCTCGCTCCGCTCGGGATGACAGCAGGGGTGTAACGGAGAGTCGATGTCTGAGGCGGAAATACTGTTCGAGGTCAAAGACGGGCTGGGGCTGATCACGCTCAACCGGCCGAAGGCGCTGAACGCGCTGACGCACGGCATGATCCTCGAGCTGGAAAAGGTCCTGCCCGGGTGGGAGAAGGACGCCGCGATCAAGGCGGTAGTGCTGCGCGGCGCGGGCGACCGCGCCTTCTGCGCCGGCGGTGACGTGACGGGACTTTATCGCGAGATGCGGGACAACCCGTCGGGCACGCTGCGCCGCGACTTTTTCCGCGACGAGTATATCGTCAACCGCCGCATCTATCGCTTCGCCAAGCCGTGGATCTCGCTGATCGACGGCATCGACATGGGCGGCGGCGTCGGGCTTTCCGCGCATGGCTCGCACTCCGTAGCGAGCGAGAAGTTCCTGTTCGCCATGCCGGAGACCACGATCGGCCTCTTTCCCGATGTCGGCGGCGGTTATTTCCTGACGCGCCTGCCCGGCGCGCTGGGCACCTTTTTGGCACTCACCAGCCATCGCCTGAAGGCAGCGGATTCGCTGTGGGCCGGCATCGTCGACGCCTTCGTGCCGAGCGCCCGGATGAACGAGTTGCAGGCCGCTCTGGGCGCGGCCGACCTGTCGGGCCCCGACGCCAATCGCAAGGTCGACGCGGTGATCACCCGCTTCGCCGGGGATGCAGGCCTGCCGACCTTGCCCGGCTTGATGCTCGATATCGATCGCTGCTTCTCGGCCGATTCGGTCGCCGAGATCGTGGCCAAGCTGAAGAAGCATCCTGGCGACTGGGCGCAAAAGCAGCTGGCCGCCCTGATGAAGCTCTCGCCGCTATCGATGTCGATCACCTTGGAACAGCTCAAGCGCTGCGCCAACCGCTCGTTCGAGGACACGATGACCATCGAGTACCGCATGGCGCAGAGCGCCATGCGGCCCGATCATGATTTCTTCGAGGGCGTGCGGGCCCT
>DASZJU010000052.1:0-49701 GCA_035947815.1 Reyranella sp.
GATCGATCCCGGCCCGAGGATTGCGAGGATCCGCTCTGCGCCCTGAGGCGAAGCTATGCTCACCTTGAGGACGCCCTCTTCGAGCCAATAGCAGCCATCGCCTACCGCGCCGATTTCGAAGAGTGTTTGCCCCTTCTCAAGCGATATCGTCGGCGCCCTTGCCAGCAATCGCGACGAGTACTCGCGCGGCAAGCCGGACAGGAGGTTGTGGGCCCCGAAATAGCCAGCCCGAGCGACCATGTTGACGTGCCTCCAAGCCAACGAAACGGCACTTGGGTTCGCCCACCCATAGGTGGAATCCGAAAGCACAATACCATCCCTGCCGTGGCAGGAATTCGCATAACTGACGACCTATGGGGGAGTATCCACTCGGTTTTCGCCTTCGAGACCACTACAAGGTCATTTTACAAGGGGGGCCTGGCGTGCCTTGGGGGAGGCGAGAACGGGGCACGGCAAGTGCGACGACGAGGCCGAGGAAATTCCTTCGACGCCGTTATCCCTTGCCGCGCTTCGGCTCAAGCTGCGGCTCCGGGCGGACGTTGACATCGGGCAGCCCGGCGAGCTGCGTGATTCGAGCGATGGCGGCGCGTGTGTCTTTTTCGTCCCAGTAAGCGACTGACCGCAACAAGGGGGCGCCTTTGGCATCCCTGATCTCGATAAAAAAGCGACGGGTACGGGAGTTTGCCATGTCGGCTTCAGCAACGCGGCTGTATCGCTTCAGATGCTGAGTTCGTGTAGGTCTTCCCACGGTCTGCCGCCTTTTCCGCCAGCTTGCGCCATTTGAATGCGACCACCATCATGATCCTGCGGGTGGCCTCAGTATTCGCGAGACCGGCCAAGCGATCGCATTCCGCTGCTTCCTTCAGGCATTCTTCACGGGATTCCATCCACTCCCCTCTGCTCTCATCCGCACTTGAGCGAACACGCGGAGGCACGATCCGGGCCGATAGCTATGCTGCAACCGCGCAGTGCTACCCCTGCCGTATCACCACACCCGACGCTCGTCTCCATTTGACGCTCGATGAGCATCAACTGGGACCAATCCCTACCGTCGAGCCTGCCGCGTGCAATTCGTAGCGAAGTTTCGTCGGTGTCGATGTGATCTGAATCACACTGCAGGTCGATCAACCGGTTCATAGGGGTACCTGCGCACGGCCTCCGCCGCCTGCGCTCTGACGGCGACAGATTGCAAGGACGGTACGGCTTACAGCCAGGTCACCGTCTACACCGACGATTTGCCTAGCTTGCGTGAATGCGTCCAGGCTCACAACGCCGGGGATGGCGATCGCGAGCTCAAGGTCGATCTTGGCTATATCTGGAGTAGGCGTCGGCGCCGTAGCGCTGAACGGCCGGTTGTCACCCTTGCCCTTCAGTCTGGCGTCTTCCTCCAGCAGTACCCGAAGCTGACGTAGTTTTCGATCTTGTCGAAGGTCGGGTCGAGGTCGCGAAACTTGTTCCGGATCCGCTTGATTGCGGACCGCACATTCGCCCGATAGCCCTCAGGCCCGCTTCCGGCGATGAAACCCTCATAGTGCAGGCGGTCATAAACCGCACGGTAAGTCACGTACTTACCCACGTTGGAAGCCAGCAGGTGGACGATGTTGTATTCGCCAAGGGTGAGGCTGAGGTCCGCGTCCTGCCAATAGGCCCGGCTGACATCAGGACGCAGAAGCAGCTTGCCGCAGATCATGGATCTGTCGGACTGCAGTTGGTCCGTACGCTTGGAAGTCTTGACCACGCCCTTGAGGCGCCTGGCCAGAACGTCCGAGCCCCGTGACGTGCAGATGACGTCGACCGCGCCTCTGTCGAAAGCCAGACATTCATGGAATGGCCGTGCCCGGCGGGTCAGCAACACGACAGGAACGTTGACGCCTTGCCGGTGCAGCCTGACCAACAGGTCGATGCTGGAAACCTTCGGCCGGTCGCAATGGAGGACGATGACGTCGGCATCGCGGATGGCATCAGGTGCGCCGAGCAGCGAGACGCCATCCTCGAATCGACGGACGACAAAGCCCTGCTTGGACAGTTCATCGGTCAGGAACTCGTGATCAATCGGGTCGTCCTCGATGAGAAGGACGCGAATGGCGTCCGGTTTGCTGACGGAGGCAAGTAGCGCGGGCGCGGCTGCTTCCAAGGTTGCGACATCCTGTTCAAGAGCGGTGGTCATCTTAAGTCACTCCCCCTCGTTAGCTTGTCGGATTCCTCAAACTGGAAGAGAAAGGCATTTCGCTTCGGGACTGGCCGTCGCCGAGCGTAATTTGGCCGACTGACCGTGAGCAGGCAGTCGTCTGCTGTCGCCAGGGGACGATGCTGTCCGAGCGCGGGAAGTAAAACTCCCGTGCTGGCGCACCCGTCCGTGCGCTGTGTGCGCAATCCACATAAAGGTCTTTCACCCACGTCTCCTGAGTCGCCCTGGATGCTAAGTCGACCGGCACCCTTGCCGTTCGCGCATCACGAGCGCTTCCCACGCCAACGAGAGTAGCCGAGCGAAACACTTCCCGCAGGTGATCACATTGTGCTAGCCCGGTGATCACATTGTGGTAGCGGCGACTTCGTCTTGGAGAGAATCAGACGACTGTCGAACGGAGTCGCAGACTCACGATAAGTTGACGGCATTCAAGACGAAGTGGCGTCTCGCAGGGACGACAGTCAGGGCTCAGGACGTCGTGTCCGGCTTCCATGGCAACGCATGGTCTAGCTCCCCGCTGGAGCTGCGAAGCGTCTGCACCAGTCGCTCCAGCCTTCGGGTCGAGCCATGGAACCGCTCGCCTGTATCGACCTCTTCGACCTCGATGATACGACCTCTACGCCGACCTATTGCGTTGATGGCGTGGACGCGAAACCTGCCCTGGTCGATGAACCACGACACGATCAACTGAGCCATTATTTGCCCTCCCGCCCGGGCAATTCCCACCCTTTTTGGAGACAGCCTCGATCACTGCAAAAACATTTCGGCGAGTGAAATCACTTCGTCGAAATGCAAGCCCGCCGCGCATTGTTGCGGTGAGGTCCGTTCCCGTACATCATACAGACTGAGCAACTTTGTGGTGTAGTAAGATGGTGACCAGCGGCCGGGTCTTGTTTATTTTGCTCACCGAGTAGGTCCCATGCCCAAGTCCCGCGCCCGCCGCTACTCAGTCGAAATCAAGGACGCCAAAGGCTCGGTCCTGTTCTCCACAGCTGCCTACTGGGACGACCAGGACAGGCGCATCGCGCTGGCCCAGATCACCCGTCTTGCCGGGCTTCCCGAGGTGAACTTCCATACGGAGCCTGCGCTCGAGCCGGCGTCGCGCAAAGGGCGGTCCGCCACTGATCGATCGAGGTCAAAGACGGCGAGACCCGCACCCCGTTGAGAGACCCGGCGGTGGGCCAGGCGTTCAGCCACGCGCGGGTTCGTCCTCGTCGGTCTCGAGGCAGCGTTTGCTGCTATCCATGCTGCCGAGCTGCGAAATCAAGGCTACTCCCGCGCCTTTTTGAGCGGCAGTCCATTCGGCGGCGACGAGGATCAGCGTAGCGCCGGTCTCGGCATCCTTGACCTCGATCGAGTAGCGGTGGGTAACGGCCTCGGCTGTATCGCTCACGCGTATGCCGGACGGTGGCCGACGGCGCTTCCTTGGCACGGCCTGCTGGTCCTGGCCTTGCTGTGCCGACAGCCGCCCCGTACGCGGCCGGCTTCGTTGCTTTCCTTGGCGCAGCCCTGCGCGTCCCCGGGCACGTGGCATTTATCCCCGCCTGCATCGATCAATTCGCGCCGAACTTCATCGCGCGATCTGTTCACAGCAGAACTTAGCCCGACTGGAAAATTGACGGATGTGTCAAGAGTGCGACCTGACGGGCGCGCAGCGTGGACTATCCCGGATAAGGGGCGAAGAGCCGTGCCCAGTCCTTGAGGACACCGGCAAGCTGGTTGGAATCGTGATCTGAAGGCTCGACAGCCAAGGCGCTCTCAAAAACGGCTGTGCCGCGGCTATCCGTAACGCCTATGCTTTCAAAGCGTTCTTGCCGGAGTATTTGTACAGCTCCCAAAACCTCCCTCCTGGTCAGGCAGATGACCATGACGGCGGCACCATCAATGGGGTCTCTCGCTTCAACGATAAGCTTCACTGGCTTCACCTCCTACCGAGGCAACCCGGATAAGCGGGGGTTGCGGACGCCTTCGATCCCGCGGAACTGCACCGAGACTGGATCCTTCATCCATTTCAACCCGCCCACCACGACGACCTCCCGCTGGCGGCCGGTGGGGCCGGCCGGTTGACCGGCCTCGATCGCAGCGCCGGGCGGGGCGGCCGGCAGGGCCGGAAGGGATTACTGTGGCGAGCTGGCGCTGCCTGGGTCGCGCTCTGTTCGTCCCCCGCTAGCAAATAGGCCAAAGAGCACGGCAGTTGATCGACGAGCCGTTGGCGGCAACTTTGGCTGAGGCACGACCGCCGGCGCGACAATTTAGAATCAAGGCCAGGGCGGCGCCCAAATCGTCCTCACTGAAAGGCTTGCAGACTAACGGAACTGCATACAGCTCCGGAGGAATCAGCGACGACTGGCGATAGCCCGTCAGAAAAATAAAAGGAATTCTGCGCGCAGCGAGGATCGTGCACACCGGAAAGCAGAGGTTCTCACCAAGCTTCACGTCCAACAGGGCGCCATCCAGCGGGCGTCCCTGGGCCAGCTCGCATGCTTCTTCCAATCGGCCAGCGGGACCGACTGGCTGCAGACCGCAGTCGCGCAGGAAATCGCTGACGACCTCGGCCTGAAGGTGATTGTCTTCGGCGACGAGGATCTTCGCCCCGTGCCACGGAGGGTTGTCACCCGCGCGTGCCAAGGAGCACGCAGCCGTGACGTCCCCTTTTGGGATCATGGGACGACCTCGCGCCTAGATCACTTTGACGGTGATATCGCCCAAGATGTCGAGGTCCGACCTTTGGCCCGAGTCGCGGAGAGTCACAGAGCCAGTGCCGTTCACCTTGGCCATCTTCATCTTGCCCTCGAAGCCGCCAAAGCCCTCGATGCGGCAGGCATCCATGACCATACCGCCGTTGTTGAAGTAGGCATTCACCAGATAAGGCTGCGATCCGTTCGTGCCGGCGCGACAGGCGAACAGGCGGCCCTCGTTCGCCAGATTGATGCCGCATCCGGCGTTGTTGTGGAAGTTGCAGCCCTGGGCCATCGAGAGGCCCGCAACCGCATTGAGGCCAGGGCCCTTATTCTCGGCGAAATAAGTCTGCCAAATGTTGAGGTCTCGCGGCTCGCGATACGGGACGGCGCTCTGGGTCTCGATGCCCGCGTTGCCATTCTTTCGCATCTGACCGCCGAAGATGGAGATGCCGGAGACGTCGCCCATGTCATCCTTGGGCCCGTCGTTGCGGAAGGTCATGCCGTTGCGGCCGTTGCTCGCACAAGTGACAGCGTGGCACTCGCCTTGGGCGACGCATCCGGCGAAGAACAGTCCATCGCGCGCGAACCGCTCGATGTCGAGGTTCATGATCTTCCAGCTGTAGATCCAGCTTTGATTGGTCAAGCAGACGAAGCCAAGCGCATCCTGCGCCGGGCTGTCCGCGATGATCGAGCCGTTGAAGAACTTCATGCCGCGCAGGGCGACGTTCTTGCTGGATCCGGGAATGCGGATCGTGATCGCCCGCCGCGTCGCGTCGTTGAAGTCCGCGATCACCTTGGCGCCGTTGAGATCGACGCCCGGCCCGATCATGCTTTTCGTCACGTCGATCTGGATCGGGCGCTTCAGCCGCACGTTGCCGCCGGTCCAGTTGAGCACGTCGCCGGTCAAGAACTTGGAGCGTAGCGCCGCCTCAAAGTCTGCGGGATCGGCAGCAGCCGAAATCAGCGTGGGTCCTCGAACGGGATCCTTGTTCTCGGCAAACGCTGCAGACGAACCCGACACGACAAGCGCTGATGCGCCGCCCACAAAATAACGCCTTTTCACACCCATTGGATGCCTCCCACTTCTAACTCGGCCGGAGCTTCTTGTTGAATCGCCCTGGTCTCCCGAGCCATTGCAGGATGGACGCGGCGGGCCTGCAGCGGGTGTGTTCGCTTAATGGAATTAAAATGACAGGGAAGGGACCACGCCCTTCTTGCGGCGCCTTCACGCTGGCGGACGTCGGCGGTGGATAGCAGCTCATGTCCCGAGGAAATCGAGGACCAGCCGTCTGGGATGACCAGGTGTCGGACGAGCCCGACGAGTTCCTGAAAAGGCTTGCCGCCGGTCAGAGACGAATCAACTTTTTGCCTTCAGTGCTGACAAGTTGTGCGGCACATCTATTCAACACTCGAAAATCACATAAGCATTGTGATTTGAGTCACATCTTCAGCGGCGGCACTGCGGTACACCGCACGACCAGTCATCGGGAGCGATAGTTTGTCGAATACTATCAGTCATAAGCTTTCGACCTTTGAATACTTCCGTCGCTTGAAAAAGAGCGGTCACCGCGGCAGGACGATCGAGTACACGCTCATCGCTCTTTTGATCGCCTTTGCGGCACTTCAGGCGTTTTTCGTCTTTGGCCCAAAAGCCATCTGACCTGCGCAGCATCACCCGCATCTGTCAGTCTGCCCCAAACAGCTCGCGTCACCCGGACCTTCCCACTTCGATATCGCGCACGCTCACCGTCGGATAGCCAACCGGCGTATTGGCGCTGTCCAGCCAGGCGCAAAGTGCGAAGGCTTCAGACTATTCCCACGAGCTGGGCTACAGCCAACAGCATGAACACCCAAATCAGCGCGGCCGTCCCACCGCCGAAGATTGGCACGAGCATCGCGACTGGCTTCAGCCGCCAGCGTCTTGTGAGCACGACCCCCTCGTACAGCCAAACGTACACGGTGACGGGAAAGAACAAAACACTCAGGCTCGATGATAGCGATCTGATGCCGCTGAACTGCATTTGCTTCGTTGCGTTGGTCGCCCGGTATGCTTGCCACTGGGCGTGCCGTACCTTGGGTTCCCAAGCCGGCTTGGCCCCGAACGCGTCAGAGCTCCTCGGTCTAGGTCTCTGCTGCCGCGCCTGCGTGGGTTCAGGCTGCCGCGCCTTTGCGGGTTCCTGCGGAAGTGCGAGCAGAGCCGCCCACGTCGTCCGGTGCTTGCGCAGGAACGCGTTCGAACTGCGAATCGCGTTGAGCGCTTCCGCATCGTATTCGCTCTCCGTCAGATTGAGCAGCTTGATCAGCCGCTCCCGATCCAGTGTCATCGCCCCTCATTGATCCGGCCAACACGCTTTTGCTTAATCTGCAGGCTTTGCATCAGGATACCGAGGAAGCACGCTGCCAACTGGTTATCGTTCTGTGCCATTTGTGGGCGTAAATTGTGTTCGGCCTGGAGCATGTAGATCGGCGACCTGTCTGCCGCCGCTTCGCTCATTGACGCCGGATTGAAGCGGGCGAAGGCCTCGCCGAGTTGTGTCAGCCCGACATCAAACGCGTGAGGATTCGATACGGCGATTTAGGCGTTACCGCTTGGTCCGCCCGTCTCAATCGTGATGCCAGCCTGCACATCGCCGATTTGGAAGACGTATCGCTTGGCCGCAGTGGCGCCGTGAGTGGGCGCAACATCCTCGGTGCCGACAAGAAATAGCGTCCTGGCCCGATTGTGATCGAATATCTTCTCGCTGCCGACGCGAAGATCTAGGCCTAAGTTCACGGCATTAATCCCGAAGCACCAATTAGCTTTTCCTTGATTGATGATGGGCGTCATTTCCGGCCCGCCGATAGTACGTTGTGCAGTGGGGCGATAGGAAATATTCGGTCCCTTAAAGCCATTGGCCCTGATAGCCAAAATCTTGCGGCAACTGCTCACCTTGGCCGTCTAGTGGGATGCCTCCAAAATCGAAAGACATAGCTATCTCTTGGCTGCCTTCTTTGATTTTCTTCCTGGCTTGACCGCCCGCTTAGGGTGAGGCGGAGGGAGGCGGCGTCGATGCTCATTCCGGAACAATCGTGCCCGTGAACGCTCCGTCGCCGGTAACGTTTCCATTAACCATGTTATTCTTATAAGTGAGAAGTTTTCCGCCACCGACCGATGAAAGCCCCGTGCCGTTGCCGGAAATCAAGGTTTCTGAAGAAAGAATAGTCGCCGTACCAGCGGACCCGTCCGCCAGCAAACCAGTCGTCACATTGTTAGTGACGGACGATCGAGTTATCTGAATGTCCGCGTTGATCGACGGGCCTCCGACTACCGACACTCCCGTCCCATTCCCTGCGATCAGGCTGTCGGACACAGCACTGAGGATCGCTCCTGCTCCGCCGCCACCATCTATTTTTAGCCCGAAGCCGCCGTTCTGAGCGAGGGTCGTCCGCTGCATCGAAAAGAACACGTTTGAGGCACTAGTGTTCCGAACTGCTATCCCACCGACGCTGTTGCTAACGACCGTATCCGTCACGAACACACCAACCGGGGACGCTGCGCTCAAGTTGATATTTATGCCGTTCTGGGTGAAACCGAATATCGTGCAGTTCTCGATATGGAGCGCCGCGCCGGACAGAAACTGAATGCCGTTCAGGCCGCCGGTCGGGGTCCCGATGAGGCCGTTGATCCTGATGTTCCGCAGAGTCACGGTGGCAGTTGCCGGCGCCTGCACGACTATTCCGTTCGTGCCCGCGACCAGCACGGACGCAACCTGGCCGCCGCCACCATCGATTGTTATAGCCTTCGTGATCGTCAACGCCCCGAAGCCGCCGGGATCCAAGACGCTGATTTCACCACCAGCCGCGGTCTTGGAAATTGCACCTGCGAAAGTCTTGCAGGGCGCTGTTCGGCTGCATGGATTGGCATCGTCGCCTTGGCCGGACACCCATGTACGGTTCGCCTGGGCACTGGCCGGCTGTACGCCCAAAGCCAAAGCTGCCGCCGCCAGAACGATCAGTAAAAACTTGCTTTTAGGCATTGTGACCCCCTCGTCGCAGCACGGTTGCGAGCGCTTGGCGGCATAGTCCCTTGAGAGTGACAAGAGAGGAGGCGCCGTTGAGCGCAGACGCCTTCAGTCCCTCGGTACGTTCAGTGTCGCATGCCCCGACGTGCATTTGGCCGAAATTTGAACGTCATTTTCAACCTATGCGGGCACTTGATCAACCCTAAGTTTTCGCCGCTTATCCGATCACATTCCTTCCGGCATCTCGTTCGGTCTAAGATGCCGGCGTGCCGGTCGCCCAGAACTGCCGCCTCTACATCATTTCGCCCGAGCGCATCGAGCATCCGACGATCTTCGCCGACGAGCTCAGGGCGGCGCTGGACGGCGGCGATGTCGCGGCCTTCCAGCTGCGCCTGAAGGGCGTGGACGACGACGCCATCGCACGTGCCGCCGATACCTTGCGGCCGGTCTGCCAGCAGCGCGGCGTGGCCTTTTTCATGAACGACCGGCCCGACCTCGCCGTAACGCTCGACTGCGACGGCGTGCATGTCGGCCAGGACGACATGCCTTACGCCGAGGCGCGCCGCATCGTCGGTCCCGAACGGCAGATCGGCGTGACCTGCAAGGCCTCGCGCGATCTGGCCATGACGGCAGGCGAGGCCGGCGCCGACTACGTGGCGTTCGGTGCGTTCTTCCCGTCCAATACCAAGACCGTCACCATGCCCGCTTCGCTAGAAATCATCGAATGGTGGAGCGAGCTGTTCGAAATCCCCTGCGTGGCGATCGGCGGCATCACGGTCGAGAACTGCAAGCCGGTGATCGCCGCCGGCGCCGATTTTCTGGCCGTCGCAGGGGGCATCTGGAATTACAAGGACGGCCCCGAGGCCGCCGTGCGTGCCTTCAACCAGATCTTCTCAGCGCACCGGTAGCCACAGCACGTCCTCGATGTGCCGCGCGCCCGTCGCCAGCATGACCAGACGGTCGAAGCCCAGGGCCACGCCCGCGCAGTCCGGCAGGCCGTGGTCGAGGGCGGCGAGGAAATCCGCGTCGACCGGCCAGCGCACGCCGTAGAGTCGCTCCTTCTCGTCCATGTCGGCCTGCAGGCGGGCGCGCTGGATGGCGGGATCGGTGAGCTCGCCGAAAGCGTTGGCGAGCTCGACACCGCAGACATAAAGCTCGAAGCGTTCGGCCACCCGCGGATCGTCGGGCTTGGCGCGCGCGAGCGCCGCCATCGAGATGGGATATTCGCAAAGGATGGTCGGCCGCCCCATGCCCAGCCGGTGCTCGATCTTGTCGAACATGATGCGGAAGAAGACGTCGTCCCAGGTGTCGTCGGCATGCATCGCCACACCCGAGGCATGGGCGAGCTTCTCGGCGCGGCCGACCGTCGCCAACAGGTCGACGCCGGCATGGCGCTGAAACGCCTCGGCGACGGTCAGCCTCTCGGGTTCTGCCCCGGGATTGCAGACATGCTCGCCCCAGCGCAACTCCTTCACGCCGGTGAGCGCGAGCAGCGCCGCGCAGTCCTTCATGATCGCCTCGTAGCCGACGCCGGCGCGATACCATTCCAGCATGGTGAATTCGGGATGATGCAACGCCGAGCCCTCGGCATTGCGGAAGACGCGCGCGAACTGGAACAGCCTGGGCACGCCACCGGCCAAAAGCTTCTTCATCGCGAACTCGGGCGAGCTGTGCAGCCAGCGCTCGCGCTCCTCGCCATCGGGCAGTTCCCAGTCGGTGACGAAGCCCGTGAGATGCACTTCGGCGCCGGGCGTCATCTGCAGAATCGGCGTCTCGACCTCGACGAAGCCCTCGGCGGCGAACCACTGCCGCATTGCCGCCTGCAGGCGCGCACGAACCTGAAGATTGGGCAGGCGCTTGCCGAGCTTGTCCGGCCTCCATTCGGTCATGCCCGACCATCGCACGCAAAACAGCCGCCGTGTAGGGTGGCGCCATGACGCCGAAGCAAATCGATTCTTTCTGCGGCACGCTGCCGGCCGCGACACGGACCGTGCAATGGGAAGGCGTGGTCGTCTTCAAGGTCGGCGGCAAGATGTTCTGCCTGATCGCGCCGCCCGATCATTCGGTGGGCCGCATCTGCTTCAAGTGCCCGCCCGAGCACTACGAGGCGTTGTCGCGTTCGCCGGGGTTCCGCCCCGCGCCCTATCTCGCGCGCGCCAAGTGGGTGGCGCTCGACAACCCCGGGATCCTGACGGCGGCCGAGACCCGGGCCTACATCAAACGCGCCCATGCCGTGATCGCCGCCAACCTGCCCAAGAAGAAGCAGGCCGCCCTGGGCCTGGATCCGGGCCTGTAAGGGCGCCTGTTGCGGCCATAGGCGGCCTTTGATAGAAGGCGCCGCCGGCCTCGCCCCGCCCCTGCGGGCGAGGCCGAATTCCATTCATCCGATCCAGTGGTAGGCCCCGGTAATCCCATGAAAGTGCCCGTCAATTCCATCCGCGCCGGCAACGTCATCGAATACAACGGCAAGCTCTGGGTGGCCTCCAAGGTGCAGCACATCAGCCCGGGCAAGGGCGGTGCGTTCGTCGCCATCGAGGCCAAGGCGCTGCGCGAGGGCAACAAGCTGCAGGAGCGCTTCCGCTCGGGCGAGACCATCGAACGGGTCCATATCGACGAGCGCGACTGCACCTACCTGTTCAAGGACGAGAACGGCTACACCTTCATGGACAAGGAAACCTTCGAGCAGCTCACCGTCGGCGCCGACGTTCTCGACCAGGACCAGGCCCGCTTCCTGCAAGACGGCATGGAAGTCGTGGTGTCGCTCTATGAAGGCACGCCCGTGGGCGCCGAGCTGCCCAAGACCGTCGTCCTCGCCGTCACCGAAGCCGATGCCGTCGTGAGGGGCCAGACCGCTTCCTCATCCTACAAGCCCGCCATCGTCGAGGGCGGTGTGCGCGTGATGGTGCCGCCGCATATCGGCGTGGGCACGCGGCTGGTGATCAATACCGAAGACGGCAGCTACATGGAACGCGCGAAGGATTGATAGTGGCCGTCCCCACCGATCGTCGTCCCAATGATCGTACGAGTGACCGCACGAGCGATCGCCCGGTAGCGCGCGTCGGGCGCGCGCCCATGGCGCCCGGCCGCGAACGCTCCGGCCCGCCCGAGCGCCGTTCCCTGGCAGTACGCTCGGCCACCATCACGGTGATGATCCGCGCCGCCTTCGCCGCCGCCAAGAACCTGAAGCGCGACTTCGGCGAGGTCGAGCAGCTGCAGGTCTCCGAGAAAGGCCCCGGCGATTTCGTCAGCCACGCCGACATCAAGGCCGAGCGCACGCTGCGCGCCGAACTTTCACGCACGCGGCCGGAATATGGTTTCCTGGGCGAGGAAGGCGGCGAGACCAAGGGCGACGGGCGCAACCGCTGGATCGTCGATCCGCTCGACGGCACCACCAACTTCCTGCACGGCGTGCCGCATTTCGCCATCTCGATCGGCCTGGAGCGCGAGGGCGAGATCATCGCCGGCGTCATCTACCAGCCGATCTCCGACGAGCTGTTCTGGGCCGAGAAGGGCAACGGCGCCTACATCGATACGCCCAATGCCCGCTCGCGCCGCCTGCGCGTGTCGGGCCGCAAGGATCCGGCGCGGGCCCTGGTCGCCACCGGCATCCCGCATATCGGCAAGGGTGGCCATGCCGCCTACTTCGCCAAGCTTGCGGCGGTGACCGAGCGCACGGCGGGCATACGCCGCTGGGGCGCCGGCGCGCTCGACCTCGCCTTCGTGGCTGCCGGCCGCTATGACGCGTTCTTCGAGTTCGGACTCCAGCCCTGGGACGTCGCGGCGGGCCTGCTGCTGGTGCGTGAGGCCGGCGGCGTGATCGGCGACATCGCGGGCAAGCCCTACGAATTGGGCGGCCCGTCCCTCCTCGCCAGCAATTTCGGACTGCGTGATTCGATGGTGGAAATCCTGTCTAAGGTCTAGCGGCGCCCCCTCCCGAGGCGCCGGGCGCCGGTTGAGCGGGGGTCGGCCATTGGTTATTGTCGAGCGGCAAATCCCGTTGAAAGGCAATTGGTTATGCCAACGTCTTCGGCCGCCGTGAGCAGCCTCGCCCTTGCCGTGCTCGGCATGGGCGCGGTGTCGGCGTTTGCCCAAGGACCGACCGTTGCCGCCTTCGACAGCCGCCAGGATCCTGGCCGGCCGGCGGTCGCGTTGCCCGCCCCGCCGCCGGGGCCGATCGAGAGCCGCCTCCTGGCGATCCCGCTGCGCGGCGACGGCCAGCCGATGCCCGAGCCCGCTCCCCCACCGGCGCTGTTCGGCGGACAGCTGCCGGTGATCACCGTCATGGATCGCCGGAAATCGAAGGGCACGTCTGCCACAGCGCCGGGCACGGGGACGGAAACCGGGCTCGTCGTCACCATAACGCCCGCGCCCTTCGGCTCGCCGGCGCCGCCGCCCGAGGAGGAATCCCCTCAGCCGCCCCAGGTCGTGGCCGCCCTCGCGGCAAAGCTCGATCCGCCCACCGCGCCCCCCACAAAGTCACCCCTCGCCGCCTCCATTCCGTTCGTCGGACGATCGCCGGACCTCACCGATGCGACCCGGACGACGCTCGATGGCGTCGGCAAGAACCTCGCCGACAAGCGACCACGGCTGGTCGAAGTGCGCGCCTTCGCCACTGGCGATGACATCGTGAGCCGGCAGATTTCACTCGCACGCGCGCTGGTCGTTCGCGCCTATCTTATCGACCGCGGCGTCAAGTCCCGCATCGATGTCGGCGCCTTCCTGGGCGACGACGAGCGCGTCGACATCCTGGTGCCCAACACGTGAGCGAACCCCGACGCCATCAGCGGCGACCGAGCGGATGAGCAATCCGTTACCCTATCTCGTCCGCATGCTGCTCTTCCTCGCAGCCGTGGTGGGGCTTGCCTACCTGCTGCATCACGACCTGCTGCGCGTGTTCATGAACACGCCGATCCTGAACAGCGTGATCGTGGCCGTGCTGGTAATCGGCATTTTCTTCGTCATGCGCCAGGTGATCTCGCTGTGGCCGGAGGTACGCTGGCTGCGCCGCTTCCAGCACCGCGAGGAAGGCGCCCCGCCGCTCGAGACGCATTCGATCAACCTGCTGGTGCCGCTGGCTGCCATGGTGGGCGATCGGCAGGACCATTTCCGCCTGTCGCCCACGGTCACGCGCGCGGTGCTCGACGGCATCGCCACCCGCCTCGATGAGCGTCGCGAGCTCACGCGCTATCTGATCGGCCTGCTGATCTTCCTCGGCCTGCTTGGCACCTTCTGGGGGCTGCTGGAAACCATCGGCGCCGTCGCCGACGCCATCTCGGGCCTGCAAGTCGCCGGCGGCGATGCCATCCAGATGTTCGCCAAGCTCAAGGAAAGCATCGAAGGCCCGCTCAAGGGCATGGCGACGGCATTCGGCGCCTCGCTGTTCGGCCTCTCGGGATCGCTGGTGCTGGGCTTCCTGGAGCTGCAGGCGAGCCAGGCCCAGGGCCGCTTCCATATCGAGCTCGAGGAGTGGCTGGCCGGCGCCACGCGGCTCTCGAGCGGCGTGCAGGTCGAGGGCGACCAGGGCGTGTCGGCCTATGTCGAGGCCCTGCTCGAGCGCACCGCCGACGGCCTCGACGAACTGACGCGCACGCTGCGGCGCACCGAGGAAGGCCGCGAAGTCACGGCGGCGTCGAGCGCCGTTCTGGTCGAACGGCTGGCTTCGCTCGCCGAGGCGATGCGCGGCCAGCAGACCCTGCTGGCGCGCATGGCCGAGCAGTCGATCGAGCTGCGCGGCGCGATCAATCGCCTGGCGGAGCGCGCCCCGGACTCCGATCGCGAAGCGCTGATGACGCACCAGCGCGCCATCGAGTCCCACCTCGCCCGCCTCGTCGAAGAGAACGTGCGCAACCGCACCGCGCTGGCCGACGAGCTGCGCGGCGAGTTCAGGCTGCTGGCCCGCACCATCGCCTCGACACGCGGCGTGAGCAGCCCGGCCGGCGAAGGCTGACCGCATGGCGGCCATTTCCCATCGCCGCGGCGGCTCTCCCGACTACACCTGGCCGGGATATGTCGACGCGCTCACCACGCTCCTGATGGTGATGATCTTCCTGCTGTCGCTGCTCAGCGTCGCGCAGTTCACGCTGTCCAGCGCGCTCAACAGCCGCGACAGCGCGATCGAGCAGCTTGGCCGGCAGATCGGCGATCTTGCCAGCCAGCTGTCGATCGAGAAGAAGGCAACCACGAGCCTGCAGAAGGACCTCGAACAGCTCACCCTGCAGCTTCGCCAGGAACGCAGCGAGCGCGACAGGCTCAACGCCGACCTTGCCGCGCAACGCCAGTCGGCCGATGCGCTCAAGATCGAGCGCGACCAGCTCACCGAGCGCCTGACCTCGATGATGGCCGAGCGCGACAAGCTCTCGACGGCGCTGCAGGGTGCCGCCAAGGAGTCGGAGGCCAAGGCAGCCGACCTGCAGAAAGAGATCGAACGCCAGCGCGTCGAGCTGACGCGGCTCGCCGCCTCGCTCGCCGCCGCGAACAACGAGAAGGGCAAGCTGTTCGGCGATCTCACCGAACAGGAGAAGCTGACGGCCGAGCAGAAGGCCGCGGTGGTGCGCCTCACCGCCGAGCTGGCCGGGCTCAGGGACGAGCTGGCGCGCCTCAATACCGCGCTCGACGCCGCAGACGCCAAGGCCAAGGAACAGAACGCCCAGATCGTCGATCTCGGCCAGAAGCTCAATCGCGCGCTCGCCAGCAAGGTCGAGGAGCTGGCGCGCTATCGCTCGGAATTCTTCGGCAAGCTGCGCGAGGCCCTGGCCGGCCAGCGCGATGTGCAGATCGTCGGCGACCGCTTCGTCTTCCAGTCCGAGGTTTTGTTTCCCTCCGGCTCGGCTCAATTGCAGCCCGGCGGCGAGAAACAGCTCGCCAGTGTCGCCCAGCGGCTGATCGAGATCGGCTCGCGGATCCCCAAGGACATCAACTGGGTCCTGCAGGTCGACGGCCACACCGACGACAAGCCGATCAACAACGTGCTCTATCCGTCGAACTGGGAGCTGTCGGCCGCGCGCGCGATCGCCGTCGTGAAATTCCTGCACAGCCAGGGCATTCCCAACGAGCGCCTGGTCGCCGCGGGCTACGGCGAGTACCAGCCGCTCTCGACCATCGACAGCGCCCGCAACCGGCGTATCGAGCTCAAGCTGACCAGTCGGTAGTAGCGCACGTCGAGCCGGACCGCGGCCCTCCAGGCCCGCTCATGATCATGTCAGCGCATCCCATGCGCGAGCGGGCCTGGAGGCCCGCGGTCCGATGACAGCTACAAGAGCCCGAGTCGTTTCAGTTCCGCTGCCATTTCCGCCGGCATGTCGGCGGTGTCGCCGTTCGACAGGTCGGGCGGGACGCGCTCGGACTCGAAGTAGCGCCAGCCCTGGAAGGCCTTGCAGGTCCGCGGCGCAGTCGGGATGAGGCTGCGCTTGACCTTGATTCGACAGTACTTCTTGCCGTTGTCCTTGTCGAAATCCTCCTCGAAGCCGACCAGCTCCTGGCGGCAGCGGATGACACCGCGCACCACCCAGTAGAGCGAGCCGCCGGCCAGCAGTTCGGCCGCCCGTCGCGGCGTGTTCCGGGTATAGACCCAGTGCGGAGATCGCGGACTCTGCCGGCGCTGCTTGCGCCGCGCCGCCTGGACCTTCTTCATATGGGCGAGGTCGTTGACGCCAACCGCCAGCTTGATCAAATGCAACGCCATCGTTCGCGCTTAGTACGCGCGGCGCCATCACTCAAGCGGCGCCTATCCACAGCACGTCCGACGGCGTGGTATGCACGCAACAGCGATGGAAGATTCTCAACTCATCCGTCAGACTCCACAGTGTTTACACAATCTCAAGTATAGTGTTGGTCGCTTACTGCGGGGGTACTCATGAATAGGTCGACGTTGTCTGCCCTGGTCGTGGCTCTCATGCTGGGATCGGGTATCACGGGCTACCTCATCGGCAGGCCCGGCGACTCCGTCGATCAAATACCACCGGCCCCACGAACGGCCACAACAGCCCCGCCGGCGGCTGCACCGCCGGCTCCTCCGCCCGCAACCCCCTCCGCAGCCCCGGCGGCGACCCCAACGCCCGCACGCTCGATGGCGCCCACGCCGGTTGCCCAGCCGGCTGCCGCCCCCGACGAACCCTTTGCCTATCGCCGGGTCGCCATCGACAGCAGCCGGCCCGAGGCCGAGGCGTGCCTCGCCTTCAACAAGCCCCTGGCGACCGGCGACGTCAAATATGCCGACTACGTGCGCATTTCCCCGGAAGTGAAGTCGGCGCTGCGCGTGGTCGACGACCGCCTTTGCATCGGCGGCCTCACCTACGGCCAAGACTACACGGTGAGGATGCTCGCGGGTTTCCCGGGCCGTGACGGCGCCAAGCTCACTGACGAAATGAAGGTCGACGTGGCGCTGGGCGCGCGTCCGGCCGTTGTCACCCTGCCGGGCAAGGGCTTCATCCTGCCGCGCGGCACGACGGTCGGCCTGCCGATCACCACCATCAACGTCTCCAAGGTCGGCATCGAGGTTTACCGGGTCAACGAGCGGGCGATCGACGGTTTCGCCGGCGATCGCTACGACGCGAGCTTTCCCGGCTCCGAGCCGGTCACCGAGTCGTGGTCGCTGCGCGGCTGGCTGAACGGCACCAACGGCGTCCGCCAGTGGCGCGGCACGATGGAAGTGCGCAGCCCGCCCAACCAGCCGGTGGTCACGGCGTTCCCGATCCGCGAGACGATCAAGGACTGGAAACCCGGCGCCTATTTCGTCGTGGTGTGGAACGCCGCCACGCCGCCCTCGCGCAACTTCGACGATGACGACGACGACTCGTCCGGCGGCAAGGCGGCCGGCATGTGGGTGATGGACACCGACATCGCGCTGACCAGCTTCACCGGCCAGGACGGGCTCAATGTCTTCGCCCGCTCCCTGCAAAGCGCCCAGCCGCTCGCCGGCCTCGAGGTCGTGCTGCTGACGCGCGGCAACGAGCCGGTCGCCAAGGCGATCACCGCCGCCGACGGCCGCGTCAATTTCGCCGCCGGTCTCCTGAAGGGCCGCGGCGCGGCGGAGGCTTTCGCGGTGATGGCGTCGGACGCCACCAAGCAGGAGTTCGCCCGCCTCGAGCTCACCAAGGCGGCGTTCGACTTTTCCGACCGCGGCATCTCCGGCCGCGACCAGCCCGGCCCGGTCGATGCCTTCCTCTACACCGAACGCGGCGTCTATCGCCCCGGCGAGTCCGTGCAGCTCATGGCCATGCTGCGCGACAACGGCGCAGTCGCGCTCGCCAACATGCCGGTCACCCTGATCGTCAAGCGGCCGGACGGCACCGAGTTCACGCGCTTCAGCCACGCCCTGCAGGCATCGGGCGCGCTCTACCAGGCGATCGACCTGCCGAAATCCTCGCGTCGCGGCCGCTGGTCGGTGACCGCGCACATCGATCCAAAGGCGCCACCGGTCGGTCGCGTCGAATTCTCGGTCGAGGATTTCGTGCCGGAGAAGCTCAAGGTCGAGCTCACGCCCAACCAGCCGATCCTGCACCCCGGCCAGGTCAACAGCTTTGCCGTGGCCGCCGATTTCCTCTACGGCGCACCGGCGTCGGGCCTCACGGTCGAGGCCGACATGCGCGTCACCATCGACGACCAGCCGTTCGCCGACTTCAGTAAATATTCGTTCGGATCGGAGAACGAGCGCAAGAAGTTCGAACCGCCCTTCATTACGCTCACGGCGCCCGATACCGACCAGGCCGGCAAGTCGCGCCTCGAATGGGGCGGCGACAAGGTCAAGGACACGGTGTTGCCGCTGCGCGCCCAACTCCAGGCCCGCGTGTTCGAGCCCGGCGGCGGCCGCGCCACGCGCGCCGACAAGACGGTGCCGCTGCGCAGCCGCGACGTCTATCTCGGCATCCGGCCGACCTTCGAGGGCCGCTACGCCAGCGAGGGTGCCGTGACCGAGTTCGACATCGTGGCGGTCGATGCCACGGGCAAGCAGGTCGCTCGGCCGGCGGTGGAATACCGCATCGAGCGCATCGACTACGCCTATCAGTGGTACCAGGTCGACGGCAAATGGCGCTGGCAGTCGACGCTGAACGAACGGCTGCTCACCACCGACACGATCGCGCTCAAGGCCGATCAGCCGACGCGCCTGTCGCGCCAATTGAACTGGGGCCAATACAAGTTGACGATCGTCGACAACGAGAACAAGGCCCTGACCAGCCTGTCGTTCTATGTCGGCTGGTACGGCGGCAACGACACCGAAGAGACGCCCGACACGCTGCGCGTGGCGAGCGACAAGCAGAACTACACACCAGGCGAAAGTGCGCGGCTGCGCATCGAGCCGCCCTTCGCCGGCGAGGCGCTGGTCGCCATCGCCACCGACCGCATCGTCGCCACCTACCCCGTGCAGGTTCCGGCCGGCGGCACCACCTTCGAGGTGCCGATCAAGGCCGAATGGGGCGCCGGCGCCTACGCGCTGGTCACGGCCTGGCGGCCGCTCTCGGCGCCGGCCGACCGCACGCCGACACGCGCCATCGGCGCGGCCTGGCTGGGCATCGATCCCGCCCTGCGCACGCTCGGCATCGAGATCGGCGCGCCCGAGAAGGTGACGCCGCGCCAACGCATCGAGGTGCCCATCAAGGTCGCCAACCTGCAGAATGAGGAGGCGTTCGTCACCCTCGCCGCCGTCGACGAAGGCATCCTGCAGCTCACGCGTTTCAAGCTGCCCAATCCTGCCGACTATTACTTGGGCAAACGCAAACTGGGCGTCGCCATGCGCGACGATTACGGCCGTCTGCTCGATGCCAACGTCGACGATCTCGGCCGCATCCGTACCGGCGGCGATTCGGGCGACATCGGCGGCCTCGACGTGGTGCCGACCCGCACCGTCGCCTTGTTCAGCGGACCGGTGAAGCTCGACGACAAGGGCGAGGCCAAGATCGCGCTCGACATCCCCGACTTCATCGGCCAGCTCAGGATCATGACCGTGGCCTACGCCAAGACGCGCGTCGGTTCGGCCGAGAAACGCATGTTCGTGCGCGACGCGGTGACCGCCGACGTGGTCCTGCCGCGCTTCCTGGCGCCCAACGACCGCGGCCGCGTGGCGTTGTCGCTGCACAATGTCGACGGCCAGGCCGGCGACTATCGCGTGGTCCTGGAAGCGACCGGCGCGGTGGCGCTCGACCGGCCGGTGGCCGAGACGCGCAAGCTGGCGGCGAACCAGCGCGAACTGCTCACCTGGGATCTCAAGGCGGGCGACGCGGGATTCGGCAAGGTCGCCGTCGCGGTCGAAGGGCCGGGCAACTTCGCGGTGCGTCGCGAGTGGGACATCCAGGTCCGCTCGGCCCAGACTCCGACCGCGATCGACACCGTCTCGCAGCTCGATCCGCGGCGTGAGCTCATGGTCGATCGCAATCTGACGGCTTCGTTCGCGCCCGGTACCGCGGTGGTGAGCGTGGCGCTGTCGCGCATTCCGGGCATCGACGTGCCCGGCCTGCTGCGTGCCCTCGACAAGTACCCCTTTGGCTGCATCGAACAGACGACCAGTCGTGCCCTGGCCTTGCTCTACTACAACGACGTGGCGCTGCTGGGCTACGGATCGTCCGATCAGCGGATCCCGGATCGTGTGCAGGAGGCGGTCTATCGCGTCGTCGACATGCAGCTTCCCGACGGCTCGTTCGGCATGTGGGGACCCTACGCGCCGGCGGCGGAGTGGCTGCAGGGCTACGTGCTCGATTTCCTGCTGCGCGCCCGCGACCAGTCGATGGCGGTGCCCGCCGCGTCGTTGCAGCGCGGGCTCACCTGGCTCAACCGCAACATCGAGAAGCTGCAGCCCAACGCCCAGGCCTATGGCTGGTACGTGCTGGCCAAGGCCGGCCTCGCCGATCCCGGGCGGATCCGCTACTTCCAGGACACGAAGGGCGCCGACATCACGGGCGGGCTTGCCTGGGCGCAGCTCGCCGCCGCCCTGAACCACGTCGCCGAGCCTGGCCGCGCGCGGCTTGCCTTCGCGCAGGCCCGCCAGCACATCGACCAGCCCAGCCCTGGCGAATATTACGGCACGCCGCTGCGCAACCGCGCCGCGATCCTGGCGCTGGCGACCGAAGCCGGTGGCCGTGAGGGGCTCGCCGAAGTCGTCAATTCGGTGCGCGAGCGGATGGTCGCCAGGATCGACCGGACGACGACCCAGGAGCAGGCCTGGTTGTTGCTGGCGGCGCGGGCGATGAGCGCCGGCGCTGAGCTCGCCTATTCGGTCGACGGCCAGCCGCAGAAGTCGGCGACTGAGCCGGTCGTGCTCAATCCCGACCAGGCCGCGATCGCGCGCGGCATGCGCGTGACCAACGACGGCGAGCACCCGGTATGGCTGCAGGTGACGGCGCGTGGCGTGCCAATCGATCCGCAGCCCGCCGCCTCCGAAGGGCTGAGCGTCCGGCGCCAGTTCCTGACGCTCACCGGTGAGCCCGCCAACCTCGCGCGGCTGCGCCAGAACGAGCGGGTGATCGTGTCGATCGACGGCCGCAACCTCGATGGCGGCTACCACGAGGTGGCGCTGCTCGACCTGCTGCCGGCCGGCTTCGAGATCGAAACGGTGCTGACCGACGACACGGTGAAGTCGTTCCCCTTCCTGGCGAAGCTCTCCGACACGCGCATCGCCGAGGCGCGCGACGACCGCTTCTTCGCCTCGTTCAACCTCGGGCGGCGCAGCTATCGCAGCTGGTATGACGATCCGGCCGACAGCTTCACCAACGCCTTCCACGTCGCCTACATCGTGCGCGCCGTGACGCCGGGCAGCTTCGTGCTGCCGGCGGTGAATGTTTCCGACATGTACGCGCCGCGCGTCTATGCCCGAAGCGGCATGGGCAATGTCGCGATCGCCCCGAGGTAAGAGGATCGCGCCGAGATGAACCTGCGGCGCCTCCTCGCCGTCGCAGCGCTCGCCGCCACCAGCCTGGCGACGGGGGCCCTGGCGCTCGACCGGCTCTTCCCGCCCGACCTCTCGCGCTACCACGCGCGGTCGAGCGAGACCGTCGACGCCAATGGCCGCCTGCTGCGCGCCTTCACGACGGCCGACGGCAAATGGCGGCTCAAGACCACAGTCGATGACGTCGATCCGGTTTATCTCGCCTTGCTCAAGGCCTATGAGGACAGGCGTTTCGACGATCACTGGGGCATCGACCCGCTGGCGGTGGCACGCGCCGCCGGCCAATGGATCGCGCGCGGCCGCATCGTGTCGGGCGCCTCGACGATCTCCATGCAGGCCGCCCGCCTGCTCGAGCCCCACCAATTCAAAAGGGGCGCGCGCGGGCTTCTCACCAAGGCGATCCAGTCGGCGCGCGCCTTGCAGCTCGAATGGCGCTACTCCAAGCGCGAGGTGCTGGCGATCTACCTGACCTTGGCGCCGATGGGCGGCAATCTCGAGGGCGTGCGGGCGGCCTCCTTCGCCTATTTCGGCAAGGAGCCGCGCCAGCTCTCCGCTGCCGAAGCGGCCCTGCTGGTCGCCATCCCGCAATCGCCCGAGCGCCGCCGGCCCGAGCGCGCCGGCAAATCCGCCCAGGCCGCGCGCGATCGCGTGCTGGTGCGCGGGCTGGAGCACGGCATCATCGACCAGGTGCTGTTCGACAAGGCCGCCAGCCGGCCGGTGCCGGACCGCAGGCTCGCCATGCCCATGCAGGCGCCGCACCTGGCGGCGTGGCTCGCCGGTCAGTCGCCCGGGGCAATCGTTCCCACCACCCTGCGTTTCGAATTGCAGAGCGCGCTCAGCCAGCTCGTGGCCGAGGAGCGCGGCCAGTTCGCCGACCGGGCGCAGATCGCCCTGGTCGCGATCGACAACCGCACCGGCGGCGTCGTGGCGTGGCTGGGCGGCTCGGACTATTTCGGCCGCGCCGGCCAGGTCGATCTGGTACGTTCGCGCCGCTCACCCGGCTCGGCGCTAAAGCCCTTGATCTACGCCATAGCGTTCGACGATCGGGTACTGCATCCGGAGTCGGTGGTCGAGGACGTGCCGGTACGCTTTCGCGACTGGCTGCCACGCAACTTCGATCGCGACCATGTGGGCGCCGTCACCGTGCGCCGCGCCCTGCAGCAATCGCTGAACGTGCCGGCCGTCCTGGCGCTGGAAAAGGTGGGCCCGCAACGCTTCATCTCGACCCTGCGCAATGCCGGTGTCGCGCCCGGCCTGCCGCCCGGCGAGGCGGGGGCCACGCTGGGCATCGCGCTGGGAAGCGCGACGGTCTCGCCGCTGGAGATGGCCGGGCTCTATGCCGGTCTCGCCAATGGCGGCAAGTTTGCGCCGCCCATCGTGCGCCGCGATCGACCGCGGCCGGAGCCGGTGCAACTGATCGGCCCGACCGCCACCTGGTACGTCGGCGACGTGCTCGCCGGCGCGCCGCTGCCCGAGGGCTTCGCGTCGCTGCCGGTGGCGTTGCGCGATCGGCGGATCGCCTTCAAGACCGGGACCTCGGCCGGATTCCGCGACGCCTGGGCCGCGGGCTACAGCGCCAACTGGACGGTCGTCGTGTGGGTCGGCCATGCCGACGGCACGCCGCGTCCCGGACAGCTTGGCCGCCTATCGGCGCTGCCGATCGTTTTCAAGGCATTCAGCCGCCTGCCCGCCGAGGACAATCGCGCCCAGCCGGCGCCCGCCGATGTGCTGCGTGTCGCTTCGTACCATGAGCTGCCGCTGCGCATGCGCACCCTGGGGCCGATGGCCGATGGCCATGGCGCGCCGCGCATCGCCTATCCGCCGCCCGATGCCAGGATCGAGCTGGGGTCGCGCGAAGCGGTGCCGCTTTCCGCCTTGGGCGGCGAAGGCCGGCTGCGTTGGCTGGTCGACGGTCGCCCGCTCGACGGCACGCGCTGGGTGCCCGACGGCCCTGGCACCGTTCGCGTGGCGGTGGTCGATGAAGCCGGCCACTCGAGCGCGGTCACGGTGCGCATTGTCGAGCGACACTAGGCATCAGAACGCCAACGCGAGCGCCACCGACGCCACAAGCAATACGGCAAAGGCCACGTTGATCGCCCTATTGGTGCGCGGATCGCGGAAGAAACGCGTGAGCGCGGCGCCGGCCAGCAGCCAGGCGACGTTGACGACCGTGATGATGAGCACGAGCACGGCCATCTTGGCGGCGACATCGAGCGCCAGCCGCTCCTGCACCAGCACGAAGCCTGAGAACAGCGCCGCCATGGCGGCGTAACCCTTGGGATTGACCAGCGACAGCAGCAGCCCGCCGACAAAGGTCGGCGTGCGACGCTGCGCGGTGTCCGCGGCCAGCGGCGGTGCCGTGGCGATGCGCCAGGCGAGATAGAGGAAATAGGCCGCGGCCAGCACGGTCACGACCGGCGTTGCGCCCGGCAAGGCCAGCAGCAGGCCGACCAATCCGCTTGCGACAATCGCCATCACCGCCACCATGCCGACCACGATGCCCGCAAGATAGGCGGCGCCCCGGCGCGCGCCGAAAGCGGCGCCGGTGGCGGCCAGACTCAAGGTGGCCGGGCCGGGGCTGCCGGCCAGGGCGACCGCTGCAAGGACGAAGCCGGGTAGTGCTTCCACCGCCCCGATATGGCGGCGCACGCGTCTTGTGTCTTGAACGTTCGTGCGTCAGCCGGCTCACTTCGGTACCAGGAACGCCGCGACAACCCGCAGGAAGGCCGTCCGCTCGTCGGTCGTGTTTACCGCGAAGCGCTGCCAATCGCCCTTGGCCCGGAAATCCGCGAAGAGGCCCGCGGGATCCTCGTGGAAATGAAGCACCGCCTTCGACTTGAAATAGAATACGCCGCGCAACTTCTCCTTCAGCGCGCCGTGCCGACGCACCTTCGCGAGCAGCGGTTCCAGCCGGTCGAGCGCGTGTGCCGTCGCGTGCTTCATGCTGCCGCCTTCGCCTTCAGCGCCTGCGCCACCTTGGACGCCGGCTCGCGACCGAGCGCGGCGCAGATTTCGCGGCCGGCTTTGGCGATGGCGTCGAGGTCGACGCCGTGCTCGATGCCGAGGCCGTTCATCAGATAGATCACATCCTCGGTGCCGACATTGCCCGAGGCGCCCTTGGCGTAGGGACAGCCGCCCAGTCCGGCGACCGCGGTATCGAACACGGCGATGCCGCGCTCCATCACCGCCATGATGTTGGCCAGCGACTGGCCGTAGGTGTCGTGGAAATGCGCCGCCAGTTTCTCGCGCGGCACTTTGGCCGCCACGGCATCGACCATGGCGACACATTCTGCCGGCGTGCCGACGCCGATCGTGTCGCCCAGCGAGACCTCGTAGCAGCCCATCCGGAACAGTCGCTCGGAGACTTCCGCCACCTTGGCCGGCGCCACCTTGCCGTCATAGGGGCAAGCGATCACGATTGAAACGTAGCCGCGGACCTTCATGCCGTGCCTCTGCGCCGCCTCCATCACCGGCGCGAACCGCTCGAAGCTCTCGTCGATCGAACAGTTGGTGTTCTTGCGGCAGAACGCCTCCGAGGCCGCAGTGAAGATGGCAATCTCGTCGCACTTGGCCTCGATGGCGCCGTTCATGCCCTGCTTGTTGGGCACCAGCACGGGATAGCCGACGCCCGATTTGCGCCGGATGCGCGCCATCACCTCGTCGGTATTGGCCATCTGCGGCACCCATTTGGGCGACACGAAGCTGCCGGCCTCGATGGCCGAATGGCCGGCCGCGGACAGCGCGTCGATCAGCGCGACCTTGGCGTCGACGGAAACCGGCTTGGCCTCGTTCTGCAGGCCGTCGCGCGGACCTACTTCGACCAGTCGCACCTTCTTCGGATTATTCATGTTTCCGCCCCTACGCCAGCGTCGGCCGAAGCTTGCCGGCGCGGCCGAGGATGACCGTAACCGCGGCCAGCGCCAAGACCGTAAGGCCGATCAGCAGGGTTGCAACGGCGGTGATGGTCGGATTGACCTCGAGGATCAGCTCGTTGAACATCTTCTTCGGCACGGTCTCGTAGCGGCCGGCGATGAACGACGTCACGATCACCTCGTCGAAACTGCCGATGAAGGCGAAGATCCAGGCTGCGAAGACGCTGGGCGCCAGGTTGGGCAGCACGACCTTGGCGACCGTGTAGCGCCACGACGCGCCCAGGCTCCACGCCACCTGCTCGATGCGCAGGTCGAATTCGCGGATGGCCACCCCCATCACCATCATGACCAGCGGCACGTTGAGGACGATATGCGCCACCACCAGGCCGATGAAGGACCCCAGCAAACCGACCTTCGCCAGCCCGAGATAGAGCGCGATCGCGGCGATGATGGTGGGTACGATCAGCGGCGCCATGAAGTTGCCCTCCGCCCAGTCACGCCCGGCAAACGACCCGCGTCGCAGGCCATAGGCGGCCAGGCTGCCCAGCACGAGGGCGGCGATGGAGGACAGGAGCGCCAGCGCGGCCGAGGTCCACATGGCGTCCATCCAGCGGGGATCGCCGAAGAACGCCTCGTACCAGCGCAGCGAAAAGCCCGGCGGCGGAAACGTGAGCGCCCGCGCCGAGGAGAAGGACATCGGCACGACGATCAGCAACGGCACCGTCAGGAAGACGAGACCGAAGAGGCCGACGGCCGCCAGAGCGCGGCGGCTCCAGAGCGAACCGCCGATCATGCTCGTTGCCTCATAGCGACGCCCGGCGATCCAGCCGTCGATAGGCGGCGAAGATCAGCAGCGACACGACCAGCAGGATGGTGGAAATCGCCGAGGCCTGTTCCCAGCGCGGGATCTGGTTGATCAGCGTATCGAGCAGGTTGGAGATCATCGGCACGCGGCCGCCGCCCAGGATCGCCGGCGTTATGTAGAAACCGAGGCAGAGGATGAAGACCAGCAGCGTGCCGGCCGCCAGCGCCGGCAGCGTGAGCGGAAAATAGACCTTCCAGAAGATGGTGCGCGGCGGCGCGCCCAGCGAGGCCGCCGCCTGCAGCAGCCGGTCGTCGATGCGGATCATGGCGGCAAACAGTGGCAGCACCAGGAACGGCAGCAGCACGTTGGCCATGCCGATGGTGACGCCGAGCTCGTTGTAGAGGAACTGAACGGGCCGATCGGTGAGCCCGCTCCACTGCAGGGCGCGGTTCACGAGGCCGCCATTGCCCAGCACCACGATCCAGGCGTAGGTGCGCACCAGGATGCTGACCCAGAACGGCAGCACGACCAGCGCGATGGCGATAAGACGGGCACGGTTCTGCAGGCCACGCATCCAGTGCGCCAGCGGATAGCCGATGATCACGTTGGCCAGGGTGGCGATCAGCGCGATGCGCATCGTGTTGCCCAGCACGCGCAGATAGACCGGTGCCTCGACCAGACCTTGGTAGTGCTCGAGCGTGAAGCCCCGCCCTTTGTCCCAAAAGGCGAGGCCCAGCATGTAGGCGATGGGCGCGTTGAAGGCGACGACCATCAGCACCAGAAGCGGAGCGACGAAGCCGAAGCCTGTGGAGCGATTCATAATGGAGCCGTTCCCTCCCCACGAAGTGGGGAGGTGTCGACGTCACACGGCGACGGAGGGGTCATGGATTGCCAGCCGCCCATGACCCCTCCGTCCGCTGCGCGGACACCTCCCCTCGTCAGACGAGGGGAGGCACGTCTTGGTCGATACGTCGTCATCCCTCTTACAGATTGAGCTTGAAGGCTTCCCACTTCTTGTTCACGGCCTCGCCGTTCTCCGCCCACCATTCGGCGTTCTCGAAGTACTGCACGGCCTTGTTCTGCTTGCTGGTCGGGTACTGCCACAGCTTGTCCTTGGGCAGCAGGGCATCGAGATCCGGGCTGGGGCCGGTGTAGGAAATCACCGCCGCGGCCTTGGCCTGGTTCTCCGCCAGCGACATCTCGTGCATCAGCTTGTAGGCCGCCGCCTTGTCCTCCGGCTTGGAGCCCTTGACGATGCCGAAGAAGGAGAGATCCGCCTTGCCGCCCGCGAAGTTGAGGCCGAACGCCGGATCGCCGACGACGCGGCCCGACCAGCAGATCGAGTACTGCACCTCGTTGTCCTTCATGAGCTGCGGCGGCTGGGCTCCCGCCTTCCACCACACCGCGACCTCCTTCTTGATCTCGTCCAGCTTCTTGAAAGCGGTGTCGACGTCGAGCGGGAACAGCTTGTCGATCGGCACGCCGGCCGCCTGCACGGCGAACGGCAGGCAGTAGTGGGGATAGTCGGGCAGGCAGCGCTTGCCCGGGAACGCCTTGGTGTCGAAGAACTCGGTGAAGTTCTTCGGCTCCTTCGCGCCGGCGCGCCACGCCATGATGGTGGAAAAATACTGATAGCCGAAACCGTACTCGGCCTTGGCCTCAGGAAACATCGCCGCGGGAGCGACCGCGGCCCAATCGACCGGCTCGATCAGGCCAAGCTTCTTGGCCTGGAGCACGACGCCCGAGCCCAGCTCGAACAGCGTGGCGCTTGTCTGGCCGCTCTCGACCAGCGCACGCAGCTTGCCGAGCGAGCTCGGGCTTTCGCGCACGACATTGATGCCGGTCTTGGCCTTTAGCGGATCGATGTAGCCGACCTGGATCGAATCGCCGGACAGTCCGCCCGCTTCGATCATGCGGATTTCCTTCGACTGCGCGCGTGCCGCGCCGGCCGCGAGGATGCTGAAGGCCGGCAGGCTCGCCGCCGCCGCTCCCACGAAAGTACGTCTCTTCATCTGAACCCCCTTCTGTTTAAACCGGCCATATGTCGGCCGCCTCCCACGACACGGCGACGCGCTCGCCGGTGGCGAAAGCGCGTCCCACGAACGGAACCGCAGCGACCATCGGCGCTCCGGCGGCGCCATTCTCCAGCGCCAGATGATAGCGCACCATCTGCCCGAGATAGATCGCCTCGACCACGCGCGCCGTCTTACCTGCCGTGCCGACGACGCCGATGCGCACCCGTTCCGGTCTCACCAGGCCGGTGCGGCCATCCTCGAGCCCGACGAAATTGGCGATGCCCAGAAACTCCGCAACGAAGCGGTTGGCCGGCCTGAGATAGGCCTCGGCCGGCGCCGCCACCTGCTGGGTCCGGCCCTTGTCCAGCACCATGATGCGATCGGACAGGGACAGGGCTTCTTCCTGGTCGTGCGTGACCAGGATTGTGGTCACACCGAGGGTGCGCTGCAGCTGCTTCAACTCGACCTGCAGCTCTTCGCGCAGCTTGCGATCGAGCGCGCCCAGCGGCTCGTCGAGCAGCAGGATATCGGGCTTGAAGACGATGGCGCGGGCGAGCGCCACCCGCTGCTGCTGGCCGCCCGAGAGCTGCGACGGCCGGCGCTCCTGCAGGCCTTCCAGGCGCACCAGCTTCAACGCGTCGAGCGCCTGGCTGCGCGCCACAGCACCACCAATCTTGCGAACGCCGAGCGGAAAAAGCACGTTCTCCAGCACGGTCATGTGCGGGAACAGCGCGTAGGACTGGAACACCAGCCCGATATTGCGCTCCTGTGCCGGCGCGTCGGTGACGTCGCGGCCGCCGATGAAGATGCGGCCCGCCGTCGGCCGGTTGAGGCCGGCGATCAGCGAGAGCAGGGTGGTCTTGCCCGAGCCGCTCGGCCCCAGGATGGTGACGAACTCGCCCTGCGCGACCACGAGGTCCACGTCGTCCGCCGCCGCCACCGGGCCGTAGCGCTTGCTCACGCCCTCGAGACGGATGTCGCTCATGCGAGCGCCGCCATGGCGCGATCGGCGGCTGCCAAGGTCTCGTCGATGATGGCGTCGTCGTGCGCGGTCGAGAGAAACCACGTCGCGCGCTGGTTGACCCGGATACCCTGCTCCTGCAGCGCCGTGTGGAACGCCAGCGCCATGTCGCGATCGCAGGCCGCCGAATCGCGGTAATTCTCCGGAGCTGCTGCCTTTGTGAAGAACGTCTGGAAGATCGCGGGCAAGCCCCGCACCAGGACCGGCAGCTTGTGCTTCGCCCCGAGCGCCACGAGGCCCTGCATCAGCCGCGTGCCACGCTGCTCGAGGAGGCGATAGACCGCGCCATGGTCCCGCTCCAGTTCGTCGAGTGCGGCAAGGGCTGCCGCCATGCTCTGGACATTGCCGTTGTAGGTGCCGCCATGCATCACACCCTTGTCGAGCAGCGTGTCCATGATATCGCGGCGTCCCGAGACCATCGCCAACGGAAACCCTGCGGCGACCGCCTTGGCATAGATCGCAAGATCTGCCGTGACGCCAAAGCGGTGCTGAGCGCCGCGCAAGCCAACCCGGAAGCCGGTGATGACCTCGTCGCAGATGAACAACGCACCCTGGGCGCGGCAGAGATCGCGCACGCCCGCGAGATAGCCTTCGCGCGGCGGGATCGCCCCGCCATTCACCATCATCGGCTCCATGATGACGGCGGCAATCTCGCCGGGATGATGCTCGAAGATGGCCGCGAGCGCCTCGAGATCGTTCCAGCCCGCGACCACGACATCGTCGAGCACGCTTTTAGGCATGCCGGGCGAGCCGGCGACGGGCACCGGCGCGTCGGCCGGCCCCGCCTCGTTGAGTGGCGGGCGCGCACTGATATAGGCCTGGTCGCTCCAGCCGTGATAGTGGCCTTCGAACTTCACGATCTTGGTGCGGCCGGTGAAGGCGCGGGCGAGCCGCATGGCCATCAGCACCGCCTCGGTGCCGGAGGTGGCAAAGCGCACGACCTCGGCGCCCGGCAACAAGCCGCACAGCCGCTCGGCCAGTTCGGTCTCGCGCGGGTGCTGACCGGCATAGACCTGGCCCTGGGCGAGCGAACGCTGGACGGCGTCGATCACCGGCTTGGGCGCATGGCCAAGAATGGCCGGCCCGTTGCCCAGTACGTAATCGATATGGATGTTGCCATCGACATCGTAGAGCCGGGCGCCCTCGCCGCGCTCGAAGAACAGCGGCACCGGCGTGCTGGCATAGCGGACGTTGCTGCTGACGCCGCCCGCGAGGTGCATCTTCGTCCGTTCATAAAGCGCGATCGACTTGGCGTAGCTGCGCATGGGCCCCATCCAGCAAGAACAATGCCCATGTCGACGTCTTTCGTCGCCGGCGCATCTGTGATCACAAAGCCACTCTATGTCCACTACCTAGCTGCCGCAACGAATTTTGTGATCACAAATGAGGAGCGATCGGCTATGATCCATGGCAATGTCGCTCATAAGCACCGCCGAAGACACGTCCCTGCGCCGGCAGGTCTATGATTCGCTGCGCGAGGCTCTCACCGCAGGCCGGTTCGTCCCGGGGCAGAAATTGACCTTCCGTTTTGTCGCTGGCGCGCTGGGCGTCAGTCTTACGCCGGTGCGCGAGGCGCTGCGCCGGTTGGTCGCCGAAGGCGCCTTCGAAATGCAGCCCAACCGGTCGGTCCGCGTCCCTCTCATGACGCGGGCCAAGATCCTCGAACTGCGCGACATCCGGATCGCGCTCGAGGGGCTCGCGGCCGAAAAGGCCGCCGAACGGGCGAGCAAGCGGCAGATCGGACGATTGCGCCGCATCGCGCTTGAAATCGCCACGGCACGCAGCGCCGGTGACAGCGTGACGGATCGCCTGAAGGTCCGCGAGTTCCATTTTGCGCTCTATGCCATTGCCGACCAGCCGACCTTGCTGCGCGTCATCGAGGGACTGTGGCTGCAGACCGGCCCCTACATGAACCTCCTCTATCCCGAGTTCGTCAGCCAGCCGCGCGGACCGGAGACACGGGCGCGCATCATCCGCGCCCTGCAGTCGCACGATGCGGTTGCAGCGCGTCGGGAAATTGAGAACGATGTCCGGCATGCTCTTTCCTATGTCGCCGACCTGGCGGACGATTCGGGAAACATCGCCCCCGCGTCGCCGATGGCTGCCAAGCGGCGACGTGGTGGCTCGAAGGCGGCGGTGCCGCTAGAACTCTACTAGGCTCAGGTTACGGAGAAAGTCATGGCCCAGCAGCTCAGCAATCAACGCATCGCCTGGTTCAACGGCAAGTTCATGCCGGAAAACCAAGTCATGATCCCGTTCCGCGACCGGAGCTGGAAATACGGCGACGGCGCCTTCGACATGACGCGCACTTTCGAGGGCCAGCCCTTCCGCCTCAAGGAGCATATCGACCGCTTCTACCGCTCGCTGCGCTACCTGCAGATAGATCCCGGTATCGGCCCGAAGGAGATGGTGGCGAACAGCGAGGAAGTGGTGGCGCGGAACGAGCACCTGCGACCGGCGATCGGCGACTGGTGGGTCGGGCAGCGGGTCAGCCGCGGTGTCGACGCCGTGGGCGACGAGGGCTGGGACCATACCGGCCCCAATGTCGTGATCGAGGTGCTGCCATTGCCGCTCGCCAAGCGCGCGCCTCTCTACCGCGACGGCGCCCAAGTCATCACCACCACAGTGCGCCGCACCGCGCCCTCGATGCTTAGTCCGCGCGCCAAGACGCACAACTATCTCAACATGATCATGGCCGAGAAGCCTGTGAAGGCGCTCGCCCCCGACGCCTGGGCGATCCTGCTTGACGAGAACGGCAACCTGGCCGAGGGGTTGGGCAGCAACATCTTCATCGTGCGCGAGGGCGAACTCTTCACGCCGTCGGAGCGCTATGTGCTGCCGGGCGTCAGCCGGCAGATGACCATCGACATGGCCAAGCAGCTCGGCATCGCCTGCACCGCGGGCGACATCGACCTGTTCGACGCAGCCAACGCCGAGGAAATGTTCCTGACGTCGACCAGCCTCTGTATCCTGCCGATCAAGAGCTTCAACGGCGGCCCGGTCGCCGACGGCAAGACGCCGGGTCCGATCACCAGGAAGCTGATCGACGCCTATTCGAAGAGCGTCGGTTGCGACTTCGTGGGGCAGTACCTGAAGTTCCTGCAGTAGGGCCGGCGGCGTCCCGCCAGCTCTCCGCGGCGTGGAACGGGCCGGCCGCGCGGGGTTAGCGCAGCCCGTTCGGAGGCCGAATCCGGTCTCACGCGACAGTATTGTCGTCTCGCGCGGGGTAACCCCGCGCTGAAGCGCAGCGAAGGACCTCATCGCCGCTTGCCGCGGGCACGAGATCCTTCGCTACGCTCCAGGGCGGGGGTTACCACGCCCGCGATGACAGAGAGTTGATTGATCATAATGCCGATCCTCCGGGACAAGACGGCAACCGATCTCCCTCTGGGCGGTCGGGGGCTTACTTCCGCCTCTTTTGAGCGTAGACTCCCGGCGTGGCAGATCGCGGCTCTTCGTGGCCGGCGAACTGGACTGGACGTCAATGCCACGACTGGCTGCCACGGGCTTATCGGCACGACGAGGCCGCGCTCTTCGAACTTTTGTTCGGGAGGAAGCACCATGGCCACGCAACCCCATGTCAGAAACCCCATCGAATGGGGATGGGATCGTCTCAAGGAGACGGGACACGCCCTCGGATCGGCGGCCAACTCGATGGACGGCGCCTGGGACGCGCACGACCTGGCGCCGCCGGTCGTTCGCAAGATCGGCATCGCCGACCTCAGGCACGCCCTGGCCGAAGGCGCTCGGGATTTCGAGGCCTGCCGGACCGACGTCATCTTCCTCTGCCTGCTCTATCCCATCGCCGGCATCATCATCTCGCGAGTGGCTTTCAACTACGGCCTGCTGCCGCTGATCTTCCCCCTGATCGCCGGCTTCGCGCTGATCGCGCCGCTGTTCGGCGTCGGTCTCTACGAGATGAGCCGGCGGCGCGAGCGGGGCGTCGCCATCGGCTGGGCGGATGCCTTCGCGGTGCTGCGCGCGCCCGCCATCGGCTCGATCCTGGTCCTGGGCCTGCTGCTGCTGGCGCTGTTCGCGCTGTGGCTGTTCACCGCCAGCTTCATCTACACCCTGACGCTCGGACCGGACCTGCCGATTTCGGCGGCCAACTTCGCCCGCGACGTGCTCACGACGCCCCAGGGCTGGACGATGATCGTTGTCGGCATGGGTGTCGGCTTCCTGTTCGCGCTGGTGGTGCTGGTGATCAGCGTGGTGTCGTTCCCGCTCCTGCTCGACCGCAATGTCGGCGTCTATTGCGCCGTGGCGACGTCGGTGAAAGCCGTGCGGCAGAATCCGGGGCCAATGGCGGCCTGGGGATTGATCATTGCCACGGGCCTCGTCATCGGCACGATCCCGCTTCTGGTCGGCCTCGCCATCGTCCTGCCCATCCTCGGGCATGCCACCTGGCATCTCTACCGCAAGGTGGTGGTGCACTGAGCCCCTGCGGCCGCTGGCCGCCTCCCCGTAAGACCAAGGCTATCGGCCTGTGGTGAGTGCAAAGATTTCCGTCGTCTCGACCAAGGCCCGAAGGGCCGCGTGGAGAGACCCTCTGTCCCCGATTAGCTGCTTATCGTTGAAGCAAGGTCTCTCCGCTTCGCGCTCCGGTCGAGACGACGGAAAAAGCACCAGATGCGATAGCCCAATCGTGTAAGATGCGGGGGCGCTCACGATTTTGGTTGCCTCCCGACCCCTTTCCTCCTCCATCTTAGGCAGAGGCGCCCGCAAAGGGGCCGAGGGGGTGGGGTGTTTTCCTGGACGATAAAACAGCCGGCTGACGGCATCGTCGTCGCGCCGGACGAGCGATTGCCGTGGCCGCAGACGATCGCGCTCGGCGTCCAGCACGTGGTGGCGATGTTCGGCGGCACGGTGCTGGGGCCGCTGTTGATGGGCTTCGACGCCAACGTCGCGGTGCTGATGAGCGGCGTCGGCACGCTGATCTTTTTCATCGCCGTCGGCGGCAAGGTACCGAGCTACCTGGGATCGTCCTTCTCCTTCATCTCGGTGGTGATCGCCGCCACCGGCTACGCCGGCCAAGGCCTCAACGCCAATATCGACGTGGCGCTGGGCGGCATCATCGTATGCGGCGCCGTCTACGCCTTGATCGGCCTCGTGGTGACGTCGACCGGCACCAGCTGGGTCGAGCGGCTGATGCCGCCGGTCGTCACCGGCTCGGTAGTGGCGGTGATCGGGCTCAACCTCGCGTCGCTTCCCATCAAGACCATGGCGCCGACATCCTTCGATGCCTGGCTGCAGGCCGTGACCTTCGTCACCATAGCCGTGGCCGCCGTGTTCGCGTCGGGTATCGTCCGCCGGCTGCTGATCCTGGTCGGACTGATCGTCGCCAGCCTGATCTACGCCGTGCTGACGAATGGACTGGGTTGGGGCAAGCCGATCGACTTCACGTTGATCGAAAACGCCGCCTGGTTCGGTGCCCCGAACTTCACCGCACCGGTGTTCGATGGCCGGGCCATCGCACTGATCGTGCCGGTGGCGTTGATCCTGGTGGCGGAGAATCTCGGGCACCTCAAGGCGGTCGGCGCCATGACCGGCCGCGACATGGGTCCTTATATCGGACGCGCCTTCGTGGGCGATGGTCTCGCCACCATGGTCTCGGGCAGCGTCGGCGGCACCGGTGTGACTACCTACGCCGAAAACATCGGCGTGATGGCGGCGACCCGCATCTACTCGACGGCGCTGTTCGTCGTCGCCGCCCTGTTCGCCATCGTGCTGGGCTTTTCGCCCAAGTTCGGCGCGCTGATCCACACCATCCCGCTGCCGGCCATGGGCGGCGTCAGCATCGTGATCTTCGGCCTGATCGCCGTCGCCGGCGCTCGCATCTGGGTCGACAACAAGGTCGACTTCACCGACAGCCGCAACATGATGGTGGCCGCCATCACCCTGGTGCTGGGCACCGGCGACTTCACCCTGAAATTCGGCGGCTTCGCCATGGCCGGCATCGGCACGGCGACTTTTGGCGCCCTCATCCTGAGCGCGGTGCTCGGGGCGGGACGGCGCCGCCCTACTTGACGGCGAAGGATACGGCAGCCTTGTCGTAGTCGCCCGAGCCCATCCGGCCTTCGGCAAAGATCTCGTGCTGGGCGATCCAGTTGAAAGATTGCTCGAACGCCTCTTTCGAGTAGGTCTCGAAGACGATCCGCTCGCCGGGCCCCCAGCGCCTGGTGTCCATCAGGGCGTGATAGCGTTCGGGGAATTCATTCCTGTAGTAGCGCGTATAGAGTTCCGGACGCAGGTCGATGTCGCGCTGAGCTCGCTTCAGGGCGGCAAAATAGCGCCGGACGTCCTCGGGATCGGGCGAGCCGTTGATCATGGCGGCGATCATGAAGGTGGTGTCGATCACCTTGCGGAAGCCGAGTTGCTCGACGAGATAATAAGGACCGCTGAACAGCGCCGCCGCCCGGCTCTTGCCCTCGATCAGGAGCTCGAGGCGGCGAAACAGCATGCCGTCCTCGAACGTGAGGTTGATCTCGCCGGGCGGGAGGTACTGCTCCAACGCCTGGATCGTCGAATAGTGGCTGCCGGACTGGAAGCCGACCGAGATCGGCACCCCGGCAAGGTCGGCCGGCGCGCGTATGGCCGAATCGGCGGGAACGAAAATTCCCGAAGGCGCGACCGAGTAGGCGTCGGCATAGAGCCTGGCATGGCCGTTCGACGCCGCCACGTTGACCGTCCAGTGACAGGCGCAGCTCACGTCGGCTTCGCGGCCCTGCTCGATGCTCTGGAACGCGCCTTTCGCGCCCTTGTTGTGGTGCTGGCCGTCGCTCGACCGGATCAGCTCGCGGAACTCGTAGTCGAGACCCTCGGCGCGAAAGTAGCCCTTCTCTTCGGCCACCCACTCCTGCAAGCGAAAGTGCGGTTCGACGATGAATTTGCCCATGCGGCTTCCTCCGGCGCGTCGAGGCCGCTTTTATCAGCTTGCCCCGAACGCCACTAGCTCCGCGCCTTCGGTGGCCGCTATCGGCCTGACACTGGGCATCGGAAGGCGGTCGTCAGGATCGGCGTGGCTGGCTAGAATATGACCAGTTTTCTGGTCATAAGAAAAACCCATGGTCACCGTGAACCTTGCCCAAGCGAAGGCTAACCTCAGCGAACTCATCGACAAGGTCGAGGGTGGCGAAGGCGTGATCATCACCCGCCATGGCAAGCCCGTGGCGCGACTCTCCCCGATCGAGCAGCCCAAGAAGCCGGTTCGCTCGCTTGCCGCCTTCCGCGCGGCTGTACCGCGCTGGGGGACATCGAGCACCAAGCTGCTGCGTCAGATGCGGGACGAACAGCACTGATGCTGTATTTCGATACGAGCTTCCTCACGCCTCTCGTTCGGCAGGAGGGCTATCGTAAGTGAGTATTTTTTCGTCATCCCGACCGAAGCCGCCAGCCTGCCCCGAGCGAAGTCGAGGGGGGCGGCATAGCCGAGGGACCTTTTCTTGTCGCCGAAGCACAAGAACAGGTCCCTCCACTGCGCCTCGCTGCGCTCGGCTCCGGTCGGGATGACGGAGTTTTGGTCACATGCGATCGCCCTGCGTTCGGCAGCAGGCTACGAGCGTACAGGTCGATCGCTTGGCCAGTCAGCCGCGGCGTATAGCTACTTTCTTCAGCTTGCCTCGAACTCCACCAGCTCCGCGCCTTCGGCCACCTGTTCGCCGACTGCGTAGCGCACGCTCTTGACCGTGCCGTCGGCGGGCGCGGCCAGCGTATGCTCCATCTTCATCGCCTCGAGCACCAGCAACGGCTGGCCTTTGCTCACCTTGTCGCCTGCCTTGACCCTGAGATCGATGATCTTGCCCGGCAGCGGCGCGCGCACGGCGGCCTCGGCTGTTCCGGCTGCCTCGTATTGCGTGACATCGAGCGGATCGACCAAGCGTAGCCTGCGGCCCGCGCCGTCGGCGAATATTGTGTAGTCGACGCCGTCGGCCGTCTGCCGACGGACCACCGTGGCCGTGAATGTGTCGCCGCCGAGACCAATGACCAGCCTGGCATCGCCGGCGCGCTGCACGCGGGCCTCGAGAGCACCACCCGGCAGCTCCAGGCCGATGCCGCCGTCGCGCCGGCGTTGGGCGATCACCGTGACCTCGCGATCGCCATCCTGCCAGTGCACCGCGTCATGGCCCTCATCGAGCAGCCGGAAGGCACCCTGCCCATTCCACGGCGACCACGGATCGCCGGAAGAACGTGCCGCAGCATCGGCCGCCTCTTGCCACTCGACCAGGCGCGCCAGCGTGGCGACGGCGAAGGCGCGGTCGCCGGCCGCCGCCGGCTTGGCGAAGAGCTCGTCGCGATGGCGCTCGATGAAGCCGGTGTCGATCTCGCCGCCGACGAAGGCCGGATGCGAGCACAGCGCCTTCAGGAGCGCGGCATTCGTGGTGACGCCCACCACCTCGGTCTCGCCCATCAGCGCCGCCATGCGGCGCATCGCCGAGGTGCGGTCGCGGTCGTGGACGATGACCTTGGCGATCATCGGATCGTAGAACGGCGTGACCGTGTCGCCCTGGCGTACGCCGGTGTCGACGCGCACGTTCGGGCCTTCGGTTGGCAAGCGCAGATGAACGAGCGTCCCGGTCGACGGCAGGAAGTTGCGGTTCGGGTCCTCGGCGTAGAGCCGGACCTCGACGGCGTGGCCGTCGATCTGAAGCTGGTCCTGGGCGAGCGGCATCTTCCCGCCGGCCGCCACGACGAGCTGCCACTCGACCAGGTCCTGGCCGGTGATCGCCTCGGTGACGGGGTGCTCGACCTGCAGGCGGGTGTTCATCTCCATGAAGAAGAAGGTGCCCGCCTGGTCGGCGATGAACTCGACGGTACCGGCGCCCTGGTAGCCGATGGCCCGGGCGGCGGCCACCGCCGCCTCGCCCATCGCCTTGCGCCGCGCCGGGTCCATGGCGGGCGCCGGCGCTTCCTCGATCACCTTCTGATGGCGGCGCTGGATCGAGCAGTCGCGCTCGAACAGGTAGAGGCAGTTGCCATGGGAGTCGGCGAAAACCTGGATCTCGATATGGCGCGGTCGTGTCAGGTATTTCTCGACCAGCACGTGATCGTCGGCGAACGAGGCCTTGGCCTCGCGCTTGGCGCCGGCCAGCGCGTCGGCGAATTTGTCGGCGCTCTCGACCACCCGCATACCCTTGCCGCCGCCGCCGGCGGAAGCCTTGATCAGCATGGGAAAGCCGATGCGGGCCGCTTCCCGGGTGAGCAACTCGGGTGACTGGTCGTCGCCGTGATAGCCCGGCACCAGCGGCACCCTGGCCTTTTCCATGATCTTCTTTGCTTCGCTCTTGGAGCCCATGGCGCGGATGGCTGAGGGCGGCGGGCCGATGAAGACCAGCCCGGCCTTGGCGCAGGCCTCGGCGAAGCCTGCATTTTCCGAAAGGAAGCCGTAGCCCGGATGGATCGCCTCCGCGCCGGTGCGCTGGGCCGCTGCGATGATCTTCTCGGTGACCAGATAGCTCTCGCGCGCCGGCGAGCCACCGATATGGACGGCTTCGTCGGCCATCGCGACGTGGCGTGCCAGGCGGTCGGCGTCGGAGTAGACCGCGACGGTCTTGATACCCAGGCGCTGCGCCGTCTTGATGACCCGGCAGGCGATCTCGCCGCGGTTGGCTATAAGGATCTTGGCGAACATCAGGGCGCCCACCTGGGCTTGCGCTTGTCGAGGAACGCACTCATGCCCTCGAGCGCCTCGTCGGTGACGCACTGGTTGGCGACATGCTCGCCCACGATGTCGGCCACGTCGGTGTCGTGCGGCAGGGCGTCGATCTCGGTGATGAGCTTCTTGATCGTGGTCTGCACCGAAGGTGCGCCGAGCTTAAGCTCGGTGGCCAGCGCCGCCACCGTGGTGTCCAGCGCGGCGGCCTCGACGACCTGGTCGACCAGGCCGATCCTGAGCGCCGTCGCGGCGTCGAATATGCCACCGTGCATCATGAGCTGGCGCGCCATCCGCGGGCCTACCGCCTCGATCAGCACCGGGATGGCGATGCCCGCCAGCAGCCCATTGCGCACCGAGGTTAATCCGAAACGCGCCGGGGAGGCGGCGATGGCGAAGTCGCAGGCCAGCATCAGGCCGATGCCGCCGCCCACCGCGGCGCCATGGACGCGGGCGATCGAGGGCTTGGGGAAATCGTAGATTGCCTGCACCGCGCCCATCATGGCGTCGGCGCCGACCCGACGGGTGATGGCATCGAGGTTGGGCCAGGTCAGCACCCAGTTGAAGTCGCCGCCGGCCGAGAAGCTCTTGCCGGCGCCGCCAAGAACCATGACCCGAACGTCGGGGTCGGCCGCGAACAGGTCGGTCGCTTCGATGATGGCGCGCGCGTCGTCGGCGTCGAAGGCGTTCATCGCTTTCGGCCGGTTGAGGGTCAAGGTCGCCACGCCGTCGTCGACGCGCGTCAGTACGGTGGAAGTCATGGCCATCACATCCGGAAGACGCCGAATTTCGTCGGACCGATCGGCTGGTTCATCGACGCCGACAAAGCAAGCGCCAGCGCCATGCGCGTGTCGACCGGGTCGAGGATGCCGTCGTCCCACAGCCGCGCCGTGGCGTAATAGGGATGACCCTCGCGGTCGTATTGCTCGCGGATCGGCTGTTTGAAGGCTTCTTCCTCTTCCTTCGGCCACGTCCCGCCGCGCGCCTCGATATTGTCGCGCCGCACGGTGGCGAGCACGCTCGCCGCCTGCTCACCGCCCATCACCGAAATACGCGCGCTGGGCCACATCCACAGGAAGCGCGGCCCATAGGCGCGGCCGCACATGCCGTAGTTGCCCGCGCCATAGCTACCGCCGACGATCACGGTGAATTTGGGCACGCCGACGGTCGAGACCGCGGTCACCATCTTGGCGCCGTCGCGCGCGATGCCACCCGCCTCGTATTTGCGGCCGACCATGAAGCCCGTGATGTTCTGCAGGAAGAGCAGCGGAATGCCGCGCTGGCCGCACAGTTCGATGAAGTGCGAGGCCTTCAGTGCCGATTCGTTGAACAGGATGCCGTTGTTGGCGACGATGCCGATCGGATAGCCCCAGATACGGGCGAAGCCGGTGACGATGGTCGTGCCGTAGAGGTGCTTGAATTCGTCGAGCTCGCTGCCGTCGACCAGCCGGGCGATGACCTCGCGCATGTCGTAGGGCGTGCGGCTGTCTGTTGGCACGATGCCGTAGAGCTCTTCGGCGGCATATTTCGGCTCGCGCGGCTCGAGGAGCGACGCCGACGGCGATTTCCTCCAGTTGAGGTTGGCTACGATGCGGCGCGCCATGCCGAGCGCATGGCTGTCGTTCTGGGCATAGTGATCGGCCACGCCCGACGTGCGGGCATGGACATCGGCGCCGCCCAGCTCCTCGGCGCTGACGATTTCGCCGATAGCGGCCTTCACCAGCGGCGGGCCGGCGAGGAAGATCGTGCCCTGCTTGCGCACGATGACCGTCTCGTCGCTCATCGCCGGCACATAGGCGCCGCCCGCGGTGCACGAGCCCATGACCACGGCGATCTGCGGGATGCCCTGCGCCGACATGTTGGCCTGGTTGTAGAAAATGCGGCCGAAATGGTTCTTGTCCGGGAACACCTCGGGCCATTGCGGCAGGTTGGCGCCGCCGGAATCCACGAGATAAATACAAGGTAAACGGTTCTCCATCGCCACTTCCTGGGCACGGAGATGCTTCTTCACCGTCATCGGATAATAAGTGCCGCCCTTCACCGTGGCGTCGTTGCAGACGATCACGCATTCCACGCCGCTCACGCGGCCGACGCCGGTGATCACGCCCGAGCCCGGCGCCTCGTTGTCGTACATGTCGAGCGCGGCCAGCGGCGACAGTTCGAGGAACGGCGAGCCGGGATCGAGCAGCGCACGCACCCGTTCGCGCGGCAAAAGCTTGCCGCGCGCGACGTGGCGCTTGCGGGGCTCCTCGCCGCCGCCCAGCCGCACCTGCTCGGTGCGGCGGCGCAGGTCATCGACCAGGCCGCGCATGGCTTGGGCGTTGCGCTTGAAGATGTCGGAGCGGGTGTCGACTTGCGAGGAGAGGATCGTCATGTCCGGGCCAAACTGCCCGGACCGGGGATTACGTGCAAGGCATCACTGTCTCCCCACGAAGTGGGGAGGTGGCCAGCAGGGCCGGAGGGGTCATGTTCTATTGCCGATGCCCCGTGACCCCCGAGCGCCTGTGAAGGCGCGGAGTCCGCTGCGCGGACACCTCCCCACGCGAAGCGTGGGGAGGAAAGGCTTAAGGCAGTCGCGAAAGCGTGCGCCAGGAGACGTTTTGGCTGATGAAGGCGCGTTGATTGGCCAGCGCGGCGGCAAAATCCGGGTCGTGATCGGCCTGTTCCTTGATCACGATATCGGCGTTGCTGCGAAACGCCTTCATGATCTCGGGCGACCATTGCTTGATGACCACGCCCGACGCCTTGAGCTTCTCCAGCGCCAGCCCCTGCATGTGCGGTGAGCGGCTCAGCATCCAGGCGATGTTGGCGCGACAGGCCGTTTCGATCTGCGCGCGCATGGTCGCCGGCAAAGCCTCCCACTTGTCGTGGCGCATCAGGAAGTCGAGCACCGCGGAAGGTTGCTGCCAGCCCGGCACGTAGTACGGCAGGCCAAGCTTGTCGAAGCCGAGCGCGGCATCGATGGCAGGCGTCGACATCTCGCCGCCGTCCACCTTGCCCTGCTGGAGCTGATAGAAGAATTCGCCGGGCGGAAGCGGCACCAAGGTGGCGCCCAGCCGCGACACGATCTCGCCGGCGTAACGCCCGAAGCGAAGACGCTGGCCCTTGAAGTCTTCCACGGTGTTGAGATCGCTGCGGAACCAGCCGCCGCCCTTGGCCCCCTGGATGCCGCAGGGAATGCCGGTGACGCCGAGCTTCTCATAGGCCTCGCGGTGGATGCGGCTGCCGTCGCCCTCCAGCATCCAGGACGTCATGTCCTCGGGTGCGGGGCCGAACGGCACGGTCGCGAACACGCCGAAGACCGGCGCCTTGGCGGCCGCATAGCCCGACCAGGTGAAGGCGGCTTCGAGGTCGCCCGCAACCACGGCGTCGAGCATGTCGGCGCTGGGCGCGACGCGGCCTGGCTCGATGATCTTGATGGCAAGCGCGCCGCCGGACATGTGTTTCACGGCGCGCGTGAAGACCCGTACGCCTTCGCCCGAACCCGGCAAAGCCGGATTGAAGGCGGTCTGCATGGCGATGATGCGACCGGGCGCGGGGCCCAGGTCGGCCGGCTTGTCGGCGGGTTTGTCCTTGTCCCCGGCGACAGCAATGCCCGTCGCCGCAAGCGCTGCAGCGACGATTGCTAGGGCGATCAACTTCTTACGGCGCACGACCGACCATCCGTCGCCCGAGCTCCCCCTGTCCCCAAACCGCTTTTGCGGCTTTTTTCACACCGGCTGACTTTTGCACGCGGCCGGCGCGGGAACAAGCGAAACACAGGCGCTATAAAGCTGCCAATCCACGGCCGATCAGGATGCGCTGTACGTCGCTGGTACCCTCGTAGATCTGGCAGACGCGAACGTCGCGCCAGATCTTCTCCACCAGGTAGTCAGAAACGTAGCCATAACCGCCGTGGATCTGAATTGCGGCCGAGCAGACTTCCTCGGCCATTTCCGAGGCATATAGCTTGGCCATTGCGGCCTCTGTGAGGCATGGCCAGCCCGCGTCGCGCAACGTTGCCGCATGCAGGACCATCTGTCGCGCCACCGCGATCTTGGTCGCCATGTCGGCCAGGCGGAACTGGACGGCCTGATGATTGACGATCTTGGTGCCAAACGTTTCGCGCTCGTTGGCGTAGGCGCGGGCGGCGTCGAAAGCGGCGCGCGCCATGCCGACCGCCTGGGCAGCGATGCCGATGCGGCCGGCTTCGAGGTTGGCGAGCGCGATGCGGTAGCCCTCGCCCTCGGCGCCCAGCAAGGCGTCGGCGCCGACGGCGCAGTCCTCGAAGACGATCTGGCAGGTATCGGACGATTTCTGCCCCAATTTCTTCTCGATCGACGCCACGCGGTAGCCCGGCGTCCTCGTCGGGACGATGAAGCACGAGATGCCGCGCTTGGTGGCCGCCGGGTCGGTGACGGCGAAGACCAGCGCCATGTCGGCGGAGCGGCCTGAGGTGATGAACTGCTTCACGCCGTTCAGCACCCAGCCATTGCCGCGCCGCTCGGCACGGGTCCTGAGGTTCGAGGCGTCCGAGCCGGCCTGCGGTTCGGTGAGGCAGAACGCGCCCAACACCTCGCCGCGCGCCAACGGCTTCAGCCAGCGCTCCTTCTGCTCGGGCGAGCCGTAGGCCAGCAGCGCGGCACAGTCTGGCGAATTGTTGACGCTCATCACGGTGGAGAGACCGCCGTCGGCCGCCGCGATCTCCTCCAACGCCACCACGTAGGACACCATGTCGGCGCCGCTGCCGCCCCATTCGGCGGGCACGCACATGCCCATGAACCCCATGCGACCCATTTCCGTCAGCAGCGGCCGCGGAATCTCGCCCGCCGCCTCCCAGGCGCGGACATGGGGCGCGATCTTCTCCTGCGCGAAGGCGCGCGCGGTGTCGCGGATCAGGGTCTGTTCGTCGGTGAGGAGCATCGCTACCAGGCGATCCCAGTGCCGTCGTAGTTGATGAAGTGGCCGCTTTGCGACGGCTTCAGCCCGTCGATCACCTTCACCATTGCCGGCACGCTCTGGTCGACGCTCAGCGGGGCGCCGGCGCCGCCCATGTCGGTCTGCACCCAGCCTGGATGCAGCACGACGCAGGTCACGTTCCTGCCCGCGAGGTCTTTCGACAGGGTCTTCCATTGCATATTCAGCGCCGTCTTGCTGGCGCGATAGGCGTACCAACCGCCGTTGTTCTGGGTGATGCTGCTCAGCTGGCTCGTAATGGCGACGAGCTTGCGCTCCCTGGAGCGGGCAACGTGCTCGACGAAGGCCTCGACCATCATAAGCGGCGCCAGCGCATTGACTTCGAACGTCTGGCGCCACGCCGCGGGATCGATCGACCCGAGCGCCGTCGCCTCGCGTCCGGCGACGCCGGCATTGCAGATCAGCACGTCGATCGCCTCGCCCGCGAGTCGCTTGGCCAGCGCTTTCACCGCGGCATGGTCGGTGACGTCGAGTTGGTGATGATGAATATCGCCCTTGATGCCCTTCAAACCGTGCGGCGTCCGACTGCAGGCATGCACCTTCCAACCTTTGGCGGCGTATTGCTTCGTGAATTCAAGACCAAGGCCGCGGGCGGCGCCCGTGATCAGGACCGTACTCATGGCACTCCCACCGTTCTAGCGGCGCGCCAGTAACCGGCTGCGCTGGCGCTGCCAGTCGCGATCCTTGATCGCCTGGCGCTTGTCGTGCGCCTGCTTGCCGGTGACCAGGGCGATTTCGATCTTGGCGCGGCCGCGCGGATTGAAATAGAGCTGCAGCGGCACGACGGTGCGGCCCTCGCGCTGGATGGCGCCGACCAGCTTGTTGATCTGCTTGCGGTGCAGCAGGAGCTTGCGCGGCCGGCGCGGCTCATGATTGAAGCGATTGCCCGAGGCATATTCGGGGATGTTGGCATTGACCAGCCAGGCCTCGCCGCCCTCCTCGGTGACATAGGATTCGGCGATCGTGCTGCGCCCGCCGCGCAGCGACTTGACCTCGGTGCCGGTCAACGCCAGCCCGGCCTCGAAGGTCTCCTCGATGAAGTAGTTGTGCCGCGCCTTGCGGTTCTGGGCCACCACCGTGCGGTCCAGGTCCGGTTTCTTCGCCAAGATGAATCCCTGCTGTCGCTTGGTTACAAGCGACTAATTGATCAGACCGGCATGGACCATGGCGTCGCGCACCTGCTTCTTGGTCGCGTCGGTGCATTCAACCAGCGGCAGACGCAGCCTGGCGCTCGCCTGGCCCAAAAGCTCGGCGCCATATTTCACCGGCGCCGGGCTGGTCTCGACGAACAGCGCCTTGTGCAGCGGCATCAGGCGATCCTGGATCTCGAACACCTTGTCGAGATCGCGCTTCTTCCAGGCATCGTGCATGTCGCCGCACAGACGCGGCGCGATGTTGGCCGTCACCGAGATGCAGCCGTCGCCGCCTTGCGCCAGGAAGCCCACGGCGCTCGCATCCTCGCCCGAGAGCTGCAGGAAGCCCTTCTTGGCCCTGAGCTTGGTCAGGGTCGGCCGCGCCATGTCGTAGCTCGCGTCCTTGATGCCGATGATGTTGCGCACCTGGGAGAGCCGCACGACGGTGTCGACCTGCATGTCGCCGCCCGTCCTGGGCGGCACATTGTACAGCAGGATCGGGATGTCGACCGCCTCGGCCACCGCCTTGAAGTGCTGGAACAGGCCTTCCTGGGTCGGCTTGTTGTAGTAGGGCACGACCAGCATGGCGGCGTCGGCGCCGGCCTTCTTGGCGTGGCGCGTGAGGTCGATCGCCTCATCGGTCGAATTCGAGCCCGTGCCGGCGATCACCGGCACGCCGGTGCCCTTGGCGGCGGCGATGCAGATGTCGATCACCCGCTTGTGCTCGTCGTAGGAGAGCGTAGGCGATTCGCCGGTGGTGCCGCACGGGACCAACCCGTCGGTGCCCTCCTTGATCTGCCAGGCCACGAACTTCTCGAAGCCTTTCTCGTCGACCGATCCGTTCTTGAACGGGGTGATCAGCGCGACGAGCGACCCGGTGAACATGGCTTCCTCCGACTTTCTTATGGGGAAAATCAGTCTAGGCTCCACCCCCTCTCCCCGCAAGGTTAGCAACTTGCCATTGTGATGCCGCAAGTCCCTGCCTACGATTCCTAGCGTGAAGTCCGTCCGTTCCCCCCTCATCTTGCTCGCCGGCCTGCTGATGGGCGACCCCGTCCTTGCCCAGCAGGGTGGCGTCACCATTCTGCGCGGCCAGAGCGGCGATCAGCCGACCCAGAGCACGCCCGATACCGGCGTACGGCGCGTGCCGGTCGAGCGTGCGCCCGTCGCGCCCCGCCCGGCGGCGCCCGCACCGCCGGGTGTGCCACAGACCGGGGGGCCGCAGGCTGGACCGCAGGTTGGATCAAGCAGCCCTCAACTACCCATCGGCAATGACGGCACATCGGGCGGCGTCCTGCCGCCGCCGCAGCCGAGCGACATGGCGCAGGCCATCGCCTCGTCGAAGCCGCTGAGCGACGCCGAGGCCGCTTCGTTCGCCGCCGCTCTCAAGGCGATCGACGAGGGCCGCTACGCCGATGCGCGCCCGATGGTGGCGAACTTCCGCAACCCGCTGCTGTCGCGCTACGTCGACTGGAACATCCTGCGGATGGTAACCAAGACCGACGCCGACTTCGCCTCGACCTGGCGTTTCCTGCGCGACAATCCCGACTGGCCGGAGCCCGAGGTGCTGCGCCGGCAGGCGGAGGATCGCATCGTGCCGGAAACGCCGGCCGGCGACGTCGTCCGCTATTTCACCGCCTTCCCACCGCTCACCAGCACCGGCCACATGCGCCGCCTCGAGGCCGCCCAGGCGGCAAGCCCGGGCGACGTCCAGAAGTTCGCAAGCGACAGCTGGCGGAATGCGACGCTCCGCAACGCCGACGAGAACGACTTCCTGAACCGCTATGGGCAACTTCTTACGCCGCAAGATCAGGTTGCGCGCTTCGATCGCATCCTGCGCGACGGCCGCGCCCAGGTCGCACGCGACCTGTTGCCCAAGCTGCCGCCGGACTACCAACCACTCGCCAATGCGCGGCTGGCGATGGCGACGCGCGCTGCCGATGCGCCGACGGTGCTGCGCGGCGTCTCGGCGGCGCGGCTGGACGAGCCGGCGATAAAGCTGGAGCGCGCGCAGTGGATGCGCCGCATCGGCAGCCTCGACGACGCCAAGACCTTGCTGACCGGCCCTGTCGCCAACCAGAACGACGCCTGGTGGAACGAGCGCCAGCAGCTCGCGCACGACCTGCTGGCGGCGGGCCGCGCCGCCGACGCCTATGCCGTTACCGTGCCGCACGGCCTCACCAGGGGCGTGGCCTTCGCCGAGGCCGAGTTCCTCGCCGGCTGGATCGCGCTGCGCCATCTCAAGCGCGCGCCCGAGGCGCAAAAGCACTTCCAGGCGCTCTATGACGGCGTGGCGACCGACATCTCCAAGAGCCGCGCCGCCTACTGGCTCGGCCGCACGCACGAAGCGGCCGGCCGCGCCAAGGAGGCCACGGAGTGGTACGGCCGCGCCGCAGGCTTCGGCCAGACCTTCTACGGCCAGCTCGCCGCGCGCAAACTGCCCGCCAGCGCGCCGCGCCTGCCAAGCGATCCCGTTGCTTTGCCCATTGACCAGCAGACGCTCAGCGGCCGCGAACTCGTCACCATGGCGCGCTATCTCGGCCAGGCCGGCGACTTCGAGCGCTCCCGCCCCTTCCTGCTGCGGCTCGCCCGCATGGTCACCGCGCCCGGCGAAACGGCACTGTTGGCGCAGCTTGCCGTCGAGTTGAAACGCCCCGACGTGGCGCTCACCGTCGCGCGCCGCGCGACCGAGAACGGCGTGGTCTTGTTCGACACCGCCTTCCCTGTTGTCGATCTTGGCACCACGGGATCGATCGAGCGGGCCTTGGCGCTCGCGGTGACGCGCCAGGAGAGCTCGTTCAACGCCGCCGCTGTTTCGCCCTCCGGCGCGCTCGGCCTGATGCAGCTGATGCCCGGCACGGCGCGCGACGTTGCCGGCCGGCTGGGCGTGCCGTTCATCCAGGACAAGCTGACGCGCGATCCCGGCTACAACGTGCAGCTTGGCAGCCAATACCTGGCGGAGATGCTGCAACGCTTCGGCGGTTCCTACGAGCTGGCGCTGGCCGCCTACAATGCCGGCCCCGGCCGGGTGGCGCGCTGGCTGGAATCGGTCGGCGATCCGCGCGCCGGCAAGATCGATATGGTCGACTGGATCGAGATGATCCCGTTGCGCGAGACGCGCAACTACGTCCAGCGCATCATGGAAGGCGTCGCCGTCTATCGCGACCGCCTGAACGGCCCGTTCCGGACGATGCCGCCGGCCCTGGGACGGTCGTAAGCGGACGCCTCGCAGCCGGTGTGAATCAGCGCCGCGCTTGCAGTCTCAGGATCGCGCCGGCCAGTTCGTCGACCGTGTGGATCTCCGCCACTGTATTGATCGGAATGAAGACGTCGAACCGATCCTCGAGCTCCATGATGATGTCCATGACCGCCAGCGAATCGATGGACAGGTCGTTGTAAATCACGGTTTGCCCGGTAACCGGCTTTTCCTCGGCCTGGTATGGCGCGAGCTGGCGACAAATTTCGTGCATCACGTCGACCGAACGCGTTGTGCGTTCCAGCTCGAGGACGTCACTTGCGCGTCTTGTATCCGTGACTAATTCGCGTGTGCTCTGCAAAGCGGTCTCCGCCGAACTGAAGGCGAAGACATAAGACGGCAACGGCTGACCGATGTGAAATAACAAATCATTGCCTGATATTTCAGTACCACGGCGCTCAGGACGTCACCCGCTTCAGCGCCGCTTCAGACAGCGGGCCCTTGTTCACCGCGGCGATGGCGGCGTCGAGCTGATCGAGCGTCGAATAGCCGACCAGCATGGTCGACACCGCCGGATGCGAAATCACGAAGCGCTCCGCAAGTTCGGTCAGGCTGCCCGCCACACCCTCGCGCACCAGGGGCTCCAGCGCCTGCGCCCGTGCGACGTCGCCCGCGAAGTTCGGCGCCGAGCCGATCGGATCGACGACTTGCATGGCCAGCGGATGACGTTGTTCGGTGCCGGAGAGCGCCCCGCCGGCCAGGGCGCGGATGATGATCGTGCCCATGTCGGCGGCCTTCACCCGGTCGAACAGCCGGCCGTGATCCTGGCCGAGCGCACCTTTGGGCAGCGGCCCACCGGCGCTGGGATTGAGGGCGTTGTAGACGACCTGGATCGTATCGAAGAGCTTGGAGTCGATCGCGCGGTGCAACGCGGCCGTCTCGCCGACACCGCTGAAGCCGATGAAGCGCGTCTTGCCGGCCTTCCTCAGTTTCTCCAACGCCGGCGCCACCTCGTTCAAGGCGATGTCGATGGCGAGCTTGTCGCCTGAATCCTTGGCGACCAGCGGATTGTGCAGTTGGAACAGGTCGACGTGGTCGCGGCCCATACGCCTGAGGCTGTCATCCATCCCCTTCTCGATCGCCTTGCCGACGTCGGCGCGGTGCTCGGCCCCGAGCCGTACCTTGGTGCCGACGATGACGTCGGCTTTCAGCGCCTTCAGCACGCGACCGAGATTGCGCTCGGACTCGCCGTTGCCGTAGAGCGCCGCCGTGTCGAAGTAGTTGATGCCGGCCTCCAGGGCGCGCGCCAC
>DASZJU010000053.1:0-4452 GCA_035947815.1 Reyranella sp.
GCGCCGACGCAGGCGGCGCCCACGCCGAAGGTGAAGGCGTAAAGCCTTCGCACGTCGAGGCCGACCACGAGGGCGCCCATGTGGTTGTCGGCAGCGGCGCGGATCGACTTGCCGGTGCGGGTGGCCGTGAAGAAGAGCCACAGCAGGGCCGCGATGGCGACGGCGGCAAGGGCTGCGTGCAGGCGCACGGCGTCGAACACGATGGGACCCAGCTCGTAGGAATCGAACTGCGAATCGAGCTGCACGCCGCGCGAGTCGGGACCGGCGATGGCGAGGCAGGCATTGACCAGCAGGATGGCCACGGCCAGCAGCAGCAGGAACTGCTGGTGCTCGGGCCGGCCGATGAAGGGTGAGATCAGGCTGCGCTGCAGGGCGTAGCCGGCGAAAAAGAACAGCACGGCGATCACCGGCAGACTCAGCAGCGGCGTGACCCCGAGATACTCGAAGCCCATCCAGGCGAGGTACATGCCGACCACCATCATCTCGCCGTGCGCGAAATTCACCACGCGCATGACGCCGAAGATCACCGACAGGCCAAGCGCCATCAGCCCGTAGACCATGCCGGTCAACAGGCCCTTGGTGACGGCCTGCGCGAGCGAAAGGAGGAAGTCGGAGGTCACTCGGTTGCCTCCCCACGAAGTGGGGAGGTGGCCCGTAGGGCCGGAGTGGGCAGAGGCGACGCATCGAGCGTCGATCCTCCGGATGATTCATGACCCCTCCGCCCGCTGCGCGGGCACCTCCCCTCGCTTCGCGAGGGGAGGAATGGCGTCGCGCGGCTCACGTCCGCCGCTTGTCGGTCCAGCCCGGCATCGGGAAGACGAGCGGCGCGGCGGCCGAATCGAGCGGCATCACGACGGTCGGCGTCCGCTTGAGGTTCTCGACCGCGGCGGACTTGATGTTGACGTTCTGGCCCTTGGCGTCGAACTGGATGGGGCCGCCGACCATGACGTGCTGATCGATCTTGGTCTTGCGCAGCGCATCCATCAGCGCATCTGATTTGGTCGACTTGGCGGTGAGCCAGGCCTGCGCCGCGATCAGCATCGCCTCGAAGGTGAAGGCGCCGTTGAGGTCGAGCTGGTCGCCGGCGAACTTGGCGGCGTGGCGCTTCTCCAGCGCCTGGGTCATCGCGGTCTTGGGGTCGAGCCACGGCACATTGGAGATCAGGAAGTCGCCGTACTTGCCCATGGTCTTGAGGAAGTCCTGCTCGTAGAGGCCGGGTGCGCCGGGATTCATCACGCCCATCGGCTCCCAGCGCTGCTTCACCATTTCCTGCACCAGAAGCTTGGCGTCGTTGAGCCGGCAGACCGGCAACAGCAGCTCGGCCTTGGTCGCCTTGGCCTTGCCGACCTCGACCGAGAGGTCCTTGGCGGCGGCATCGTAGCTGATCGTCTCGACGATCTCGTAGGGCATGTCGAGCTTGGGAAACAGCGCCTTGATGCCGCCGATCATCGCCGTGCCGAACGTGTCGTTGACGCTCATCAGCACCGCGGTCTTGGGCGTCTTGCCCGAGGCCTTGAAGATGTCCTTGTGCAGGGCGAGCGCGCCGGTGATCAGCATCGGCGCCGTCGGGAAGTTGCGCACGACGAACTTGTAGCCCTGCTCGGTGATCTGCGGCGCTGCGGCGATGTTGACGATAAGGGGAACGCCGCGTTGCTCGGTGACCTGGGCGATGGCGATGGTCTGGCCCGAGTCGAAGGCGCCGACCAGCATGTTCGCGCCGGCGTCGATTGCTTTCTCGGCCTGGGTGCGCGCCACGTCGGGCTTGGTCTCGGTGTCGTAGTTCACGATGTCGAGCTTCACCGGCATCTTCATGTCGGCGAACACGTCGTTGGCGACGTCGGCGCCGCGCCGGCACGCCTGGCCGATCTGCGCCTGCAGGCCCGAGGTCGGCAGCAGCAGGGCGACCTTGAGGTTGGCCGGGGCCTGCGCAAACGCATGGCGCAGCGGCAGCGGCGCGCCCAGAAGCGTGGCGCCGGCAAGCGCCGATTTGCCGAGACTGCGGCGCGTGAACTTGCTGTGGTTGGTCACGGAAGGCTCCCTGATTTTCTGGCCGGACTATAGAGACGAGGCGCCGGCCGTGCTAGGTCGCCCGGCATGACGGTTATGCTCGTCGAGCTCAATCGGATGGGCTCTGCGGATTTTGCCGCTTCCATCGGCGACACGTTCGAGCACGCGCCCTGGGTGGCCGAAGCGGCGGCGGCCCGACGGCCCTTTGCCAAGGTGACGGCGCTGCATGACGCGATGATGGGCGCGCTGCGCGCGGCGCCGCGCGAGCGGCAGCTCGACTTCCTGCGCGGCCATCCTGACCTCGCCGGCAAGACCGCCCGCGCAGGCGCCCTGACCGACGATTCCCGGCGCGAGCAGGCCAGCGTCGGCCTCGACAGCTTGAACGAGGCGGAATTCGCCCACTTTCATCGCCTGAATGACACCTACAAGGCGAAGTTTGGTTTCCCCTTCATGATCTGCGTCCGCCGCCATACGCGTGATTCGATCCTGGCGCAGTTCGAACGGCGACTGGGCAACGACACCGCCACCGAGTTCGCGGCCGCCCTGCAGGAAGTCTTCTACATCACGCGGCTCAGGGTCGCGGGCAAGGTGGCGGGCGAGGGCATGCCGCTGGTGAACGGACGGCTCAGCACCCACGTGTTGGATACCCATGCCGGCCGGCCGGCTGTCGGCATCGCCATCGAACTGTACGAGTTCGCAGGCGAAAACGCCCATTGTATTGAAACGGCTATAACGAATGCCGACGGCCGCACCGACAAGCCTCTGATCGGCGACCGTCCGCTGCCCATCGGGCGCTATGAATTGCGCTTTGCCATGGGCAACCACTTTCGCAGCAGGGGTATCGCGAGCGGCGATCCGCCCTTTTTCGATATCGTGCCTTTGCGCTTTTCCATTGCCGAGCCGGAAGGGCATTATCATGTCCCATTGCTCTGCACGCCCTGGAGCTACTCGACCTATCGCGGAAGTTAAGGAGGAAAAATCATGACCTACAGCGACGTCTCCCTGATGATCGACGGTGCCTGGACCAAGGGCGCCAACGGCCGCACCATTCCGGTGATCAATCCGGCGACCGAGGAAGTGATCGGCCAGGTGGCGCATGCCGAGAAGAGTGACCTCGATCGCGCGCTCGCCGCCGCCGACAAAGGTTTTAGGCAATGGCGCAAGGTCTCGGCCTACGAGCGCTATAAGATCATGCGCAAGGCCGCCGACCTGATGCGCCAGCGCCTCGACGAGATCGCAACGATGATGACCACGGAGCAGGGCAAGCCCGTGGCCGAGGCCAAGGTCGAGACCAACCTCGCCGCCGACATCATCGACTGGATGGCCGAGGAAGGCCGGCGGACCTACGGCCGCATCGTCCCGGCGCGCGCCGAGAACGTGTACCAGCTCGTGATGAAGGAGCCGGTCGGACCGGTCGCGGCCTTCACGCCGTGGAACTTCCCGATCAACCAGGTGGTGCGCAAGGCGTCGGCCGCGCTGGCGACCGGCTGCTCGATCATCATCAAGGGACCCGAAGACACGCCAGGCTCGTGCGCCCAGCTCATCAAGGCCTTCGTCGATGCCGGCGTGCCGGCCGGCGTGATCCAGCTCGTCTACGGCGTGCCATCGGAGATCAGCGAGTACCTGATCCCGCATCCGATCATCAAGAAGGTCACCTTCACCGGCTCGACTCCCGTCGGCAAGCAGCTCGCCGCACTGGCCGGCGCGCACATGAAGCGCGTCACCATGGAACTGGGCGGCCACGCCCCGGCCATCGTGTTCGAGGATGCCGACCTCGAGCAGGCGGTGAACATTCTGGGCGCCAACAAGTTCCGCAACGCCGGCCAGGTCTGCGTCGCGCCGACCCGCTTCCTGGTCCACGAGAAGGTCTATCCGGAGTTCGTCGAGCGCTTCACCGCCTTCGCCAAGAACATGAAGGTCGGCAATGGCCTCGAGGCCGACACCAAGATGGGGCCGCTGGTGGCCGAGCGTCGCCTGCATGCGATGGATTCATTCGTCAGCGACGCCATCGCCAAGGGCGCCAAGATCAAGACCGGCGGCCAGCGCAAGGGCAACAAGGGCTACTTCTACGAGCCCACGGTGATGACCGACGTGCCGCTCACCGCCAAGATCATGAACGAGGAGCCGTTCGGCCCGCTGGCGCCCATAAGCCCGTTCAAGGATTTCGAGGGCGTGGTGAAGGAGGCCAATCGCCTGTCATGGGGCTTGGCTGCCTACGCCTACACCCGGAACACCAAGACCGCGGCGGCAATTGGTGCGGCCTTCGAAAGCGGCATGGTGTCGATCAATCATCATGGCCTCGCTCTGCCGGAAGTGCCGTTCGGCGGTGTCAAGGACTCGGGCTACGGCTCGGAAGGTGGCCTCGAGGCGCTCGAGGCCTATCTCAACACCAAGTTCGTGAGCCAGCTCGGCATGTGATGGAAACGGCCCTCTCGCGCTCGCGCG
>DASZJU010000054.1:0-11956 GCA_035947815.1 Reyranella sp.
GCTCCATGCCACCGGTGCCGACGACGAGCTGCGGCGGATGGCGCCCGCCGAAGCCGGTGGCCTGGAAGCGGTGCATGTGGCCGGCGATCACGGCGGTGAGATGGGACGGCAGGCCGTGGGGAAACACGGTCGCGAGCGCGACCTGCTGGGTGATGTTGATGAAGCCGTAGGGCGCGTCCCCGGCCGGGATGCCATGGTCCTGCTTGACCACGCCCCAGATCGGCCGGTGGGTGACGATCCAGCTGGGCGTCGTGTCCTCGGCCAGCATCGCGGCCACCGAGCGGAATTGCGCAACGTAGCGCTCGAGGGCGTAGATCGCGGCGTCGCCCGCATCGGAGGAGTCGAAGGCGATGATGTTGAGGCCGCCCAACCGCAGGCGCATCGGCGGCTTGGGCTCCGTCGGAAAGGGCTGGCCGGCGAACGGCATGGGAGAGCTGGGCCATGCGCCGGGCTGCCAGCCGGCGGGCGTCTGCGGCGGGCAGGCGTTCTGCCGATGGCTCGGCCCCAACAGCGGCGAGCCCGCATCGAGCAGGTAGAACCAGCCGGGACCGGCGCGGCTGCACAGTTCGTGGTTGCCGCGAATGAGGAGCCACGGCGCCGCCACCAGCAGCCGCGACGAGGGAATGAAGAAATCGTCGCGCCAGTTCGCCCAATTGTCGGGGATCGGGCTGCCCTGCATGTTCTGGCTCCAGTACGCCGGCCCGATGGGAATGCGCGGCTCGTCGTCCTCGTCGTCGAGGTCGCCGGTGTCGAACACGTTCACCCTGAGATCCTGCGCATAGCCGGTGGCGCTCTTCGGCAGCACCATGGCGCGCGGCGTGCCGCGATAATTGTAGTCGCCGACATGGACGATGAGGTCGGGTCGGTCGTGCGCGCCCTCGACGGAAAGCGTGCCGAATGGCCACATCTTGTCGTAGCCGTCACCGACGCAGGATTGCGGCTTGCGCTCGGCCTGTCCGCGGCAGCCGCTGTCGCCCAGCAGGACGATGCGACGCGGCGTGCCGCGCGCGACGACCGGCAGGTCGATGCGCAGCCCGGTGAACTGCACGGTGCCCGCATGCCCCACCGGATAGCGCGCCTCGCACACCATCACCTGGTCGAACTGGCCGCCCTCAGGCCGCTGGCGTGGGGCGAGCGCCGACAGCGTGGCGCCGGCCTGGTCGCGCAAGACCGGGCACGACGTGCCGCCTTCCACGACGGTGCGCACCATCGGCACCGGCTGCCCGTCGCTGCCCTCACCCAGCAGTACGAAGGCGAAGGCCAGGGGAACGGCGGGTTGGGCGCAAAGCGGGGCAGCGGGCAGCCACAAAGCGAGGGAAACAAGGACACGGTGCATCATCGTGCGAGTGCACCACGGCCGCCGCTGACAAAAAAGTCTCGCGTCGCGGCGCCTCGCATGCGGCGAGCGCAGGTCGCCTCCCCTACTTCTTCTGCTCGTCTACTTCTTCTGAAGCACGTCGAGAAGAACGAGGCTCATCGCCTCCGTTCCCGTGCGGATCGTCGGTTCGGGAACCGGGGCGAACTCGGGCGAGTGGTTGCCCGGCAGCGGCGTATGCGTCGCCATCGCCTGGGCGACGGAATTGGGGTCGAGGCCGCCGATGCCGAAATAGAACGACGGCACGCCGGCCATGATGAATTCGGAATAGTCCTCGCTGGCCGAGCCTGGCGCCGGAGAAAGCACCGCCTTGTCGCCGAACGCCGCCTTCAGCACCGCGCCGCTGCGGGCGGCGAGCGCGGCATCGTTGATCACGGCCTTCGCCCCCGAGGTGATCTTCACGTCCGGCGGCGGGGCGCCCGCCATCAGGGCGACGGCCTTGGCGGTCCGCTCGACGCCCTCGATCATCCGGGCGCGCGTGTCGTCGTCGTAGGAGCGGATGGTGCCGCGCAGCAAGGCGGTGTCAGGGATCACGTTGCCGGCGTTGCCGGCCTGCACCGAGCCGATGGTAACGACACCGAACTTCGCGGCGTCCTTCTCCCGGCTGATCACGCTCTGCACGTCGACGATGAAGTGGCCGGCCATCATCACCGGGTCGATGGTCACGTGCGGCCGTGAGCCGTGGCCGCCTTTGCCGGTGAAAAGCACCGACAGCCCGTCGGACGTCGAGTTGATCACTCCCGGCTTGTAGGACACGTACCCGTAGGCGCCCGGACCGACATGCAGGGCAAAGCCCATGTCAGGCTTGGGAAAGCGCGTGAACAGGCCGTCGGCCAGCATGGCCTTGGCGCCGCCGCCACCCTCTTCCGCCGGCTGAGCGACGAACATGACCGTGCCGCTCCACTGGTCCTTCATGTCCATCAGCGTCTTGGCCACTGCGACCCAGACGGACATGTGAATGTCATGGCCACAGGAATGCGCCACCGGCGTCTCGGCGTTGCGCCAGATCTGCTTGGCCGTGCTGGCATAGGGCAGGCCGGTCTTCTCCGGCATGGGCAAGGCATCGAGCTCGGTGCGCACCATCACGGTCGGGCCCGCGCCGTTCTTGTAGAGGGCAACGATGCCGGTCTTGCCGACGCCTTCGGTCACCTCGTAGCCCAGCGCCCGCATCTCCTGGGCGAGCCTGGCCGCCGTGCGCGTCTCCTGAAAGCCGAGCTCGGGATGGCTATGGATGTCCTTATAGAGCGCTTCGATGTGGGAATATTGGGCGTCGAGGCCGCGATCGATGGTGGCGCGCGTCCCGGCGACGTCCGCCGCACCGGCCGCATCCGCCAGCCCCAACAGCGTCGCGAGGACGAGGCCGCCGCTCCACAGGAAAGTTTTCGTCGCGGTCATGTGCGTTTCCCCCTTGTCGTCCGCTCGACGCGGCGTGGCTTGCCCGGGCTAGGGTGTCGCGAAGCGCGGACACTGACAAGCCTTGACCATCGCTATGGGCATTGCCTGATCGATCGCAACGATGCACTCGGCCGTCACGACGAGCCTCGGCCCGAGACAGCAAAAAGCCCCGTCAATCCGGGGCCTCTGCTTCATCCGGCCATGGTGGGCGCACCAGGGCTCGAACCTGGGACCCGCTGATTAAGAGTCAGCTGCTCTACCAACTGAGCTATGCGCCCCCATCGATCGGGGCATGGCCGGAAGCGGCGCGGCTATACCAAGCAGGATATCCCTTGTCGAGTCGGTCAGCGGCGGGGAAATCTTCGCCCTCAAAGACCCACTCAGGAAATTGCACGATCAATATGCCCGTCATGACGAGGGTATAAAAAGCGCGGCGCTCAGCGCTTGCGCGGCAGTTGCGCGTCGCGGTAGACGCTGACGCCGATCAGCAGGCCGCAGGCGAACATCACCGAGACCATGGCGGTGCCGCCGTTGCTGACCAGCGGCAGCGGCACGCCGACCACCGGCAGAAGGCCCATGACCATGGCGGTGTTGATGAAGACGTAGAGGAACATCATGGCGGTGACGCCCAACGCCACCAGGCGGCCGAAATGGTGCTGGCTGCGCAGCGCAATGGAGAAGCCCCACACCAGCACCAGGGCGAACAGGCCGAGCAGGATGAAGGCGCCCAACATGCCCCATTCCTCGACGAAGGTGGTGAAGATGAAGTCGGTCTGCTTCTCAGGCAGGAAGTTCAGCGACGACTGGGTGCCCTTCAGGAAGCCCTTGCCGAACGCGCCGCCGGAACCGATGGCGATCTTGGACTGGGTGATGTGATAGCCCGCACCCAGCGGATCTCGGTCGGGATCGAGGAAGGTCAGCACGCGCTTGCGCTGGTATTCGTGCATGAACGACCAGGCGAGGGGCAGGCAGCCGACGGCGGCGACGGCGGCGCCGAGGAACATCCAGAGCCGGACGCCGGCCACGAACAGCAGCGCGCCGCCGCCCAGCAGCACCATCATCGCCGTGCCGAGGTCGGGCTGCACCATGACCAGCGCGACCGGCGCCAGGATCACCAGCAGCGGCGGCAGGACGTAGAGGAAGCGCCCGGCCTGCTCCCGGCTGAGGCCATGGTAGTAGCGCGCCAGCACCAGGATCACCGCCACCTTGGTGATCTCCGAGGGCTGGATCTGCATCGGCCCGATCATCAGCCAGCGTTGCGCGCCCATGCCGGTCTTGCCGACCACGTCGACGGCGACCAGCAGCAGCAGCGAGCCGATGTAGATCGGCCAGGCGAGCGCCAGCCAGACGCGGGGGTGCATCAGCGCCACCACCAGCATCAGGCCAAACGCCACGCCGTAGCGCACGGCATGGCGCGCCGCCCAGGGATCGAAGCGGCCGCCCGCCGCCGAGTAGAGCGCCACCACGCCGATGCCGGCAATCGCCGTCAGCACGAGCGCCAGTCCCCAGTTGATGCGCCAGATCCTCTCGCCGAAGCCGACCGGCGCCGGCGCATCGAGCCCGACGACAGTCGGTGCCGTCAGGCTCATCGTGACGCCATCTTGCGGTAGCGGTCGGTGTGGCGCGACGGATCGCGCTTCATGGTCTCGACCAGCACGTCGCGGCCGATCGGGCCGGCGGTGGCGCCGCCCGCCATGCCGTGCTCGACGATGACGGCGCAGGCGTAGCGCGGGTTGTCGGTCGGCCCGAAGCAGACGAACAGCGCATGGTGGCGCAGGTGCCAGGGCAGCTGCGCCTGGGTGATGCCCATGTCGCGCTCGCGTTCGGTGATGCGCTTGACCTGGGCGGTGCCGGTCTTGCCGGCGAAGCGCAACGCCGGCTCGAGCAATTTGCCCTGGGAGTCGATGCGCAGCGCGTTGGCCGTGCCGAAGCCGGAATTCACCACGTTGAACATGCCCTCGCGGATGAGCGCCAGGTTCTGCGGGTTGAAGCGCAGCGAGGGCGCCGTGGGCTTGTCACGCGGCGGCGGCGGCGCCAGCTCCTCCCGCGGCGTGGCGGAGGCCAGCAGCAGGTTGGGCTGGACCTCGTAGCCGCCGTTGGCGATGCGCGCCGTCATGATGGCGAGCTGCAGGGGCGTGGCGTTCATGTAGCCCTGGCCGATGCCGAGATTGAACGTGTCGCCATGCTGCCAAGGCTTGCCGAGCTTCTCCTGCTTCCAGGCACGGCTCGGCTGGATGCCCGCCGACTCGCCGGGCAGCCCGAGCTCGCTCTGGCGGCCGAAGCCCAGCCGGCCGCCCACGTCGGCGATGCGATCGATGCCGGCGCGGCGGGCGGCCTCGTAGAAGAAGCAGTCGCAGGACTGGGCGATCGCCTCGCTGACGTTGGTCGAGCCGTGGCCGCCCTTCAGCCAGCAGTGGAACTTGATATTGCCGAGCTCGAGGTAGCCCGCGCAGGGCAGCCGAGTCCACGGATCGATCGCCTTGGATTCGAGGGCGGCCAGCGCCGTCACCACCTTGTATGTCGAGCCCGGCGGATAGACGCCGTTGATCGCCTTGTTGTTGAGCGGCCGCTCCGGGCTTTCGAGCAGCTCGCGCCATTCGCTCTGGGTGATGCCGCGGGCGAAGGTGTTGGGATCGAAACCGGGCGTCGACACCATGGCCAGCACGTCGCCCGTGACGACGTCGAGCACGACCACCGAGCCGCTCTGGTGCTCCTTCATGCGCTCGGTGGCGAAACGCTGCAGGTCGAGGTCGATGGTGAGCAGCGCGTTCGAGCCGGGCTGGCCCTCGGTGCGGTCGAGCTCGCGGACCACGCGGCCGACGGAATTGACCTCGACCTGGACGGCGCCGGCGCGGCCGCGCAGCTCGTCCTCGAGCGAGCGCTCGACGCCCTTCTTGCCGAAACGGAGCGTGGCGAGCTGCAGCACCGGATCGTCGCGGCCGGCGAGATCCTCGTCGGCGACGCGACCGGTGTAGCCGATGATGTGGCTCATCAGCTCGCCTTCGGGATAGTCGCGGGTCTGGCCCAGGTCGATGAACACGCCGGGCAGGTCGGGCGCGTTGAACTCGACCCGCGCCACTTCCTCCCAGCCGAGATTCTCGCGCACCACGATCGGCTGGGCGTTGCGGCTGCGCCGCAGTTCGCGCAGCAGACGGTTTTTCTCGGCCTCGCCCAGGCTGAAGACCTGGTCGAGGCGCTCGACCAGCACTTCCACGCCGCGGCCGCGGTCGGACGTCGCCATGGCGCGGAAATTGTTGCGGTTGATGGCGAGCGGCTGGCCGGTGCGGTCGAAGATCAGGCCGCGCGACGGCGGCAGCAGCCGGAGATTGATACGGTTTTCCTCGGCCAGCGTGGCGAAGCGCTGGGTCTCGATCACCTGGAGCTGGTAGAGCCGGCCGGCCAGAGCCCACAGCAGCACGGCCTGGGCGCCGCCCAGCAGCAGGGCGCGCCGCGTGAACAGGCTGGAGCGCTCGCCGTCGCCCTTGCGGTAGCGCATCATGGCGTGGTCTCTCCCGGCCGCGCCGTGCCGCGCGACAGCTCGGGCACGTTCAGCGGATCGCGCGCCCGCACGCGGGCGAGCAACGGGGCGATCACCGGATAGATCACGATCACCACGACATATTGGACCAGGGCCGGCAGCGCATCGATGGCCGTCCATGTCCACAGCGACGTGCAGATCCAGACCAGCAGCACGAAGCCCAGCGCCAGCAGGCAGAAGCCGAACCACTGGAAGAGGAACGGCACGCCCACGAGGTAGCGCCGGTTGTTGGCCACGGTGGCGCGGATCAGCACGAAGCCCAGCGCACTCACGCCGACCGGCGCGCCCGGACCGCCCAGCAGCAGGTCGAGCAGCACGCCCATCACGAGCAGGAGCGGCCCGGGCAGGCGCTCGGGCGTGGCCAGGCTGAACTGGAAGACGATCAGCATCGGCAGGAGCGGCAGGGCGTCGGACAGATAGGGCGCGCGCAGCGGCGCCAGGGTCAGCAGCACAAAGAACAGCAGGACCGCGCCGGGCAGCGCCGCGCGGCCCCAGCGGTCGAGCATGGCGAGCGATCCATCGACCCTCATGTCAGCGGATTCTCTGCCCGGGCGCCGGGGCGCCGGGCGGCGCCGCGGCGGGCGCCGCGGAACTGCTGCCCACCAGGCTGGCCACGCCGTAGTCGACGACGCGCACGAACTCGAGCCGCGAGAAATCCGCGAACGGCTTTACGCGAACGCCGCCTTCGCCGGTCTCGACGACCTCGCCGACCGGGATGCCGACCGGGAAGCTGCCGCCGTGGCCGGAGGTGATGATGCGATCGCCGCGCTGCACGCCCGCCACGCTTTGCAACAGCGTAAGGCGAAGCTGCGGGGAATTGTCGCCGGCCAGGATGGCGCGTTCACGCGTGCGCTCGACGACCACCGGCAGGCGCGAGTTGACGTCGGTGACGAACAGCACGCGAGCGCTGATGTCGCCGACCTCGGCGATGCGCCCGGCAAGACCCTCGCCGGTGACCACGGCTTGGCCATGCGCCACGCCGGCGCGGCGCCCGACATTGAGCAATGCGCCGCGCACATAGGCGCTCACGCTGTCGCCGACGATGCGCGCGGTGATGAACGACGCCTCCGGGCCTTCGTGGAAATTGGCGAGGCCGCGCAGGCCCTCGTTCTCGTTCTCGAGCCGGCGCGCCGCGGTCTGCCAGGCGAGCAGGCGCGCATTCTCCTCGCGCAGCCGCGCGTTCTCCTCGCGCAGCGAGGCGAATTCCTTGAGGTCGGCAATGGCGCGGTTGGCGGCGGCCACCGGGCGGGCGATGGCCTCGAGCACCGGGCTCGCCAGATCGAGCGCCAGCACGCGGGCATTCTCGACCAGGACAGAGCCGGCCTTGCCGATCAGCATGGCGCCGAACGCGGCGAGCACGAGCAGGCCCAACGCGAAGCGCTGCACGGCTGCGCGCACCTGGCCAGCGGCTACCTCGAAGTCGTCCCGGATCGCCATGTCGGGCCCATTCTACTCCAAGAGGGCGGCGACGTAGTGCGTTTTAGTACATCGACGACAGAACGCCGCGCAGGCGGTTGATGTTTTCCACCGCATGGCCGGTGCCGAGCGCCACGCAGAGCAGCGGATCCTCGGCCACCGAGACCGGCAGGCCGGTGGCCTGGCGCAGCACGGTGTCCATGTTGGCGAGCAGGGCACCGCCGCCGGTCAGCACGATGCCCTTGTCGACGATGTCGGCGGCCAGCTCGGGCGCGGTGTTCTCGAGTGCCACCTTGACGGCCTCGATGATGGCGCTCACCGGCTCCTGCAGGCTCTCGGAGATCTGCCGTTCGGTGATGACCAGCTCCTTGGGCACCCCGTTCATCAGGTCGCGACCCTTGATCTCCATGGTGCGGCCCTCGCCGTCCTCGGGCGGGCAGGCCGAGGCGATGGTCTTCTTGATGCGCTCGGCCGAGCTTTCGCCGACCAGGAGGTTATGGTTGCGCCTTATATAGCCGATGATGGCCTCGTCCATCTTGTCGCCGCCGACCCGGACCGAGCGCGGATAGACGATGCCGCCCAGCGACAGGATGGCCACTTCCGTCGTGCCGCCGCCGATATCGACCACCATCGAGCCGGTCGGCTCGGTGACCGGCAGGCCCGCGCCGATCGCCGCCGCCATCGGCTCCTCGATCAGCCAGACCTTGCGCGCGCCAGCGCTTTCGGCCGATTCCTGGATGGCGCGGCGCTCGACGGCGGTCGAGCCGGAGGGCACGCAGACCACGATCTGCGGATGGGCGAAGCTGCGCCGATTATGGACCTTGGAGATGAAGTGCTTGATCATCGCCTCGGCGACTTCGAAGTCGGCGATGACGCCGTCGCGCAATGGGCGGATCGCCTGGATATTGCCCGGCGTACGGCCCAGCATCATCTTGGCCTCTTCGCCGACGGCGAGGACCTGGCGCTTGCCGCTTTGCGTGGTCAGCGCCACGACCGACGGTTCGTTGAGGACGATGCCGCGACCCTTCACATAGACCAGCGTGTTGGCTGTTCCGAGGTCGATCCCCATGTCTGCCGAAAAGAGCCCGATGACGCGCGAGAGCATTGAGTTAAGTCTCTGTTATTGCTAGTGAAATTTGAACGGGCAGTGCATGGTGAGGGCCCGACACCAGGGTGCGGTCGGGTTTAGACCGGCGGGCGGAGACCCGCAAGGCGATTCCAAGCGAACGATGCGGCAACGCATATCTCGACAACAAATCGTCAGGCAGGCTGAAGGATCTGCTGAGGCGATCATTGCCCGGGACGCGGCGCCGCCTTCTGCGTTGCCTTGACCAGCGCCTGGATCTCCTGCTGCGAGAGCTGGACGAGATCGGCGTAGGCCTTGCGCGTGAATTCGGGCTTGCCCGTGCCCTCGCCGCTCAGCCGATAGCCGCCGTTGCGTTCGGCGAACAGAAAATAGAACGGCAGGGCGGGATTGCCGGGCGCCGTCACGACCGCCACGGAGCGGTTGTCGTTGCAGCCGTAGATATCCCACGCGGTGCCGCCATAGGTCTTGGTGGCGACCGGTCCGCGATCGCAGGTGATGCGCAGCTCGGACGGCCCCTGCGCCATCGAATCGGCCGACGCCAGGAGGAGTGCCGGAAGCACCAGGCAGGCCAGCGGTTTCACGACACGCGGGCTCTAATCGAACACCACGACGCCGCGCGCGACCTCGCCGGCCATCATCTTCCTAAAGCCTTCGTTGATGTCGGCGAGCTTGTAGGTCCGGCTGATCAGGCCGTCGATGTTCAACCGCTTGTTCATGTAGTGGTCGACCAGCACCGGGAAGTCGAGGTCGGGCCGCACCGAGCCGTAGAAGGTGCCGCTCACCGTCTTCTCGGTGAACACCATCATGAAGGGCGAGTAGGAGGCGCGCACCGTCGCCGCCGATATGCCGACCGCAACGGCGTGGCCGCCCGGCGCCAGGGAGTCGAAGGCCAGCGCCTGGGTCTTGTCGATCGACACGGCATCGAAGGAATAATCGACGCCCAGGCCGCCGGTGATCTCCTTCACCTTCTTGGCCGGGTCTTCATTGGTGTTGGTGTTGATCGTGTGGGTGGCGCCGAAGGTTTTGGCCATCTCGAGCTTGTTGTCCAAGATGTCGGCGGCGATGATCTTGCTGGCGCCCGACAGCAGCGCGCCCTGCACCGCGTTCAGCCCGACGCCGCCGCAACCGATCACCAGCACCGTCGAGCCCGCCTCGATCTTGGCGTGGCGCGTGACGGCGCCGACGCCGGTCGCCACGCAACAGCCGATCAGGGCCGCCTGCGGCCACGGCATGTCCTTGCGGATCGGCACCACCATCTCCTCCGGCACGACCACTTGCTCGGCGAAGGTGCCGATGCGCGCCATCTGGTTGATGCCCTGGCCCTTGTGCTTGATGCGCAAGGTGCCGTCATACAGCGAGCCCGGCGGCACCGACGCGCGGCCGATGCAGAGCACGGTGCGGCCCTGGGTGCAGTAGCGGCAACGCCCGCAATGCGGCCGGAAGGAGAAGATCACGTGGTCGCCCGGCTTCACCGTGGTGACGCCCGCGCCGCATTCAGCGATCTCGCCGGCCGCCTCGTGGCCCGGCACGATCGGCATCGGCGAGGGCCAGTCGCCGTTCATGATATGCCAGTCGCTCTGGCACACGCCCGACGCCTTCATCTTGACCCGCACCTCGCCCGCCTTGGGCGGATCGAGCTCGCAGTCGACGACCTGCAAGGGCTCGTTGGGCTTGAACAGAACGGCGGCTTTCATCGGCTTTCCTCCCGCAGGGCGGAGTCACTATAGCATCGGCCTTGCTTGACCAAGTATCGGAAGCGCGTTCAACTCGGCGAAAAGCTCCCTGGGAGGAGACCGACATGACCGGACCCAATCGTCGCGCCGTTTTGCGGGGCGGCGTCGCCGCCGTATCGCTCGCGTCCGGCGCCCTACCCGCGCCTGCCGTGCTCGCCCAGATGAAATCGCCCTATGCCGGCACGACGATCAATGCGTCGTGCTTCCAGACGACCTTCTTCGAATATCTGAAGAACTACTTTCCACAATTCGAGGAGAAGACGGGCATCAAGGTGGTTTTCTCCATGCAGGCCTTCCCGGTCTACAACCAGCGCACCGACCTCGAACTGTCGACCAAGGGCTCGGCGCTCGATGTGGTCAACGCCACCTTCATCTATACCGGGCGCTGGATCGGCGCGGGCTGGCTCACCAACCTCGACACCTTCACCAAGGATCCCAAGTCGACTCCGGCCGACTGGGCGCCGGAGGATTTCGTGGCCGGCACGCAATCGGCGATGCAGAACGCCAAGGGCGAGACCTTCGCTTTCTCCTGGGAAGGCGGCGCCATGATCCAGGCGGCGGCGCGCTACGACCTGATCGAGAAGGCGGGGCTTGCGATGCCCACGACTTTCGACGAGCTGATCAAGGTCTGCGACGCCACCCACGGCAAGGACGGCGTGGCGGCCTTCACCGCCGACAAGCTGCATCACTGGAACTGGATTCCCTACCTGATGGGCATGGGCGGCGGCGTGTTCAAGGCGCCGCCGGAGAACCTGACGCCGACGCTCAACACGCCACAGGCCGCCCAGTCGGGCGAATGGTACGCTAACCTTTTAATGAAATACGGGCCGGACGGCCTGCTCTCCTACTCCGACGACCAGGCGATGCGTTCGCAGATGTCGGGCCGCGCCAATATCCGCACCCAGTCGATCACCTGGATGGTGCCGCTCGCCAAGCACGCCGAAAGCACGGTGCAGAAGACGGTGCGCTACGGGCTGATGCCGGCCGGTCCGGCCGGCAACTTCTCCGGCTGCAACAGCCACGGCCTTGGCATCCCGGCCGGCTCGAAAAAGAAAGAAGCGGCGTGGGAGTTCATCAAGTGGGCGCTGTCCAAGGAAACGCTCGCTATGGTCGTCAAGGACCATGGCTATCCCAGCGTCTGCCGGCTCTCGGTCATCAACAGCCCCGAATTCAAGAACGTGCTCACGCTTAACGGCCAGGACGTGGCGTCGCTCTATCTCGAGGTGCTGAAGCTGGGCGGCAAGACCGGCTACATGAAATACCGCACGGTGCCGGTCTATCCGCAGGTCGGCGACAAGATCAACAAGGCGATCGAGCGCATCGCCACCAAGCAGCAGGCGGCACCCGAGGCGCTGAAGCAGGCGCAAGCCGAGGCGATCCAGGATCTGCAGAAGGCCGGGATCAAGGTTGAT
>DASZJU010000055.1:0-5199 GCA_035947815.1 Reyranella sp.
CGTCTGCTGCAGTTCGAGCGGCTGGCGCACGGCCAGGCTCAGCGCGCGGTCGCGCGCTTCGGCTTCGAGGTAAGGCTCGATATGGGGCAGGTAAGGCCGCACCAGCCAGGCGAGCAGCGCCAGCAGGAGCATCAGCAGCATGCCGAGCAGCAGCCACTGCCACCACACCGACCGCGTGCCTGTCGCGACGACGGCGGGCGCCGAGGCGAGAACGGCCTCGGGAATCATTCGTGCGCCGCCGGCCGGCCGCGATGCGGCGGGCGGGCTTGCCAGGAAAACGCCGGGCAGGGCGGCGTCGGCGCTAAAGCCCCAGAAGGTCATGACCGGCTTGCCGTCGACGATGTAGAGCGCGTCCTCGCCGGGCGCCGTCAGCGCGTGGCGCAGCAGGCGGGCGAAGTTGCGTTCGGCGTTGGACCGTTGCGGCGCCTCCATCGAGTCGGCGAGACCCGCGATCTCGCCGTGCAGGCGGTGCACCTCGTCCAATAGCGGCGCGCGCTCGGCTTCGCTGAGCTCGCTGAGCTTGCGCGCTTCGCCCTCGAACGGCGCGTACCAGTCGATGCGTTGACCGGTCGGATCGACTTCGGGAATCGCCAGCAAGTCGGCATGCTTGCGCGAGAGCCGCGCAGCGATGGCCGTGCGCAGCTGGCCGGCGGCGCGCCACACGGGATCGCCCGCCATGCCCAGCGCGCGATAGCGCTGCAGCGGTTCACTGACGAGAAGCGGACCTGCGGCCATCCCTGTTCCTCAGCGCGGGCAAACCATGGCGTACGTCCAGCGCGTGCCCCACATCTCACCTGTTACGACGACGTCGACCGAATAATCCCCGGCGACCGGCTTCCAATCGAAGCCGAAGCCGCCGCGACCGCTGCGCGGCCCGCCGGTGCCGGCCAGCACCTGACCACGATAGATCACTTTGATGTCGTCGGGCTTCACATACAGATTGTAGTTGATGGCCACGAATCCAGGCCTGTCGCCCAGATAGTGTCTGTTGCGGGTGACGCCCTCGCCGCCTGAATCGCCCGACCAGTTGCAGGGCAATTGGCCAGGCGGCGGCCGGCTGACCGGCGGCGCGGCCGGCGCGGCGGCCTGCTGCTGGGGCGGCGGCGGTGGCGGCGGTTTTGCCGCTTGGACCGGCGGCGGAGGGGGCGGGGGTGGCTTGGGCAGCTCGACCGGCTTGCACTGCGCGACCTTGTCCTTGAGGGAGGTCTCCAGCGCGGCGAGCTCGGCCTTGAGCTTGTTCTCGTCGGCCTGCGCGTCGTCGAGCGAGGCTTTCAGGACCGGCGTCGGATCGGGTGGCGGTTCGGGCGCGGGCGGCGCGGGCGTTTCCATCATGGCGAGGTTCAAGGTCGGATCGACCGGCGAACAGGCACGCAACAGCCACGACGTCATGAGCAATAGAAGAAGGAGCAGAAGTCCGAACAGCAAGGCGCTGAACCAGGGCGCCCAGCCAATGCGCGCGGGCAGGACGGCAGGTGCGCTTGCCAACATCGCCGCCGGCCGCAGCGGCACCGGCGGGGCTGAGAAAGCCTGCAGGCCGGCGGCAGCGTCGGCCTCGTAGCCCCACGCCGTGATCACCGGCTGGCCGTCGACGACATAGACGAAATCGTCCGAGGGGCGCGTGGTGGCGAGTTCCAGCGAGCGACCGATCAGGCGCGCTTCTTCGCTGCCCGAGGAGTCCTTCAGCTGTGCGCCCAGCGTGCGGATCGAATCGAGATGGCTTTGGATGGTGGCCAGGACATCGGCACGCTCGTTCTCGTCGAGATCGGCGAGGCGGCGCACGGGCCCTGAGCGCGCGGCGTACCAATCGATGCCGTCACCGGTCTCGCGCAGCTGCGGCTCGGCCAGAAGGTCGGCTGGACCATCGCCCAGCCGCCGCCGGATCACGGCCAGCAACTGGTCCGCGACGGCGTGCAGCGGATCGCCGCGCACGCCCAGAGGCCGCACGCCCAGGCGCGTGGTCAGGATCAGGGTGGGACGGTCGCCCATGCGATGCCGGTTTCTCCTACGGCATCATATCATCAGGGAATCCGGCGGGTTTATGTCCGATTGGACACAGGTTCGCGGTGCGTTCGGCTACTTCGTCAAGATGAGCTTGTTGGAAGCGTCATTGTCAACGAAGGGTGAGGCTGTGGAAAGTTCGCCAGAACAAAGACTTAACCCTCTCCAAGCCGACCTGAAGCCGGGCCGCGGCCGGGTGGGTTGCGCCTGCGGTTTGCCGTTGAGCGAGCGCTTTGTGCTGTGGGCCTCGCGCCAATGGCAGCAGGATCGCGCCTTGCCGGCGGAAGGCTCGATCCTCCATCGCGGCTTCAAGATGGCGGGCCGGCTCGAGGTGCTGCCCGACTTTGCCATCGCCATGGACGCCTTCGCCGGCGCTGGGCAGTGCCGGGCTCAGATTGGGGCCGCCGCGAGGCGACGCGGCGGGGAGGCTCAATTGAGCGCGCCTGTGGAGGCTCCCGACCGCATCGCCGATCTGCAGCGCGCGATGCGCGCGGCCTGCAGCCGCCGATCGGAGATGCGATCTCGCTCAACGCGTTCTATGCGTGATGACCGAATGCATTACGTCAATGCCAGGCGCGCGGCTGCTCGCTTCTTCGTCCGTGCCGGTGACGGTAGGCAGAGACGGCGACGGCCACGGTCGCGGCAAGGGAGAGACACCCAATGACGAGCAAGAACAGATAGCCGGTTGCGCTGGGAACCATGACGCTCTCGCCATGAAAGTTGATGGAATGGTGCAAAGGCGCGGAAATATCAGGTCGGGGCGTGGAATGCCCCTTCACCCCGTAGAAGGTCATGGATGCATAGGAATGCCAGCCGACTGGCAACACACCGGCATAGGGGCACCGTAGGAATTCGGGGTTGAGTCCCCGAACGCCATGCTTCAGCTCCTACGTCGGCACCGCCTCGACCAGCGCGAGATAGAGCGCGAACAGAAAGCCGCCGACGGTCGGCAGCACGATGCCCGAGCCGCCCTTGTGCAGGGCCTCGGGGATCATGGCGTGGGTGACCAAGGCCAGGATCGCGCCACCCGCCACCGCCTGGGCGAGCACCGCCGCCATCGATTCCGAGCCGTTGATGAAGAGCTTGCCGGCGACCGCCGCGACAACGCCGGTTGCAAGCACGGTCGCCCAGAGAAGGAAGATCGTGCGGTCGGAATAGCCCGCCTTGCGCAGCATGGTGGCACTGGCCGCCGCTTCGGGAATGCCGCCCAGGAAAATGCCGAGGATCAGGATAAACGACAGGCTCTCGAAGCCCGCGAACTTGGCGCCGATCACCAGGCAGCCCGGGATGGTGTCGAGGATGTTGCCGAAGACGATGGCAAGTCCGGCTCCTTTTCCCTGCGTGGCCTCCTGCAGGAGCCTGTGCTCTTCGCTCCGGCTCAGCCGGTCGACGCTCTCGCGTGCCGTCTGCACCCACAGGGCGGGGTTGACGTCGCCGCTGCGCAGGTTGGCGATGGCGCGCTCGTGGCTGAGCTTGCGCACCTGTTCGTCGAGGAAGGGATCCTCGGCCACCAGCCTGTCGAAATCGTCCTTGCCGATCGCCAGCAGCTGGGTGTCGGTCTTGGCGCGAATGGTGGCGGTTCGCGTGCCTTCGCTCAGCAATGCCATTTCGCCAAACGCCTGGCCGTCGCCAAGTTCCGCGAGCGTGCGCTGGTCACTACCGTTCAGCACTTCGACGACGCCGTGCGCGACAATATAGAGAGCGTCGCCCGGATCGCCGGTCCGGAACACGATCTCGCCGGCCCTGACTTCACGCTCCGTAACGCGATCGAGCAGTGGCTCGATCTGCTCGGGCGGGAGGTGGCGCAGCAGGTCGCCTTTCGACAACAGGGCGAGTTTCTCGCCGACGGCGCGTCGCTTGCGGTCCAGGGCGTATTCCAGAAAGCGCGACGGATAGCGAAGGGCGGCGCCCTTCTGATCGAGGAACAGCGAAGTGACGTAGTAGATGACCGCGCCGACGGCAAAACCGCCGGCGATCGACACCCAGGCGCCGCGCACGCTGGCGCCGTGCCTGACGAGATCGTACGCCCCCTCGAAGCCGAGCTCGATCGCAAGGGCCGCGATCAGCGAGCCGGCGGCGAAGGCGAGGACTCCGGCCAACACCTTCTTGGGAAACGGAAGATAAAGTCCGAGTACCGCGCCCAGCATGACCGAACTCGTCGTGGCCAGGCCGAGCAGCGCAACCGCTATGATGTCGCCGAGAGAGAGGCCACCCGTCGTCATAAGGACCTCCGCAAGACCTCTCAGCGTGCGGTCGCCGCCATGGAAATACTCGTAGAGGCCGGAGCGCAGAGCCACGGCGAGAACGACGACTCCGGCAAGGCACAGGAGCGTCCTGGCCACGCGACCGATTCTGGCGAACCCTTCGGCCGCGGGTCGCTCGGAGAGATGAACGCTGCTGGCGGTCACCGCTTTCCCCCTAGGCAGCCCGCGACCTGACGGGCGGGCGGCCGGAAGCGAGCCGCACCGCTTGCTGCTCCTTCTCCATCGGAAGGACCGCCTGCAGCGCTCTGGCGAGTTTCATGTCGGCCATCGCGCCGCTTGAAGATCTTGTTGCCCATGACACTCCTCGTTACGCGGCCATCGCCTCAGCGCGAACTCCTCCCACCGTTGACAGTACTGGCCACCAGGCGAGCGGACGGCGGGCAACCGAAATAGATCCGGCACTGCAAGCGCCAGGACTTTGAATCGCCAGCCGTTGCGATTGGAGCGCTCATCGGCCTTATGTCGACACAGAGCAGCGCGAGTGAGAGCGCTGCGATCTTGATCAGACTGGCGACAAACGACATCGGTTGCGTCCTGCGGTGGACGCTCCACACCTAAAACGATGGATATATGATTTCGAGAAGGTCCCGCTGGGTCCGCCATAGTCGCCGTATATAAACGGCGCCTGGTCGGGATGGGCTAGATCTCGATGCGGCTGCCCAGCTCGACGACGCGGTTGGCCGGCAGGCCGAAGAAGTCGCCGGCGCTCGAGGCCAGGCGAGCCAGGGTCAGGAACAGTTTCTGCTGCCAGCGCGGCAGCAACGGCCGGCTCGCGCCGACGAAGCTGTTGCGGCCGATGAAGTAGGAGGTCCGCATCGGATCGAACGGCACGCCCTTGTCGGCCAGCTGACTGAGTTCGCGCGGCACGTCGGGCTGCTCCATGAAGCCGTAGCGCAGCACCACCCGGTGCACGCCCTTGCCGAGATGGGTGATCTGG
>DASZJU010000056.1:0-2697 GCA_035947815.1 Reyranella sp.
GAGAGCTTGTCCTGCGGCACGCCCTGCTCCTCGGCCGCCACGATGTAGCCCGCCAGCACGGGGAGCACGGCGCCGTTCATGGTCATCGACACGCTCATCTTGTCGAGCGGGATGCCGTCGAACAGGATCTTCATGTCCTCGACGGAGTCGATCGCCACGCCCGCCTTGCCGACGTCGCCCACGACTCTCGGGTGATCGGAGTCGTAGCCGCGATGGGTGGCGAGATCGAACGCCACCGAGAGGCCCATCTGGCCGGCCGCGAGATTGGCGCGATAGAACTTGTTGCTCTCCTCGGCGGTCGAGAAGCCGGCATACTGGCGCACCGTCCACGGGCGGCCGGTATACATGGTGGCCTTCGGTCCGCGCGTGAACGGCGGGAAGCCCGGCAGCGAGCCCAGGGTCTCGAGGTTCTCGAGGTCGGCCGCGGTGTAGAGCGGCTTCACGACGATGCCCTCGGGCGTCGTCCAGTCGAGCGACGAGAGCGGCTTGTCGCGCAGCTCCTTGGCGGCAGCCTTTTCCCAGTCGGCCGGGGTCTTGTTCGGAAAGTCAGCCATGATGCAAAGCAATACCATATGTGTCGTCCTGAGCGTAAGCGAAGGACCTCATCGCCGGTTGCCACGCCATGAGATCCTTCGCTGCGCTTCAGCGCGGGGGTTACCCCGCGCGCGACGACAGAAAGGGCGCGCGGGACGACAGAAAGGGCGTTTTCGCTGTTCGAAGCTATTCGTTGGCGAGGATCGTATTGCGCACCAAGGGATAGATCTGGCTGGCCCAGCGCCGGCCGCTGAAGACGCCGTAATGGCCGACGCCGGCCTGCATGTAGTGCTTCTTGCGATAGGGGCGCAGGCTGGTGCAGAGGTCGTGCGCGGCCACGGTCTGGCCGATGGCGCAGATGTCGTCGCGTTCGCCCTCGATGGTGAACAAAGCGGTGCGGCGGATCGCCTTGGGATGCACGCGGCGATCGCGCCAGTCGAGCTCGCCCTTGGCCAGAAGATGGTCCTGGAAGACCCACTGCACGGTCTCGAGATAGAATTCCGCCGTCATGTCCAGGACGGCGAAATATTCGTCGTAGAACGCCTTGATGGTGGCCGCCTGCTCGTGCTCGCCGTTGGCCATCGCCTTGTAGAGGTCGACCTGCGCCTTGATGTGGCGCTCGGCGTTCATGCTCATGAAGGCGGCGAGCTGCAGGAAGCCGGGATAGACGCGCCGCGTGGCGCCGGGATAGCGCAGCGGCACGTGGGCAATCAGGTTGCTGGCGAACCATTCGATCGGCTTGCCGGTGGCGAGCTCGTTCACCTTGGTCGGATGGACCCGCGTGTCGATCGGGCCGGCCATCAGGGTTAGGCTTTTGGGCTGGGCGGGATGGTCGTCCTCGGCCATCAAGGCCGCCGCCGCCAGCGCCTGGACGCAGGGCTGGCAGACGGCGATCACGTGCGCGCCCGGCCCCATCGCCTCGAGGAAGGTGATCAGATGCTCGACATATTCGTCGAAGCCGAAGCGGCCATGCCAGATGCCGACATCGCGCGCATTGGCCCAGTCGGTGATGTGCACGTCGTGCTCGGGCAAGAGCACGCGCACCGTGTCGCGCAGCAGGGTGGCGAAATGGCCGGAGAGCGGCGCCACCAAGAGCACGCGCGGCTGCGGCGGCGCGCCTTCCTTGACGAAGCGCAGCAGGGTGCCGAAGGGGGTGGCGAAAACCTCCTCCTCGCGCACCGGGACCATGCGGTTGCCGCTCTTGATCTCGCCGATGCCGAAGGCCGGCCGGCGGTGGGTGAGCGTGGCCCGGCTCACCATCTCGCAAAACGCCCCGGCCGCCCGCCAGCTGTCCAGCGACGCGCTGCCGCCCCCCGCCAGGGTCTGCCCGGCCGCCGTCGCCCAAGCCCGGGCCGGCAGCATCAGGTCGGCGGCGGTCTGGTAAAGCGCATACAGCATGAGCGGCGACCGGCTCGGAAATTGCATCCCAGGCGTCATGGCCGAGGCTTCGCTCACCATCAGTAGCAAGAACTATTCCTCTTGGTCGCTCCGGGGATTTCTGCTCTGCCGGATGGCGGGGCTGGCGTTCGCAGAGCGGGTGGCGCCGATCGACGATCCGGCCACAAGGGCCGAGCTTTTGCTGCTCTCGCCCTCCTTCCTGGTGCCCTGTCTGGAGCACGACAAGGTCAAGGTCTGGGACACAATGGCCATTGGCGAATACCTGAACGAGATCAAGCCCGAGGCCGGCCTTTTGCCGGCCGACCCGGCGGCCCGCGCCCACTGCCGGGCGGTGTGCGGCGAGATGCATTCGGGCTTCGCCAACCTGCGCTCGGCGCTGCCCATGAACCTCAAGGCGCGCCATCCCGGCTTCAAGGTGTGGGCGGGCGCCCAGGCCGATATCGAGCGCGTGACGGCGATCTGGCGCGACTGCCTGCAGCGCTATGGCGGGCCGTATCTGTTCGGCAAGGCGGCGACGGTCGCCGATGCGATGTATGCGCCGGTGTGCTCGCGCTTTGCCACCTATGACGTGAAGCTCGACCCCGCGTCGGCGGGCTATCGCGACCTGATGCTGAAATTCCCGGCCATGCTCGAATGGACGCTCGCGGCGAAGAACGAGCCGGAGGAGGTCGAGGAGCTGGATGTAGAGTTTTAGCGCTGGGGGCGCGCCACTCCAGTGGCGCGATCTTCTCTCGTCGTCAACAAAGACGCGCCACTGGAGTGGCG
>DASZJU010000057.1:0-18616 GCA_035947815.1 Reyranella sp.
AGGGCGGCGGCCAAGGTTGGCATCGGCCAGCCGCCGCTCAGCCAGCAGATCAAGGACCTGGAAGGAGAGGTCGGTGCAGCGCTGTTTCATCGCTTGGCCCACGGCGCGGAGCTTACCGAGGCCGGCAAGGCGTTCTTGGCCGGTGTGAAGGAGATGCCCTTGACCGCCCAGAGGGCAACTATGGCGGCGCGACGCGCGGCGCGCGGCGAACTGGGGTCGCTGCGTGTCGGCTTCACCTCAACGGCGACGTTCAACGTCGTCGTACGGTCGGCGATCCGCAGCTTTCGCCGCGCCTATCCCGAAATCTACCTCACGCTCGAAGAGGCCAATACGACACGGCTCGTTGCCGGCTTGCGCGAGGGAACGCTCGACGCCGTCTTCCTGCGGCCAGGCACGCCCGATACCGGAGAGCTGCAGCTGCGCCGGCTCTCGGAGGAGCCGATGGTAGTCGCCCTTCCCAAGCGTCACTCTGCTGCCGAACGGCAAGAGATCGACCTCGCACTGTTGAAGGACGATCCGTTTCTGCTGTTCCCGCGCGAAGTCGCTCCGACGGTTTACGACACGGTTGTCGACGCCTGTCGAAAGGCCGGCTTCGAGCCGTTTATCGGCCAGGTCGCGCCGCACTTTACATCGATCGTGAATCTCGTGGCCGCGGAGCTCGGCGTATCGATCGTCCCGGTGTCGATGACGCAAGTGCGCGTGACGGGCGTCGTTTATCGGCGGATTGCCGGCCAGTCGCCGACGACGCGGCTTGCTCTCGCGTACCGGCGAGGAGAGACGTCGCCCGTGGTGCGCAATTTCATCGCGCGCGCCGGCTCGTGATGCTCTTGGGACCCGGGGCTAAACAGAGGCGGCAGCGACTGCCGTCCGCGGAATCCGGCATCTCATTGGCTATTCATCCTTGCAGCGGTGGGCACCGGGTCCGGGCGGAAACCGCTCATCCCACAGAGCTTCGAACTCCTTGCGGAAGCGGCGATAGTCGTCGCCGTCGTCGCGTGTCGCCATCAGGCTGCGAAACGCATTGGCGGCGCCCGGTCGGCCATGGATGGGCTCTTCGAAGTAGATCTCGATAAGGGGGCTGTCGCCAGGATCCTTGGGATGAACCAGGGTGATCGTTGCCTGAGCGCAATACGGCCATGACGATGCATCGATGCCAGGATGCATGTCGTTGACGAGCACACATTGTCCGCCGCTCCACGTGATGCTCCGCGCCTCGGTCCCGACCAACGCCTTGAGCCACGCCTCGACAGTCAACGCGCTATCACAATATTTCACGTTATAGTCGATCATCTTGAGGGTTGCCTGGCGTCCGGCATTGGCGAGGGCAGCGTCGGAGACGCTTTGCGTGGGCTGCGCGGCTGCCACCAACGGCGTGGCGAACATCAGCACGAGGGCTGGGATGGCAAAAAGGCTTGGGAGCTTCATGGCGGGGCTCGCATACGATTGCTGCAGGAGGGCTTTCGGACTCCACGGTTACCACGCGGCCGGGGTAAGCCGGTAGGCGGGCGTGGACCTCTAACCCGCCTTGCGCACGGCGCGCGCCACCTCGCCCCAGCGTTCGAGGATCTTCGGATCGACCTCGCGCCAGTGCGAGGCGAGGTAGATGACCAGCCGCGAGGCGATGCCCTTGTAGCGTTCGATCATCCGGTCGGCGACGTCGTCCCAGCGCGCCACGATGGCGAACTGGTCGAGGATCTCCTCGGTGATCAGCGCCTCGCTGCGCGCGCTGTCGCCGGTCTTGAGGCAGTCGCGCAGCTGGTCGCGCAGGCCGTGGTGACCGAGGTCGTCGAACTGGAAGGCGTAGTTCGGCGTGGCGCCATAGAAGGCCAGCGTCGTCTTCGCCTCCCGGATCGGCGTCGCCCGCTCCTCCGGCGTATCGCCGGCCGCGACGATGACCGGGATGATCTTGTCGATCGTCGCCGGGTCGCGTCCGGCCCGCGCCGCGCCGTCGGCCAGGCCCGGCAGCAGGCGGTTCCGGATGTAGGGCATCGAATGCATGGGATGGACGTGCACGCCGTCCGCGACCTCGCCGGCCACCCGGACCATGATCGGGCCGACCGCCGAGATGTCGACCTTGATGTCCTCGTGGTCGTGCCGCGGCGGCGTCCATTGCTCGGGCAGCAGGCTCAGCTTGTAGTAGGGGCCGTCATGCTGCAGCGGACCCTCGCGGCGGAAGGCCGACAGGCAGGCCTTCACGGCCTGCACATAGTCCTTCATCTGGGGCGCCGGCTTGTCGAACGGGCTGGCGTAGCGCCGGGTGATGTGCGCCTTCACCTGGCTGCCCAAGCCGAGGCGGAACTTGCCTTTGGTGTTGTGCGCCAGCTCCCAGGCGATCTCCGCCGAGATCATCGGGCTGCGCGCGAAGGCGATCGCGATGCCGGTCGAGAAATGCAGCGACGGCGCCGCGAGCGCGGCGGCGGCGATGTTCATCCACGGCACCTGATGGCCTTCGGTGAACAACATGCCGGAAAAGCCCGCCGCCTCGGTGCGGCGCGCCAGAGTGGCCACGTGGTCCCAGGTGGTGGCGCGCGTCATGACGTCGAATTCCATGGTGTCCTCCCCGTGCCACGCTCATGCTCACCCGCCACTATCGGGCAGGGCTATCGCCTATGGCTATTTGTTCCGTCATCCCGAGCGAGGCCGCCCAAAGGGCGGCGTAGTCGAGGGACCCTTTATTATCGCCGAGGCAATAGAAAAGGTCCCTCCACTGCGCCTCGCTGCGCTCGGCTCCGGTCGGAATGACGGAAGCTTTTGTCACATGCGATAGCCCGGCCCGTTATGGGGGAGAGGAACTTGAGTCATGCGCCGCTTCCCGCGGCCTTGCCGCGGCCGCACCTGGCCAGGCGCTTCAGGGTCGTGCGCAGCGATCGGCGATGTCGCGGGCATCGCCGCCCGCGCCCGAGCCGGCCCCGCCATAGATGCTGCGATAGGCCACTTCGGTGCCGCCGCCGGACATCTGGCGGACGTCGAACGATCCCAGCACGGCGCCGGCCGGGTTCGTGACGACCACCTGCGCGCGACCCGAGGAGAACGTCGGCGTCACGGTGACCAGCGGACGCTGCGATTGCGCGACGATGCAGTTCGCCATCGCCTCCCAGGGCACTTGGTAGGCGGCGCTCCATGTGGGCGGCTTCTGGGCCAGCTCGCCCGGCGACTGGCAGGCCGTCAGCAACCCAAGGGTCATGACGGCGAAGACACTTCTGCGGTTCATGGACGAAGGATGCCCTGAACGAGGTCGTTGCTCAACGTTGGCAGCGCGGACTGCCGGCAGGCCTCGGGGCAGGCCGCCGCCGGCGCTTGGCGCGCGGGGCGCTGACGTACCAGCCGCTTGAACGGCTCCATGCCTTCATCGGCACGGCAGCGCGCCGTATCGCTCAGCGCGCCATGCCCGTCGCTCCGTCCGGGACATCATAGAAGGCCAGAGTCATCGCGACGCTGGTGTAATGCCCCATCAAGGTGATGACATCGGTGACTCCGACGTGCCCGAGCGCCTTGACGGCGCGGTCGTGAAGCCCGCGCGGCACCCACCGCGCGTTGGACAGCACCATCGCCATCTCGTAGACGATCTGTTCCCGTTGGTCGTCGAAAGCGGCCGGCATGCCGCCGATGATCGCCTCGACCTTGGCGGGCGGCAGCCCGACCTCTTTCGCGTGCCGTTCGTGCGCGGCCGTCGGATAGGCCGAATGCCAGCGGCTGGTGATGACGCAGACGGCGATCTCGCGCTCGCGCTCGGTCAGGGAGTAGTGACCTGGCTGAAAATGCGCGCCGAACGGGCCGGCGACTTTCGCGAGCTTCGGATTATGCACCCAGATCTTGGTCGGGCCCGGCAAGCGGCCGCGGGCCTCGATCATCGCCTTGTAGCCTTCCTGTTGTTCCGGAGTCATCTGGTCGTACGGGATTTCGGCGTAGCGGCCGAAGGTCGGCGTTTCAGCCATCAGTTTTCCCCCTTTTGCTGTCGTTTTTCGCGCCCGCATCGGGCGATGGCCCAGCGACGCTGTCAACCCGACGTACGGCCGACAGACGTCTGGCCCCCAAACCATCTTGGCCCCAAGATGCGGGCAAAACCAGTGATGGCGGGATGACCAAGGCTGAGGCGATTGCATTGCAGGAGTACCGGCGCGCGCACGTGCCGCTGTACAACGACCAGAAGCTCAAGCTTGGCGTTTTCGGCATCAATTGCAGCTACGGGCTCAACATCTCCCATGCGCCGACCACCTATAAGGTGACCTGGGAACACACGTCCGAGATCGTCAAGCGCGCCGATGCCATGGGTTTCGAGCTGGCCTTGCCGGTGGCGCGCTGGCGCGGCTTCGGCGGCACGACCGACTTCAACGGCGAATCGTTCGAGACCTACACCTGGGCGGCGGGGCTGGCCCAGGCGACCAGCAACATCATGGTTGCCGCGACCTCGCACGTGCCGACGGTGCATCCCATCGTTGCCGCCAAGCAGGCGGCGACCATCGACCATATCTCCCATGGCCGCTTTGCCCTCAACCTCGTGATGGGCTGGTTCACGCCGGAGATGGAGATGTTCCAGGGCACGCAGCGGGCGCACGACGATCGCTACCGTTACGGCGCCGAGTGGCTTTCCGTCGCCAAGCGCCTGTGGACCGACGAGGAGCCGTTCGATTTCGAATCGGCGCATTTCCACATCAAGCAGGCCCAGGCTCATCCCAAGCCGATCCAGAAGCCCTATCCGGTGTTGATCAACGCCGGTCATTCGCCGGCGGCCCGGGATTTCTCCGCCCGCGAGGTCGACTTCAGCTTCGTCGGCTTCGACAGCGTCGAATCGGTCAAGTCCGTGGCGGCGCAGGTCCGCGAGATGGCCCGCACGGATTATCAGCGCGATATCGGTGTCTGCACCTCGGCTCTTGTGGTTTGCCGCGAGACCGAGGCCGAGGCGCGCCGGGTCTATCGCAGCATCATCGAGCAGGGCGACTGGGTGGCCGCGGACAATCTCATGAAGGTGCTGGGCATCGAGAGCCAGTCGTTCAACGACCGCATCGAGAAATATCGCGAGCGCGTCGTCGCGGGCTGGGGCACGAATCCGATCATCGGCACGCCCGAGCAGGTCACCAACCAGCTCGCCGAGGTTTCGGCGGCCGGGGTCGATGGCATCGTGTTCGGCTTCCTCGACTACAACGAGGAGCTCAAATATTTCGACAGCGCGGTGATGCCGCTGCTGCGCCAGGCGGGGCTTCGCCAGTAGATGCCGCCCGGCCTGAAGGCGCTCGCCGCCGTGCCCCGGGAGCCGAATCCCGAGCCGATTCCCCTGTCGGTGCTGACCGGCTTTCTCGGCAGCGGCAAGACGACGTTCCTGGGCCGCGTGCTGGCCAGCCCCGACCTCGCCGACACCGCGGTGGTGATCAGCGAATTCGGCGCGGTCGCCCTCGACCACCTGTTGCTCGAGGTGGAATCCGAGGGAATCGTCGATCTGCCCAACGGCTGTACCTGCTGTGCCGTCCGCCAGGGCCTCGCCGATACGCTCTACCGGCTGGTCGATCGCCGCCGCGCCCGTGGACGTCCGCCGTTCCGGCGCATTGCGCTGGAGACCAGCGGCCTCGCAGATCCGGCGCCCATTCTCTACACGCTCTCGGCCGATGCCTATCTCGAGGCGTCGCTGCGCCTCGACCGGATCGTGACGACGATCGATACGATCGCCGGCCCGGCGAGCCTGGCGCGCTTTCCCGAGGCTGCGGCGCAGGCGGCCAGCGCCGACCTGCTCGTGCTCACCAAGACGGACCTGGCGCCGGCGACAGCGGAACTGCTGGCGCACCTGGCGGCGATCAACCCGATCGCGCGCGCGGTGGATGGTGCCGCGATCGATGCCGCGGCGGCCCTGTTCGGCGGCGCGCCGGTCGCCTTGCCGCGGCCGCGCCCGCGCAGCGAAGCCGTTCACGCCCACGGCATTGCCTCGCTCTCGATCCGCCTGCGGCGGCCGATGACCCGGCTCGAGTTCGCCATGGCCCTGGGACGGCTCGCCCAAGAGCACGGCGAAAGTCTGCTGCGCGTCAAGGGACTTTTAGCCTTCGCCGACGGTGACGGAAGGCCGGCCGCCATCCATGCGGTGCAGCACACGATGTATCCGCCGCGCTGGCTGGCGGACTGGCCGGACGGCGACCAGTCCAGCCGTCTCGTTTTCATCGTTCGGGATCTCAAGCCGGAGACGATCCTGGCCCATTTCGTGCCCGGAGATCCGGTGATCATCGACAGTCGAGAGAGCAAAAATCGAGAGGGAGAAGCGTGATGCTGGATCTGATCGTCTTCGGCGGGACCTGCGTCCTGCCCAGCGGAACCACGTTGGCCGACATCGGCGTCAAGGATGGACGCATCGCCGTGGTCGGCGGGCCGGGCACGCTGGCCGAGGCCGAGCGCCGGGTCGACGCCACCGGCAAGCTGGTGATCCCGGGCGGCATCGACCCGCACATCCACTGCTCGATGCCGGTGCGCGCGCCGGGCCGGCCCGACGTGCTGACGGATCCGCCGTCGCAGGTCAGTAAAGCCGCCCTGCACGGCGGCACCACGACCTTGATCGATTTCGTGCAATGCGTGCACGACCGGACGATCCAGGAATCGATCGAACAGACGCAAGGCCAGTGGAAGGCCGCCTGTTACTGCGACTACGGCTTCCATCTCACGCTGATGGGCGAGGTGCCGACGCCGCATTTCGGCCAGCTCGCCGATGCCATGCAGGACGGCCATGCCAGCATAAAGATCTTCACCACCAATATCCGGCCGGGAAACCTCGGTCGCATGGTGCCGCACGGTCACATCTGGGAGGCGCTCAAGGTCGTGGCCGCTGAGGGCGGCGTCGCGGCCATCCATGCCGAGGACAACGACATCGTGATGTTCATGTACGAGAAGCTGATGCGCGAGAACCGCGTCAGCTTCGAGCACATGGCCGAGGTGCACAATGCGCTGTCGGAGGAGCTCTCGTTCAATCGCGTGATCCGGCTCGCGGAGAACGTCGAGGGCGCGGCCCTCTACATGGTGCATGTCTCGGCGGCGACCGGCGTGGCGGCGCTCGAAGCGTCGCGGGCGAAGGGCTTCCCGATGTACGGCGAGACCCTGCACCAGTACCTGATGTACAACGCTGAGGACTACCAGCGGCCGGGCGGGCAGATGTATCACACCTACCCGTCGCTCAAATATCCCGAGGACCAGAAGCGGCTGTGGACCGCGACCAATCGCGGCGCCATCCAGGTGATCGCGACCGACGAGCTCTGTTGTCCGCTGCGCATCAAGCTGCAGGGCAGCCGGATCGACGACACGACCGGCGGCAACTCCGGCGTCGAGCCGCGGGTCGGCCTGATGTATACGCAGATGGTGAGCGAACGCGGCTACGCGCCAGCGCATTTCGTCGACATGATCTCGACCAATGCCGCGAAGATCATGGGTCTCTACCCGCGCAAGGGTGCGCTCGCGGTGGGCTCCGACGCCGACATCGTGCTGCTCGAGACCGGCATCGCCAAGACCATCCGCGCGACGGACCTGCATGAGACCGACTACACGCCGTGGGAAGGGCACAAGGTGACGGCCTGGCCCGCGGCGACGATCCTGCGCGGGCGCGTGGTGATGGAAGGCAACGCCTTCCACGGCGACCTCAAGGACGGATCGTTCCTGAAGCGCAAGGTGGCGGACGAGATCCGCAGCCGGCCGGCGGTCTAGCTAGGGGGCGTGTTCGGTTTCGATTGACGCCCATCTTTGCTGGGGCGCGCCACTGCGTGCGGAGTAACCTCCGCACTGAAGTGGCGCGTCTTCTCATGCTCATGCGGACCGCGGGCGTCCCGCCCGCTCATGATCATGAGGCGGGCGGGACGCCCGCGGTCCGGAAGACCATGACGCGCCACTGGAGTGGCGCGCCCCCAGCGATGACACGGCCGCCTGCCGCCAGGCGATCTGCTCGCTCGGCACGTGCCGACGCACTTCTTCGTTCGCCCTACAGGACTCCGGCATAGTGTGCCGCCCCGCCGTCGATCGTGACGATCGTTCCGGAAATGTGCGATGCCCGATCGGAAGCAAGGAAGGCGACGAGATCGGCGCACTGCTCGGGCGTGCCAACCGGTGGGTTGGCGGGAATCAGTTCCTGCCAGCGTGCGGGGTCGCCAAGTTTGGCCTGCGCGGTGGCGCGCAGCATCGTCTCCATGCGCTCGGTCCGGATAAGGCCAGGATTGCAGCCGACGACGCGGATACGATCGCCGAGGCTGCTGCCACCCAACGCCCGGGTGAACGCCATCAGCGATGCGTTGCCCGCGCTGCCGGCGACGTAGCCCCAGGTCGGCCGTTCCCCGGCGGCGCCGAGAACGTTTACGATGGCGCCGCCGCCGCGCGCCTTCATGACGGGATAGGCCGCACGGCAGAGATTGATGTAGCCGAACACCTTGAGATCCCACGCGTCACGCCACCGTGCCTCGTCGATCGCTTGCAGGTCGCCGGCCGGAATGGCGCCGGCATTGTTCACCAGGATGTCGATGTCATGGCAGGCCGAAGCCAGCGACCGCGCGGCATCGCCGTTGCTGAGATCGATGGCATGGATCGTCACGGAAACATTGTGCCGTGCCTGAATTGCCTCCCGGGCGCGCTCCAGATCCGCTTTCGTGCGCGACGCGAGATGCAGATGGCAGCCTTCCTCGGCAAGTTGCCTGGCGCACGCCAGGCCAATCCCCTTGGAAGCGCCCGTGACGAGAGCGAGCTTGCCGCGCAGATTCAGATCCATGCCAACCTTCTGGGGTGATCGTTTCGGCGGTAATCGGCGATTGATCGGACTCTGAGGAGACGCTCCGACCCACTCGCCGTGATCGACAAGCCAAGGGGACCATCACCGAACATCTTCGACTCGCCTTTGGTCATCGCCATGCCCGGAAAAGCTTCGTCTCGGGCGACGGTGTGGGTCGTGTCGAAGCATTGCTCCCTCCAGACTGGATAGCGTACCAGTGATCTTGATATTCGTATATCCGCACACCGTCGGCTACGGATCGTTCGATCTAATCAAGCGGACCCTTTCGCTCTGTGTTGGCTGACATGAGCGTATCCACCGGCTAGGCTTTGCCGAGCCAGCGTCGCCGGGAGCGTGGTGATCGAAAACCTGGAACTCAGCCGCGTGTGGCGCCGGCGTTGGGTCAGCCCACTTCTGGAGTTCGCTGACATGCGAGATACAAATCGTGTTTAAGCCCGCCAAGACCAAGGCTCTATACGCGGGATCTTTTGACCCGATTACGAGAGGGCACCTCGACATCATCTTGAAAGCTTTGAGGACGTTCGACGCCGTTCACGTTGCCATTGGCACGAATGTTAGGAAACAAAGGGCCTTTCCAATCCAGGAAAGCCTAGCCCTGATAGCTCAGTCCGTCCAAGAACGGTGGGACAACGCACATATGGAACAGAATGCTGACAACACGCCTAAGGTGACGTTCTTCAACGGATCGTTAGAAATTGGCGAGTTCGAAAATCAAAGTTTGATAAAATATGCGCGCACGATAGGCGCAACGCACATTGTTCGCGGCCTTCGGGAGGCCAGCAATTTCAGCGAGGAATTCAATCTACACGGCGTTGCCGAACGGATCGATTCATCGCTCCCCATGGTGCATTTTATTTGTGAGGCGCAGTTTCTTCACGTTTCGTCAAGTACCGCGAAGGAACTTCATAGCATGGGCGAAGATATTGGCTGGCTGGTTATGCCCTGCGTTCAAACCGCATTTAACCGCACGATCCCTCGAGTTCCCAGAGACACCTTGAAATAGCGCCTTCCTGCCGGAACGCCTTCGAAGGGTCCGCAAACGCCTGCGGCGCCTGGCATCTGCTGCTTCAAAAACGCGCGAGCAGTGAGCCGTGACCATAGATCTTGTCCGTGATCCCGTTGCTGCGCAGGGCGTGCCAGTAAGTCGTGGCATTGATCTGCAGGACCGGCTTGTCGAGCCAGCGCTCGGCTTCGTCGGCCAGCCTGGCGAAGGGCAAGTTGGCGCCGAAGGCGACGATCGCCTCGATATCCGGTCCGTCGATCGAGCGGATGGCCTTGATCATGTCCTGGGCGGTCAGCACCGAGTACGACGCCGGGCTCTTGCCGCGCATGTGGCAGAAGCGAACGATCTCGTAGCCATGGGCGCCCAGCACCGCATTGAGGCGAGGCTCGATGCACGGGTAGTAGGGCTCCATGATGGCGATCCGGCGCTTGATCGCGTGCGCCTGGAGACCGGCGACGACGGCGTCGGAGGCAATCGCAACGGGGATGTCCCAGCCGGCCACCTTGCGCACGCGGCGCTTCAGCTCTTCGCCCCAGTCGAGCGTGCCGCCCCACACCGAGAGGGCGGATATGCCGAGGATGAACGCGTTGGGCTTGGCGTCCATGACCCGGTCGACTGCAGCCTCGAGCGACTTGTCGATCGCCTCCAGCTGCCGCTCGAAATCGGCATCGGAGGTCACGGGATCGTCCGCTATGACCATGCGCGCCAGGTGGTTCGTCACACCGGCCGGCCTCATGTCGTCATATTCAGGTTGGACGACGGTGTTGGTTGACGGCGTCGTTACGCCGAAGGCCAGTCGCCACGCCAGGTAGTCGCGCACGCGTCCACTCCTTTTTCCTCTCCGTGGACGCGCAGGATGCCATCCCGCTTGTCAGGCAGTCTACGGGGCGCTCCGCCAGTAGCGGAAAGGGGCGGGCGCGCAACGGCGCGCGCCCAGCTGCGGTCCTCAGCGCGCTGTCCGCTGTTCAAGCTTCCATTTGCGGCCCAGATGGAACCGCCAGGCGATGCTCCACACGACGAAAAGGGCCGTCGCGAGAAGAATGTAGGGAACTGCGCGCCAACCCATGGTCGGCGGCGCCGCGAGGTTGTAGGCAATCACCACGATCATGAACGCGACCAGAGCCCGGGACTGGGTTCGCAGGTATCTTGGCCCGTAGATCGGCCCCAGGTCCCCGCCCAGCGTGAACCTGCTGTCGAACCAGGGGAGCTTGGGCATCTGGTTGATCGCCAGGAGGGACATGATCGACATCAGGACGGCTAACGTGCGACTGACCGCCGAAAGGTCCAAAGGCAGCACGTCGACGCCGCGGCTGCGGACGACGAGCACACCTTGCAGCAACAGCAGGCCGCCGCAGTAGCTGATCGAGAGGAACTTTCCCCATTTGCGCCAAGGCTGGAGCTTTGCGTCGTTTGCCGTCGCGCCACGGCCGCTCCAGTACAGCGCCCCGACGACCAGCACACTGGCAGCGGGAAAGACGAAGAGAAACAACGATGGCAGAGATGCTCCCTTGTGGACCGCGAGCGTCGTCCAGTCGTCCAGCATGGCGATCTGCCATACAGCCGCCATCAGCATCAGGGCGATGAGCGCCGCGCACACCAGAGCCGTCTTTCGGTCGATCACTTGCCCCTCCTGGTTGCCAGCTTCAGCCTGCCGCCCGAGCGAGCGCCGACGCCGACTGTTTCGGCGAAGCTCAGCAGCGCATCCTCGAGTACGGAAAGCTTGAGATTGTAGGTGACGGACGTTCCGGCCTTTTCCGACTCGACCAGGTCGGCCTCGCGCAGCACCGCGAAATGGGCCGAAAGCGTCGGCTTGGCAAAATCGAAGTGCGCGGCGATCTGGCCCGCCGTCATCGGCCGTTCCCTCAAGAGCTGCAGGATTCGCCGCCGCGTCGGATCGGAGAGCGCCTTGAAAACGAGGTTCATATTTAGATGATTAGCTAATAACGGAACATTGTCAACTGGAGAAATCCCGCTCAGGCCAATCCGGCCGCCGGCCGTGCTGTTTCAGCCCAGCCTGCCGACGTGGCCTTCGAGCAGGGTCCAGCACTTGCTGCCGAGCTTCTCGCGCCACGCCGCATAGACCGGGGTCATGCGGGCGCGGAACGGGGCCTGGTCGACCTCGTTGAAGATCATGCCGCGCTCGGCCAGGGTCGTGCGCAAGCCGGCGTTGAAGCGGCCTTGATCGTCGCGCTGGGCGCGCACGAACCGGGCCGCATTGCGCTCGATCGTGGCCTGGATGTCTTCCGGCAGCTTTCGCCACAACTGGCCGTTGGCCATGAGATTGAAGCCCGACCACATGTGGTTCGTCATGGCCAGATGCTTCTGCACCTCGTACAGCCTGAAGACCTCGTTCACGGCCAGCGGGTTCTCCTGCGCATCGACCTTGCCATTCTTCAGCGCCTCATAGATGCCGTTGACGTTGATCGTGACCGGTTCGGCGCCGAGCGCCCTGAAGGTGTCGGTGAACATCTGGCCCGCCGGCAGGCGGATCCTGAGTCCTTCGAAATCCTTCGGCGCCGTGATCGGCCGGATGGTCGAGGAGGTCTGCCGCATGCCGTTGTCGAACGCGCCGACCGGGAAGCCATGAATGCCTTTGGCCGCCATCTCCTCGCGCAGGTAGGCGCCCAGCGTGCCGTCGGCCGCTTGGTGCGCCTCGGCCGCCGTCCGGAAGGCAAAGGGGACCTGCTGCACCTCGGCGACCGGCACCGCCTGCCCCAGGATGCCGCCCATCAAGGTGAAGAAGTCGAGCTCGCCCGAGATCAGCATTTTAAGCGCCGCCGGATCGGAGCCCGCAATGCCGGCATTCTCGGCCGACACCTCGGCCACGACGCGGCCGTTGGTCTCTGCGCCGATCGCCAGCCACATCTCGACGAGGCGCCGATGCAGCGGGCTCGAGGCCGCCTGGTTATGGAACTGCCGGAAGCTGTAGTCAGCAGCCACGGCCGGGCGCGCGATGAGGCCAACCCGGAAGCCGATCGCGAGACCGAGCGGGACGCCCATCGGGAGGAGGGCGGCGGCGCTGCGGGCGAGAAGCCTGCGGCGGGACAAGGCAGCTGGCATGGTCGCGCCGCACCTTATTTCAGCAGCGTGTAGAGCCGCTCGTCGTAAAGGGCGCCGCTCATCGGCCCGAGTGCGGTGCGGAACGCCCGGGTGGGGTTGGTGGCGCTATGCGCCGCCTGGGCCGGCGCGTTTGTCCAGGCCTCGACCAGCGTCAGGTGGTTCGGCCGGCTCGCCTGTACCAACGCATCGAAGCGGATGTTGCCGGCCGTGCCGGCGCTTCTTTCGGCGAGCGTGCGCACTGCGGCGACACCCTCCTCCCGCTTCGGCGGCACCATGTCGACGTGAGTGATGACGAATACACCGGCAAGCGTCGCCGGCGTGGTTCCGCTCGACTGGGGCCCGACCGACAGCGCAAAGTGCGGTCGCTCGTCGTAGGGCGCGATCAGGAGCGGCGTCAGAGCCGAGCGAAACGCCTGGCCTGGCGCCGAAGCGGCATTGTCCTCGCGGGCCTTGGCGCTCGGCCACCGCTCGACGATGACGAAGTGGTTGGGTCGGCCGATCTGCTCGAAGACGGCGCACTCGAGCGCGCCCTTGTCCTTCAGCGCATCGCGGTAGTGCGCCAGCAGGCGGCGCGCGGCGTCGGCCTGGGCCGGCTCGACTTCGATGTAGGTGACCGCGTAGGGCGACTCGGGCGGTGCCGCGGCCGCGGCTGGGGCCGGCGACGTTTGCGCCACGGCCTCGGCCGCCAGCATGCCCGCAGTACCTGCGGCACCCACAAGGACCTGACGACGGTCGAACATGCGCCCTCCCGATGCGGCGATTGTCATCGAACGCGTTCTCTACTTCAGCTTGGCGCCCAATGGCGGTCCGCCCTCGAGATACTTTGTCGCCATGTGCGCTCCCTGCTTGGGAAGAAAGGCGATGAAGCGCGCCCCTTCCGGGCTGACCACGGTGAAGGCGTGTGGCGTGCGAGCGGGAACCGAGATGGTCTGGTTTTTGCCAACGAGGAGGCGCTCGTCTCCAATCCGCACGTCGAGCATTCCTTCGACGACAACGATGACCTCATCGACTTCCTCGTGGTAGTGCAACGGTGCGCCAGCCCCTTGTTCCAGGACGCCCATGCTCGAACTTACCGAAACGCCCTGCGCCTGGCCGGCAAGAACATAGTTACGATAGCCCGGGCGCCATGGGATCTCCTGGGCTTCCTCGTTCTTCACCACCGGCATGTCGACCTCCTGTAATGCACCGCCTGGCGACGTCGCAATCTAGTCCGTCTGAGCGCCAAGAGGAACTCAAGGCTGCACATACTGGCATGGAGCGGGTCAGGTCTCGGCGCCGCCGTTGACCTGGATCATCTGGCCGTTGATGTAGGCGCCCGCCTCGGAGACCAGCAGGCGGGCCGCGGCAGCGACCTCGATCGGCGTGCCCATGCGGCCGAGCGGCACGCGCGCCACCGTTTGAGCGCGGGCCTGCGCCGAGGCGTTCTTCTCCTCGACATCGGGCGCGATGGGCCCGGGAGAGATGGCGTTGACGGTGATCTTCCTCGGCCCGAACTCCATGGCCAGCGCCTTGGTGAGGCCCCACACGCCGTGCTTGGCGACCGACACCGGCGTCCGGCCGGCATGGCCATGAATGGCGTTCATGCCGGTGAAATTGACGATGCGGCCCCAGCCGTTCTTCAGCATGCCGGGCAGGCAGGCGCGCGACAGCCACACAGAGGCATCGAGGTCGACCGAAATGACGCGGCGCCATTCGGCCTCGCTCATCTCGAGAAACGGCTTGTTGGGACGCAGCGCCGCATTGTTGATCAGCACGTCGACGGCGCCGAACTGCTCGATCGCCGCATCGGCGATGCGCTGGCAGTCCTCGGGCTTGCCGACGTCGCCCATGATGACCAGCGTCTTGGCGCCGAACTTCTCGGCTTCCCGGGCGACCTTCTCGCAGGCCGCGCGATCGCTCGAGCCGTTGACGGCGACATCGAAGCCGTCCTCGGCCAGGCCGAGCACGCAGGCGCGGCCGATATTGCGGCCGGCGCCGGTGATCAGTGCTGTTCTGCGCGACGCCATCTTCTATTCTCCCGCTCCAATTCGTTCATGCCAATTCGTTCATGAAGGCGTCTCGTGGAAGCAAAGACAATCCCGCTCGGCCAGCGCCCGGCGCGAGTCTGGACCGGCGGCAGCGGCGAGGCAATCGTGCTGCTGCATGGCGGCTGGGCGGGGGCCGAAGCCTATTGGTCGACGGTGACCGGCGAGCTCGAACGCTCGCATCAGGTGGTGGCACCCGACCTGCCGGGCATCGGCGTGCCGGGCGCATTGCTGCCGAGCTTCGGCGCCTATGCCGCGTGGCTCGAGGAGGTGCTCGACAATTTGGCCGTCGAGCGCGCCACCATCGTCGGCAATTCGTTCGGCGCCACCATCGCCTGGCGCTTCGCGTCGCAATATCCCCAACGCTGCCGTGGCCTGGTCATGGTCAACGGCTATCCGCCGCCCGCGTATAATCGCGGCGTCCGCTGGCTTGCGGGCCACACCAGCTTGCGCCGCATGGTGCGGTCGCACTTCCTGCGCAGCATCTACGGCAGCGAGGCGTTGGCGACGGCGTTCCACGACCGGCGCAACGCGCCGGCCGCGATCGTGAGCGCACTCGATCGCTTCTCGCCGGCCGAGGTCGATGCGGTGCTCGACATCCTGCTGGCCGAATCGGCGTGCCCGGCGCCGCAGGTCCGCACCTTGCTGATCTGGGGCGAGGCCGACCGCCTGCCCGTGCTCGACAAGCGCGGGGCGCGGCAGATGGCGCCGTCGCTTGGCGACTACAAGTTGGTGACGATTCCGTCAGCCGGCCATCTGCCCCAGGTCGAGCACCCGGTGGCCTTCCTGCGGGCGCTGCGCGAGTTCTTGCGGCGGTAGAGGTTCAGCATTCCTCCCCTTCGCGGATCCCGTGCAGGGGAGGTGCCCGCGTAGCGGGCGGCGGGGTCATGCGCGTCAACAATCAAAAGAGTTTGACCCCTCCGTCGCCGCAAGACGGCGCCACCTCCCCAGCTTCGCTGGGGAGGCAGTCAATCGGCCCTAGATCACGCCGCCGGCCTTCAGCGCGTCGATCGCCTTGCGGTCGTAGCCCAGGCTCGCCAGCACCTCGTCGGTGTGCTCGCCGAGCTCGGGCGTGGGTCGGAGCTCCTTGGGCTGCGGCGCGTCGGAGAGGTTGATCGGCTGGCCGACCACCTTGATGTCGCCCAGCTTGGGATGCTTCACCGCCCGGGCGATGCCGAGATGCTTGACCTGCGGCTCGGCGAAGGTCTTGTCGATGGTGTTGATCGGACCGCACGGCACGCCCGCCTTGTTCATAGCCTCCAGCCAGTAGGCGGAGGGCTTGGTCTTGGTGATGGCGCCGATGCGCTCGTTCACGGCCTTGCGGTTCTGCGAGCGCAGCGCCGGCGTCACATGCTCGGGATGATCGACCAGCTCGGGCGCGCCCAGGGCGGCGGCGCAGCGTTTCCAGAGGTTCTGCCCAGACGCGGCGATGTTGATATGGCCGTCGCTGGTCGGGAAGACGCCGGTCGGGATGCCCGTCGGATGGTCGTTGCCCGCCTGCTTGGCGACCTCGCCCTTCATCAGCCAGCGCGACGCCTGGAAATCGAGCATGAAGATCTGCGCCTCGATCAGCGAGGTGTGGACCCATTGGCCCTTGCCGGTGCGCTCGCGGTTGTAGAGCGCGAGGATGATGCCTTGCGCCAGCAGCAGTCCCGAGGTCAGGTCGGCGATCGGGATGCCGACCCGCATCGGCCCGCGGCCGGGCTCGCCGGTGATCGACATCAGCCCGCCCATGCCCTGGGCTATCTGGTCGACGCCGGGCCGGGCGGCATCGGGGCCGCTCTGGCCGAAGCCCGCGATCGAGCCGTAGACGATGCGCGGGTTGATCTTCGCCACGGTGTCGTAGTCGACCTTGAGGCGATGCTTCACGTCGGAGCGGTAGTTCTCGACGATGACGTCGGCCTTCTCGGCGAGCTTCATGAAGATCGCGTGGCCTTCCTTGCTCTTGAGGTTGAGCGTCATCGCCTTCTTGTTACGATGCAGGTTCTGGAAGTCGAAGCCGTGACGGGAGCCGCCCATCGCGTCGGGGCCTCCCTCGCTGGGCGGCTCGATCTTGATGACATGGGCGCCCCAGTCGGCGAGCTGGCGCACGGCCGTCGGCCCGGCGCGATGCGCCGTGAGGTCGAGGACTGAGATGTGGGAAAGGGGCAGGGTGGTCATGGGTGTTTCCTCTTGGAGCGCGGGCCTCCGGCCCGCATCATGATCATGAGCGGGCGGGACGCCCGCGGTCCGAAAGACGATTAGCGTCCTTTGAAGGCCGGCTTCCTCTTCTCCATGAAAGCCCGGCGGCCTTCCTTGAAGTCTTCGCTGTCGAAGCAAGCTTCCGCCATCTTCTCCAGCTTCTTGTGGTCCTGCTTGGATTCGGGCTTGGCGATCTCGCGCGCCGAGGCCTTGGCAAGCGCGATGGTGAGCGGAGCGTTCTGCGCAATGGCGCCGGTGATCCCGGCCACCATCGCATCGAGCTCGGCGTCGGCGGCCACGCCGTGGACCAGGCCCATGTCGTAGGCCTCCTTCGATGAATACTGCTTGGCGGTGAACAGGAATTCCATGGCGCGGGGCAGGCCGACGATGCGCGACATCCGCTCGATCCTGAGGAACCCGTAGCCCAAACCAAGCTTGGCCGCCGGCACGCCGAAACGCGCGCCCTCGTTGCAGTAGCGCAGGTCGCAGCACGCCGCCAGGTTCATGCCGCCGCCGATGCAATAGCCGGTGATCTTGGCGATGGTCGGCTTGGGGAAATTGTAGAGCGATTCGTAGCCTTCCTTGGAGATCGCGTCGTAGCGGACCTGGGCCTCGGCATTGGCGCGCTCGCTCTCGAACTTGGAGATGTCGGCGCCGCTCACGAAGGCCTTGCCGCCTGAGCCGCTCACCACGACGCAGCGAACCTCGGGGTCCTTCTCGTAGTCCCGCAGGATGCCGACAAAGCCGTCCCACATGTCGAGCGACACGGCGTTGAGCTTGGCCGGGTTGTTGAACACGAGGTGCCCGACAGCGCCCTCGCGCCGGCCGTAGATCTTCTGTTCCTGCATGCCGTTCCTCCGATGAGGCCGCGAATATACATCATCATTGTCATATTGAGAGAAGCGAAGCATCTTGGGCCGGGCAGGGAGGACACATGGCCTCAGTTGAACTGAAGGGCCTTACCAAGCACTACGGCGATGCCGTCGCGGTCGACGGCGTGTCGCTGCGCGTCGAGCACGGCCAGCTGGTCTGCCTGCTGGGCCCCTCGGGTTGCGGCAAGACGACGACCTTGCGGCTGATCGCGGGTTTCATCGAGCCCTCGGCAGGCGAAATCGTGGTCGGGGGCAAGGTGCTGTCCTCGACGACGCGGACGGTGCCGCCGGAAGGCCGCAACATGTCGATGATCTTCCAGAGCTATGCGCTGTGGCCGCACATGACGGTGGCCGAGAACGTGGCCTATGGGCTGAAGATCCGGAAGCTCGACAAGGCCACGATCGACGGCAAGCTCCAGGCGATCCTGTCGACGGCGCGGCTGGAAGCCCTGGCCGACCGCTACCCCGGCGAGCTGTCGGGCGGCCAGCAGCAGAGGGTGTCGCTCGCCCGCGCGCTGGTGGTCGAACCGGAGACGCTGCTGCTCGACGAGCCGCTCAGCAATCTCGACGCCAACCTGCGCGAGGAGATGCGCTTCGAGATCCGCCGCCTGCACGACCGCTACCGCTACACCACGGTCTACGTGACTCACGACCAGGCCGAGGCCATGACCACGGCCGACCTGATCGCCGTCATGAACCACGGCAAGGTCGAGCAGCTCGGGCCGCCGGAGGAGATTTA